>CBDVCK010000036.1:0-19063 GCA_965372465.1 uncultured Thermoplasmata archaeon | reverse complement strand
TGGATGTGTCTATCTTGCCATTACAGGGGGAGCCGCTCTTTTGGCTGCAAAGGGTGTAAAAAATGTTAAGGGAGTTCACTGGCTGGATATGGGTATGGCAGAGGCGCAATGGGTCCTGGAAAGCGAGAATTTCGGACCCTTAATCGTTGCAATGGACAGCCATGAAAACAGCCTTTACGAGAAAGTCGAAAACATAACAAAGAAAAATATCCCGAATGCAAGACAAAAATTAGGGCTTTCGTAAGCATTACCGCGCAAACCAGGCCTCTATGAAGCTATCAACTATATTATCCAAAAATGACGGTTTATATGTCACAAGTACCTTTACAATAACCTCCTCATCCACTACCCTGTAGATTGTGGTTCTACCCTTTTTCTGTTTTTCAATGATATCCTTTTCCACCAGTTTATTCAAGTGATATGCTAATTTTGAAGGTGCCAGGTCGAATTTGATGGCTATCTCATTGAACTGGGAGTAAGGGTTGAGCATGAGATAGAGTACCAATCCCCTGGCAGTCTCGTTTCTGAGACAACCCAGTATTCTTTTTTCCCTGCCCTTTATCTTGCCAACGATGTAGTAGCGTTTGAGATTGCCATCTTTTATTGAAACCAAAATATCATGCTTGACCAGATAGTTCAATTGATAGTTCAGACTGCCACTTGATATGTCAAGCCTGCGTAGAATCTCCCTGAAATGGAGACCTGGGAAATCAGTAATCAGATCGAATATCTCCCGTCTGGTCTCCAGTTCGATTTCCTTTACCATACTTTTTGTTCTCCCGAAATTTTCCCCCGAAGGTCCGCATAGCTGCCTCATATTGAGTTTTTTTAATAAAGCTAGGTCTTCTTTTCCTTGCGCTTTTTGACATTCGATTCCGGTCTTTCTTTATATTTTGGGGGGGACAGCACGGTAAAAAATAGAAATACCAGTATGATGACATCGAACAAAACGGCAATTGCCAAAAGGTCTGATTCAGACCTGGTTTTGGAGGTAAAAATAAAAAAGCTCAGAGCAACACCTTTTATAAGAAATAGCCCAAAAGCCACAGAGGCGAACAATATTCCCTTTACCCGTTCCCGTTTATAGGCAAGGATGCTGATTGTAAAGAGCACAAAGGCAATCACTGTGATTACGGCAACACCTATCTCAAATCCTTCCATTCTATCACAATTTATTGATAAGGATTTGATAATAAATAGACTTTTCGAGGTCAAAATCTGTCTTCTTCGGGCAACTCTCACCTAAATTGGTAAAATGCGATCTCTGTGTCGCTGGATTTTTTATATATCTTTACCCAATCACCAATTGATGCATTGTGAACTATGAACTCGTCATCCGAATCAAGCTTCCCGTTTGAGTTCTTATCAAAAAAGGTGCAGTTGAAATTACCTTGGGTTTCAATAATGGTTCCGTCTACCAATGACTCTGTCCTGTTTTTACTATCGGCATTGGAATCAAAAATTGTGACCTTGATATCGGATAGCTCCTCGTTTATATCCTTCACATTACCGTAATAGGTGTCAAGCTCCTCTGGATCCTGGGAAAATACCATGTTCTTTGGTAGGTTTGGGTCATCCTGACCTGCGAAAATTACCACATATGAAACGAAAAGCAATATGAAAACGAGAACTATTGCCAGCATCTTTGCATCGATTTTCTGATTGGAAGCGGATTTCTTGCTAACTTTGGGTTTTGCCTTTCTTTTGGAATTTTGCTTATTTTTTGAGCTGCCCATTCAATCACTTATCTCATCTTGTTTATTTTATAATTACCGCCCCGTATCCAACCACATCCCTCATCTCCATGACATCACCGGAGGTTGAATACTTGAGCATATCGGCCTTGCTTCCATTTACACCCTCGATCATGGCCATAACGGGTCCGTAGCCGCACATGGAAATATTGTACTTATCCACAGTTTTATAAAGTGACTTTGCATCGAGATTCATTATGGCCTCAATTGCCATCATATCCTTCTTTTTTGCCACTTCCTGTGAAACATAATGAGAAAAATCTGTTGAAGCCAAAACCACAACATCCTTCCCTTTTATCGCCTTGGAGATTATCCCTCCCACTTCCCTTGCCATCTTGTAGGTCTGATGGCCGATGCATAGAGGAACGAACTTGATATCAGATTTTAAATACTGCAAAAAAGGAAGCTGTACCTCGATTGAGTGCTCGTTTCTGTGGGCCATAAGATCGTTATCTATAACCCCGGTATGCAGTTTTTCAGCCAAATCCATGTCTATAGGTACCTTTCCAAGGGGCGTCTGGAATTCCTCAGTGGTTATGGCAATCGGGCTTCCTAAACCTGAATGCTTGGGTCCGATAATCAAAAATGTTTCCGGAAAACCATCCTTTGCCAAAGCCGAGGATACATGTGCCGCTACAGGTCCTGAGAACATGTAACCTGCATGGGGAACCACGGCACCTTTGATCTTCCTTTCACCTTCCTTAAGGACGGGAATCTCTCCTGGACCCAATTCATGCAAGAAGCATGCCTCAATCTGCTTTCTCAGCGCGTCTTCTTTGCCTTCGTAAAATTGTCCTGCTACAGCCGGGTATCTCATATTCTCCCTCCACCCTAATTACATGGAAGTGTCGAGAAAACTTTATGGGTTTTGAACTATAAAAATTATAGTGAAGCCTCAAAATCCTCCATTGTCGGGGTGAAATCCTCATTTTTTTCAATAACACCCCAAAGTTTCTGAATCTCTCTTGTGAGTATCCAATAGATGGCTGCAAGAGCCATTCTCCCCTTGTTGTTGGCAGGGATAATCAAATCCACATTCCTTGTCTCATTGTTGGCATCGCAAATCCCAACAACCGGGATACCGATGCTCACTGCTTCCCTTAAAGCCTGCTGATCTGCCGCAGGATCCGTTACCATCAACACATCGGGTTCGATGTACGAAGGCAGCTGTGGATTTGTTAATATACCTGGGATGAATCTTCCGGGTAAGGCATTTATTTTAATATGCTCTGCAAAGATCTTTACCGGTTTCTGACCATATTGTCTCGTGGACACAACAAGTATCTTTTCAGGCTCGTATCTGGATAGAAACTTGGAAGCTTCTCTGAGACGCTTGTCGGTCTGTTTTACATCCAACACGTAAAGGCCATCTGTACGCACCCTGAATATGAAAGGTTTCATATCCGCACTCTTTTGCTGGGTACCAATATGGACCCCTGCGGTCAGATACATATCCTCTGTCACCAACAACGATTCTTGTTTTACTTCTTCTTCCAAATCAACCCTCCATTTTCGAAAGTTCCTCTTCAATTCTTATCAGTTCATTGAGCTTTGCAGTCCTTTCACCGCCAACCACCCCTGTTTTTATAGCATGACTGCCGAAGGCCACAGCCAAATGGGCTATGGTGCAGTCCGTTGTCTCACCGCTTCTGTGAGAGACTACGGTCTTATAACCTTTTTCATGGGCCAGTTTAATGGTTTTTATGGTTTTTGTAAGGGTACCGATTTGATTGGGCTTGATCAAAACAGCATTTGCCGAGCCCATCTCGATTCCTTTTTTTACTCTCTCATAATCGGTAACGAATAGGTCATCACCCACTATGATACACTTGTCTTTCACAGCCTTTGTGAGCTCTGCATACCCATCGAAATCCTCCTGGTCAAGAGGATCCTCAACAAGGTATAGATCATAATTATCGATAAGATGGACCACGAACTCGATCTGTTCTTCGCAACTCAATTTTCCATTCTTGTAATGGTAATTCCCATCTTTGTACAGTTCCGAAGCCGCAATATCCAGGCAGGGCTTGATGTTTATATTTGCCTCATCAGACACTTCCTTGCATACGCTTGCCACAAGCTCCAAAGCTTCCTCGTTGTCCATTTTGGCAACCCAGGCTCCCTCGTCTCCCTTGCCGATTGCGGAATCAGGAAATTCATTTTTCAGTTTTTTCGCAACAGCCGCATGAACCCTGGCATTGGCAAATACCGAGTCAGATGCTGTTTCCCCCATTGAGATTGCCAGATATTCCTGGATATCTGTTCCACCAACTGCATGTCTTCCCCCCCCAATGACATTTCCCAGAGGATACGGTGTGCTTTTTGCAAACGCCCCACCCAGATACCGATACAATGGAAGGCCAAGAATCAGGGCTGCGGTTTTCGCAACCGCAAGTGAAGTTGCACAGGCCAGGTTACCGCCAATATTTGAAAAATTTGGAGTTCCGTCGAGCTCTACAAGTAAATTATCGAAATTCTCCTGATCCGTTACATCGTAATCAAGAAGCTCGGGAATCACTTTTTCCCTGAAGTTCTGAATTGCATAATCCACTCCTTCGGAGGGAAATGCCGAAACTTCATTGGCACCGGTACTTGCTCCACTTGGTGCACTGGCACTTCCAAATCCACTTTGAGTGTATATATCCACCTCAACAGTTGGATTTCCCCTGGAATCGAGGATCTTTCGTATCAGAACCTCCGCAATTTCAGTCAAACCTCTCCCTCAAATATCTCTCAGCGCATTGATAGGTATTACGCCCTTTTGATACTCTTTTTCGGCCAAAGAAACAGGACTAATGGTTCCCTTCCTTTCTTTGATGAGTGGCGCAGCACCCATTGTAAGCTGCAGGGCCCGGGCACCGATTATCCTTGCTTTCTCGAAACGTGTGTGATTCATATTTACCAGCTCAATACATGGATTAATTGACAATTTGGATTGGGAATACCTTAATAAAGAGGGTATAGATAAATGTTTTGTATTTTTAAGAATGGGTAGGATTAAATAATATCTTGCTCATAAACTTCATTTGATGCCTCTACCAAGAGCGATATTAAACGAATTGAAATGGCGAGATAACAGAAATCTGTCCACAGCCGAGATATGGTATGTGCATAGAGGAGCGGCAAATGACACGAAGATCGTATCAGGGAAAGAGATATTGAATTTGGAGCATTCCTTCATGGTGCTTTCCGATGCTTCGATTCCCTATCATAGGATATTTAAAATCATCTATGAAGGTGAGGTGATATTTGAAAGAAGAGCAAAGGAGGAAGAGCATGGCTCAAGAAATTGAGAATAAATTCGTACCTGCTCCCGAAGAAATTAAGGAAATTCTCAAAAACTCTAAGATCATCGCAGTTGTAGGTCTTTCAAATGACAGGATGAGACCCAGTAACAGAATCGGTAAATTTCTCAAAGCCAAAGGCTACACAGTGATTCCCGTAAATCCCAATTACGATTCAGCAATCGATCTGAAATCGTATCCCAGTCTTTTGGATGTTCCCGGGGAAGTGGATATTGTGAATATTTTTCGCAGACCTGAAGCGGTTGGTGAAGTGGTTGATGATGTCATAAAAAAGGGAGCAAAGGTTGTGTGGATGCAGGAGGGAGTGATAAATGAAAAGGCCGCGCAGAAGGCCCAGGATGCAGGAATTACGGTTGTAATGGACAGGTGCATCTATAAGGAGTACGACAAGCATTTTATGCGATTATAGGTACTCAAATTCTCAATAACAACAACAGCCAGTCTTTATGACACTTTTCATAGTGACATCTTAACTTTTATATATTCTAATACTAATTACGGTTATGCTAAAGTCGTGCAAAACCGATGAGGTGATAAAGAATGAGTGAAATTGAAGAGATAAGAGCCAAGAAGATCCAATCCTATTGGAATGACATGAAAGCGCCTTCTGTGACCCTTGAGAAGAAAATGCCCAACTCCCCTGTTGAGATGACCGATAAGAACTTTGCTTCCATACTTGAGGATTGTGAATTGCTGGTAGTGGACTGCTGGGCTCCCTGGTGTGGACCGTGCAGAACGCTCTCTACCACAATCGATGAAATGGCAAGGGATTATGAGGGGGAGGTTGTATTTGGTAAACTGAACACCGATGAGAACAGAGGCATTGCCACAAGGTTCGGGATAATGAGCATCCCCACCCTGTTGTTCATTAAAAAAGGCAAGCTGGTTGATACTGTAGTCGGGGCAGTTCCAAGGGAAGTCATTGAATCCAAACTGAGAAAGTATATCTGAACACGAGGCTGTACAAATGCGGGTCATTGTGGATGAAAGTCTCTGTATAGAATGCGAAGCCTGTGTTGGTCTTTGCCCTACAGATGCCATCTCCATGAAAGGAGGGGTAGCAAAGGTCATAATACCATTTTGTAACGGCTGCGGATTTTGTGTTGAAAGGTGTGGAGAGGAGGCCATCCGGGTTCTCAGTTGATAATTTTTTATCATGAGCTCCAGTTAAAATATCCGAAAAAACCTTTAAATAACACTAGCTTCATGCATCTGCCTCTATGAACACTCTTGTCATCTGTGAAAAACAAAATGCTGCAAAACGAATCGCAGATATCCTTTCCAAAGGGAAGGCCAGAGCAACTCAAATCCACAAAGTACCTGTTTTTGTTTTCAAAAGAGATGGAAATGATTTCTCTATAATCGGTCTTAGAGGTCATATTCTGGAATTGGACTATCCCGAGCAGTTTCAGGGATGGCATAAAATCAAACCTCGGGAGCTGACACATATCGCCCCGGAAAAGAGGGTCTCACTGAGAACAAAGGGTATCGTTTCTGCATTAAAGGAGCTTGCAAGGGAGCACGAGAGCATCATCATCGCAACAGACTACGATAGAGAAGGCGAGCTAATCGGTGTGGAAGGACTGAATATTGTAACCGATATCAACCCGAGAATTATGATCAAGAGAGCCAGGTTCAGTGCCTTGACCAACGATGAAGTAGAAGGTGCTTTTAAAAATCTTGTGGATGTGGATTACAACCTTTCCGCATCTGCCGAATCAAGGCAGATTGTTGATTTGGCCTGGGGTGCGACACTTACACGATTCATATCAATAGCATCGAACCAGAGCGGAAAGGATTTTCTTTCCGTTGGAAGGGTCCAGAGCCCGACATTGACGCTGCTCGTTGACAAGGAAAAGGAAATCGAGAAATTCAAGCCCGAACCCTTCTGGGAGATAGAAGCCAAATTGGAGAAGAAATCCAAGTTTGCTGCAAAACACAAAAACGGCAAATTCTTTGATAAGGATAAGGCAAAAGAATCGTTTAACAACGCTAAAGCCACCGAGATTGGAAAGGTTGTCCTTGTCAAGAAAAAGGAAAAGAAAGAAAGACCCTTAACACCCTATAACACAACAGGGTTTTTAAGGGATGCCACAAGACAGGGTTTCACTGCGGCAAGGGCAATGTCAGTTGCCGAGGACCTTTACACGAATGGATTCATCAGCTACCCGAGAACCGATAATACCGTTTATCCCAAATCTCTCAGTATGAGAAACCTGCTTGAAAAACTCACAAAATCAGAATTTGCGCAAGAAGCAAAGGAGCTTCTTAAATTACCCCGTATCACTCCAACCCGGGGAAAAAAACAGGCAACCGACCATCCCCCAATCCATCCTACCGGCCCTGCAGAGAAAAAAGATCTGAACAGGTACCAATGGAAATTATATGAATTGATTGTAAGAAGGTTTTTCGCAACATTGGCCAAACCAGCAATTTCCGAAATAACGATCATCGAATTCGATCTTTCAGGTGAGATTTTTGCAGCCGACGGTCTCAAGTTCCTTAATCTTGGCTGGAGAAGATACTTCCACTATTACACACCCAAGGAGAAGATCCTACCCCAGATGAAAGAAGGGGATACGGTTTCGGTTCTTGGTGTGGATATGAAGGAAGACCAAACCAAGCCCCCCAACAGGTATGGACAGGGTGCTCTGATTGCCGAGATGGAAAGACTGGGACTTGGCACGAAAAGTACTCGCCATGAGATCATCCAGAAGCTCTACGGAAGAGGTTATGTAAAGGATTCACCCCCGAAACCAACCCCTTCGGGGATAGCCGTAATCGAAGCTTTAGAAGAGCATGCAAGGACCATAACAAGAGCAAGAATGACCAGTACCCTGGAAAAGGACATGGCAGAGGTTGCTGAAGGTAAAAAGGATCTGGAGGAAGTGGTTAAGGAATCCCAGGAGATGCTGGACAAGGTTTTCATTATACTCGAGGAGAACAAGGATAGGATCGGAAACTCCATCAAGGAAGCGTTAAAGAAACAACGAATTGTCGGGGAGTGCAGGCGTTGCGGGGGAGAGCTGCTTATTATGAGATCCAGGCGGGGCAAGAGATTTGTTGGCTGCGGAAGCTTTCCTAAATGCAGAAATTCGTTTGCATTGCCTCAGAGAGGAAAACTCGATTTTCTGGATACGATCTGCGAGTTATGCGATGCACCGATGATCAAGTTCGGAAGGGGAAAGAAAAAGGAAGTATGTATCAATATGCGGTGTGAGAGGAGCAAGGTTTCTTAGCGCTCTTTCATTTTCCCAATCAAATCCACTAATTCTTTTATTATGAAATCATTGATTTCCTTGCCTTTCTCTCTAGATGCGTTTGTAGGATCGCCTAACACACCTGAGGGAAAATATTTCTCGGGGTCCGAAAGAACCATGAATTTCGGAGGTCTTGTATTTCCGGGCTCTCCCTTGCCTTTTACCAAATCCTCCCTTATGGCCATGACCCTTGATGTTTCAATCAAACCTGAGTGCCCGTCATCCTTTGGTATGCTTTCGTCCTTTTCCAGAAGTTCATATGCGATATCATAGTCCGAGAGAACCATGATGTTTGCTGAGCTTTCTCGTGCCACCTTTTCTGCTGCAAGTTTTATTGCTGCCATATGCACCCTTCCTGCATGACCGGATAACACGACGATGTTCTTGATTTTGTTTCTTACGAATTCCGAGAGGATATCATAGATCAGGGAGCGCAGGGTGTCAAAGGAGATGGTGATGGTTCCGGGGAAGTTCCTTGTGGAGGAGCAGAGGCCATACCTGATGGGGGGTGCGATTAAAGCAGCGGTTTTTTCTGCAACTTTTTGGGCCACGAACTCGGGTTGAATGGAATCCGTGCACAAGGGCAGATGTGCGCCGTGCTCTTCTATTGCTCCTATTGGGAGAATTACCACTGTATCATCATTTACATTTTCCTTGAATTCTGACATGGAAAGCTCGTCGAGGTACATGAAAATCACAAAAGGGCATTAAAATGGGATAGGAAAAAGGTTTTGATTACTGATTTCATTTATTTCTTTCAAAAATTGGAGTTATTTTTCTTTCTTCTTTATCATCTGAAGGTCGATCATTTGTTTGTTTTCCTTTCTTTTTAATACGCCTGTTAATCAGAATAAATAAAATTACGGGAATCAAAATCGCCAAAATTGCTAACGGTATTTCCAGGGTATCAGGGATGTAATTACCATTGTTATCCGAATCAGAGTTGTCCCCTATTCCATCGCCGTCCTTATCGCTCCATTCCTTTGGATCTCTGGGAAATTCATCATCTTCATCCGGATAACCGTCATTGTCGTCATCCGTGTCCTGGTTGTTACCTATGCCATCGAAATCTGTATCCTCCCATTCGGTTGGATCGGTTGGTAGGTCGTCGTTTACATCCAAATGACCGTCATCGTCATCATCCTCATCCAGGTGGTCCCTTATACCATCTCCATCGGTATCTATGGAGATCTGAACAGTATTATCTGAAAATGTGTTGTTATTCATATTGTTGTTACTTGAGCCGACTGCTGGGAATATTCCACAATAGTTGTTTGAAATAGTGTTATTATGAATTTCAGAAAAATGTGAGGAGGAACCCAAATATATGCCATTTGTGTTCCCAATTATATCATTGTTCTCTATGAAATTATTTTCAGTTTCAATTAAAAAAATTCCATTATTATTGGAAACAATCGAATTGTTAAATATATTATTAATCCCATAGAGTGAGGCATTTATTTCGATTCCCTTGATATTGTCCGAGACATTATTTGCTATCACATAAATCCAATGAGAGCGATGAACAAATATCCCAAAGGAATTTTGGTATACGACATTATCTATAATATATTCATAATGTGAAGATATCACAAAGATACCGTATTCATTGTTCAATACTGTGTTTTCTGCAATAATATCGCCCTCGGAAAGACCGGCATCGATGCCAAAAGTACTGTTTTCGATAGTATTTCCAGTAATGTTTATTCTTTCAGTGCGATGTAGTACTATGCCATTATTGTTGAAGGTCAGGGTATTGTTGGATATGAAGCAGTCTGAGGAGAATCCTATTTGAATTGCAACTGATGTATTGGATATTATCTGACCCTCCACCTTTATATCGGTACAGTTGGCAAGAATAATCTGCCCTGCTTCCGAGGGTAACGTGCCGCTCGTTTTTTCTTTCCAGTAATATACAGGCTTGCCGTTGGCTGTATTAGAGGTGTCTATGCTATTTGAGTTCCAATCTTGATAGTCATAACCCGTAAGTGAAATACCATCCTGGATCATAATATTATTTCTGAGAGTGCTGGATCTTGTTTGAATATTTATGCCATGATTGGAATTTGCATAGATTATATTATTGTAAATTTGGTGAGTACTGCCTCCCCTGGCGAATATCCCGAAATTCCCGTTCTGGGAGATATTGTTGTTGAAAATCTTGCATTTTGTAGTATAATATACATCTATTGCCGCATCCCGAAACGCAGATCCGCTTCCCGTAATCGTAAATCCATTGATTGATACCTCAAAAGTGTTAACCCTTATCACAGTTCCGAATCCACCGCCATTGATTAATGTGGTGTCCCGGGACTCACCGCTGAGATTGATTCTTTTATTCACTACAATATTCTCATAATATGTACCGCTGTAAACAAAAACTATATCCTCGTTTGAGGCGTCATTTACCGCTTGCTGGATGGTGGAATAATTACCTCCACCTGAGCCTCCCACATAGAGAACATTTGCACTTCCATTAGGTATCAAATCCATTGTAAAATCCATTACTCCGACAATGGATACTACCATCAGAAGAATGATGACCACTGACCTCGTTTTGCTCCTCATCAGAATATAAAATAGCAGTATGATTGTATATATCTTTCGGAGATTAATCTACCTTATCAAGACCGCAACATTTTTTAACCAAGCACGCGTTTAGACAAAGGGTGAGTTTATGCCGAAGAACCTGATAACATGCATGCTCATATTCGCACTATATTTTTCGGTTGGCATCGCAAGTGCAGGTGTTCCCGAAATCGAGGCAAATGACATACTCCACAGAGAACCGGGCGTGGAGTTCGATGTCGTGATATTCGTGAATAGCCATGCCGATGCAGACTACACTGTGAACGTTACACTCCATCCCAGATTCCAGTTCGTTGAAAATGGAAGTGCCATGAACGTAACAGGTGATACAGCCTCAATTACATACACAGGCTATGACACAGACAGCCTGCGATTCGAGTTTCCTATGGTTGCTGAAAACGATACTCCGGAAGGAGACTACAATATCCAGTTCGAGGTTTACTGGAACGGCTCAGAAACCGGATTCAATTACACCCTCGTGGACGATGATACAGTAAAAATCTCAATCGGGGAAGGAGGAGATTCCAGCCCCTGCTCCTCTTCAGCACTTCTTGTACTCCCGGTCCTGGCATTCGGAACATCGTTTGGTATAACTAAGAAAAAGTACAGGTGATACCCATGGAACCAAAGGTTTTTTCAAGTGGAAAGACACGAACTGCAAGAGGGTTCTCCACCTCTGAATTGAAGAAGGCAAATATCGATATAAGGATGGCCCAAAGTCTCGGGTTGAGGGTGGACTTGCGAAGAAAAACAGCCTATGATGATAATATCCGGCAATTGAAGGAAGGGAAAGAGGCCCTAAAAAAGAAAAAGGAAGCAACGAAAAAGACCAAAAAGAAAGGTACATCGGTCAAGAAAAAGAAAACTGAATAAAATCTTCATGGCCGAATTCGCTTCAACCGAACATACTCAGATTTATTCTGATTCACCCTGCCCAGCAAAAGTTCCTTTTTTACTCCGTGAGCCAGTCTAACGGCCCTGGAGATTTCAGGCCATGTGCTGTGAAAGGTGGGGGAAACCGCATGAACAAGGTAAAGTGCATGGTTCTTTTCCGGATCACCCTTGTAAACCCGAAAGTGGGTTCCGTACTTGAATCCGGTCTTGACGATTAGACCCTTGCTTTTCAAGTCCCAATAGACTTTCAATCTGATCCCGAAGTCGGGCTGGGTCCTTTCGGCTTTTTTCGTAAACTGGCTTGACTTTATCTTGCGGCCAGTCTTTGCATCCCTGACAACCAAGGCCCCCACTTCCAGAAGATAAGCCGTTTCCAGAAGCGATAGCTGTAGACCCTCCCCGATGAACTTGCCAAAGAACTCCGTATCATGCAAAACCTCTGCCTCTTCTGAATCAAGAACCATGACCCTATCACCGAATAACAGGGCATTTGCTGAAACATCGTATTTACCGGGTTTTACACGTCCTTTGGGTCGAATCAGTTTCACCTGGTAATATGTGAGATCGCCTTCTTCATCAACTATACCGATAAGTAACTTCTTTCTTGCCTTCAATACTCGTTTTATCTCGGACACCATACCTTCCATATCGAAAATGCCGCGCTCACTGGCTGCGTACACCCAGAATTTGGATGGGGTTTTCGAAGGCTTTCCACCCCTGGGAAACACTCTAAAATGCACTGGTTGTATATCCGGCTTAACCACATATCCTCTCATCCTCAGGTCCCTGTATACGAAGTACTTGATTTCAAAATCAGGATAAATAATGTTTGCATACCTGAACAAACGGATAAAGTTCACTCTTCTGTTGTTCTTCTTAACCACAAGCCTCCCGGCCTCGTAAAGATAGACTGCTTCGATTAAGGAAAGTTTTAGCGAGCCTCCTGACTGCGGGGCGCCGTAATAGCCTTTATTGTATATCTGGCTTGCCTCTTTTTCGTCTTCCACAATCACATAGTCATCAATCAGTGTACCTGACATTTTCCAACCTCTAATTTATCTGTAAACCGCATCAGTCATTTGCGCAGCACGCTTTGCTTCTTTTACATCATGGACCCGGACGATATCTGCGCCATTGATTATGGACATTGTTATTGTGGCTAGTGTTCCTTCCAGTCTCTCATTTACATCCAGGCCCAATGTGTTTCCGATAAACGATTTTCGCGAGGTGCCAATGAGAATCGGAAGCTTTAATTCCCGAAGTTCCCCCAGTTTTCTTATTATCTCGTAGTTATGCTCCATGCTCTTGCCAAACCCGATTCCGGGATCGATTATTATATTATTTCTGGCAACGCCTCTTGAGACTGCAAACCCGACTCTTTCCTCTAAAAATTCTTTAATCTCCCCCATAACATCCTTATATGTGGGATTTTTCTGCATGTTCTTTGGTGTTCCCTGCATGTGCATTAGTATCAAAGGGGCTTTTTTCTGTGCTGCAACTTCGGCAATCTTAGGATCAAAGCGCATGGCCGAGATATCGTTTATCATGGAGACACCGGAATCTAGGGCAGCTTGTGCTACCTGGGATTTGCATGTATCGATTGAAATGGGCACAGATACCTCTTTTGTAATACCTTCGATTACTGGAATCACTCTTTCAATTTCCTCATCCTGGGTGACTGCTAAAGAGCCCGGGCGTGTGGATTCGCCTCCGATATCTATGATGTCGGCGCCTTCCGAAACGAGGCGTTTTGCATGGGATATGGCCATGCCTGAATCAAGGTACTGCTCCCCGTCTGAAAAGGAATCCGGGGTCACGTTCACGATGCCCATCACAAGGGTTCCTTTACCGAATTCCAGTGCAAATTCTCTGCATTTGATTTTTCTTGTTACCATGCCTTTACCTCAAATTTCGGTAATCTCGTAATAGATGTTTCTTATTTTAAAGTATAGGGTGGTTGTTCTTATACCTGCATGGCCCTTTCTATTTCTGCAATACGAAATTTTTTATCTTAGAACCGTAATCTAGAAAAATGAGGTCGAAGAACATGTTGGCTGAATTCTCAATATTTCCAATAGGCGAGGGTGTAAGCCTGAGCAAGTACGTTTCAAGGAGCCTGGATATTATCGATAAAAGCGGCCTTTCCTACAGAATCAACCCCATGGGCACAGTGGTGGAAGGGCCATGGGACGAGGTGATGGAGCTTATCAAAAAATGCCATCACGCCATACTGGAAGATACTGAAAGGGTTACATGCTCCATTAAAATAGATGATAGAAAGGGCAAAACAAACGCACTAGAGAGGAAGATAAAAAGTGTGGAAGAGAAGGTGGGAAGGGAACTATCAAAATAAAACATTTTTACATACCCTGCAAATACCCTCCAAAATAGGCGTAAATCCCTCAATTTAAATATCAAAAACATTATATATGGACACATATATTTCCAACCTGGGCATAATAAAAGCCAGTCTAAAATCGTATGTTGGCAATGAATTCTTAAAAAAGAGGATGAATAAATGGAAGCAGGTCAGCCTTCGCAAAAACCAAAGAAACCGGCATCTCCAGTCATAATTGTGGTGCTGGCCCTGATATTCATGATATGGCTGATGCTACTTTTCACAGACAAAACTATCTATGAAGACTACGGCATGGATTTAAACAGGGAGGTTTGGGTTTATATCGGTTCTGTAATAATGATTGCACTTATCTGTATCCTTCTAGTGACAGGCTTTCCTGCAAGAATGAAACTACAGGAAATGGCCCAGGCCCAAACCGAATTCATCTCAAGTCAGCCGCAAGGGGTAAGTGTCGGTCCTGCCGTGATTCCCGCCCCAACAACCGCCATTGTTACCGAGACCCAACCACTTCAGGCAGCAACCGTGGCAGTTGTGGAGGCGGAGCCATTGGTTGTTGAGGCTGAGGTTGTGGAAGCAGAGATCATGGAAGAGGTGGAGGAAGAAACGCAACTTAAGACGAAAAAACCAAGACTTATAGAGTTTCCCAGAAAGGTTCCCGGTGGTGTATATGGAGATACCATCGTAAGGGTGGATCCCAGAACCAAACTCAACCTGAGGACATTGCTTGTTCGCTCATGCATGATTTGTGACCGCCAGGGCAAATGCTGGGAAGAGATCATGGACTCCATCCCAAGAGACGATTTTCTGGGAAATATCGAATGCAAGAAAGGACTTAGAAGACTCAAAAGCGGTAAGAGAGAGGGAGAACCCTCGGCAAAATTGAAAAGGAAGAAGATACCCAGGGTAAAAACCGTTGAAATGATGAGCTCCTCTGAATAGCAGTAAACTTCCTATTTTTGGCTCTGAGGTAGTTTTTTTCGAAATTCTCTTCTCTCACAACAATTTTTAAGTAGTAAAAAGAATATGCCTTTTCCCCACAAACTATGCTCCGGAGACGAAATATGGCAAGAATTCATGCAAGAAAAAAGGGAAAATCGTCATCTACAAGACCCTATGCACCCGAACCCCCCGCCTGGGTGACCATGAAGCCCAAGGAGATAGAAAGAACTGTAATCCGGCTTTCCGATGAAGGGTTAACAACCAGTTTAATCGGGATGAAACTCAGGGATCAATTTGGAGTGCCAAATGTCAAACTTTGTTCCGGTAAGAGCATCGCAACAATTCTTGCGGAGAACAAAAGATTGCCAAAACTTCCTGAAGATATAAGTAATCTCATGAAAAAGGCGGTAAATATTGGCGAGCATCTCACCGAGAATCCCAAGGATATCCACAACCGCAGGGCGCTGGGACTTACAGAGGCCAAGATACGGAGACTCATGAGATATTATATTTCAAAAGGGACATTACCTGACGATTGGGTATACAACATCAAGACAGTCAAACTTCTTGTTGAGTAATCAATCTCTTTCTTATTATATCAGAGAAAACATTCTTACAATCAGGATTATCAACTTAATGAAGGAGGAAATGAGAATTGATGAGTTTAAAAGAGGTTTCAGGCGAACTTCATGACAGACTCGAAAAAGCAAAAGAGGTTCTGCTTTCAAATAAGGGAACATTAAGGATAATATCGCACTACGATGCGGACGGTATATGCGCAGCAGGAGTTTTATGTCATGCTTTTTCGAGAGAGAAACTAAGGTTTCATGTGAGCCTTACAAGTAGTCTTTCGGATGAGCACGTGGATTTATTGAAGAAGGAGAATTACTCCCTCACCATATTTTGCGATATGGGAAGCAGTCATTTGAAGGCCCTTTCCCAGTTTGAGGGTGATGTGATAATCTTGGACCATCACAGGGCTCCTTCGGATTCTATGGACCCTTTGCTCATCAATCCCAATTTCTTTGGAATGGACGGCACCTACGATATGTGCGGGTCCAGTCTCGCCTTCGCATTATCCGATGTATTAAACCAGGATAACTGGGATCTCTCAGCACTGGCCCTTGCCGGGGTGGTTGGTGATAAACAGCATCTATCCGGACTTTCCGGTTTCAATTCCCAGATGGTAGAAATTGCTAAAGAGAAGGGGATTGTAGAGGAGAAGAGGATGTTGAAGTTGAACGGGGGCAAGTTAATCACACAGCTTATGGAAGGTCTTGATCCATATATCAGGGGAGTGTCCGGAAGAGAGGATACGGTATTGGAATTTTTAAACTCGATGAAATTGGACCCTGCAAAAAAAACAGAGGATCTGGATGTACATGAAAAAAGACTTTTGGCAAGTGCGGTAATTGTGAAACTTTTGGCGCAGAATGTTCGCCCCGAACTTGCAGAAGGTTTTGTTACATACAAATACTGGCTTCCACAATGGAATCTCTATGCAAATGACCTCTCCAATTATATTAACTCCTGCGGCCGTATGGATTATATGGGCACGGGTCTGGCCCTCTGTATGGGAGATGCAAAGGCTCTTGAGAAGGCAAAAGAGCTGCGGAAAACCTACAAGGACGAGGTAAGAAAAGGTCTTTTTAAACTGGAATCGGAAGGCCCCCATGACATGAAGAACATTCAGTTCTTCTACACCGACAATCCATCTCTGGCAGGGGCGCATGCAGGTCTGGGCATGATGTATCTTTTTGATCAGGAGAAACCCGTCTTTGCCCTTTCCATGCTGGAAACGGAAACCAAGGTGTCAAGCAGGGGAACAGGTTATCTTATTTCAAAAGGGCTTGATCTGGCTGAGGCCTGCAGGGATGCGGCAGATGAAGTGGGAGGAAAGGGAGGCGGGCATCCAATTGCCTCGGGTGCTACTATACCCAAAGGAAAAGAGGAAGCTTTCCTGAACCGGCTTGATGAGATCGTGGGAAAGCAGTTTGAAGATGAACAGGGAAAGTAGAGTTATTTTTTCTTAAGCCAGTCTTTTATGTTACCACAAAGCCTTTTATGGAAAAGCAATAATATGGCAAGCATTATATCTTTTTGGAAAAAGGCCAGGAACGTGGATTTCATTGACAGAGCAACCTGTTTATATTAATATCTTCGAATATATTTTCAGTCGATACGATGTCAAGATAATAATCGAGGATGAGGCAAAGAAATATAAAAATCGGATTTTAACAGAACAGTACGGCTTTGAGGATGGCCCAGTTGCTAAAAGAAAAAAAGAACTTGAAGATCCCAGAGAAAACACTGATTTTGTCAAGAAGCTGACCCTGGATTTGGGTGCCGATATGGTGGGAATCTCGGAGGTCAGGCAGGAGTACTTTTTCAAGGGTCGGGAGCTTGATCACAAGTATGCAATTTCCCTGGCTATGGAAATGGATTATGACAAAATCCAGGAATCCCCAGGTCCTCCTTCCGCAACAGAGGTCATCAAGGTTTACTGCATGCTAGGTGAGATCACAATGAAGGTGGCATCAAAAATCAGGGAGCTTGGCTATCCTGCCTATGCGCATCATCCCAGGGGGAGTGGGAAATTCCCCTCACGAATCCTCCACATACCCACTGCAATAGAAGCTGGCTTTGGGGAGTTGGGCAGGCACGGACTTCTGATAACTCCCAGGTTCGGGCCCAGGGTCAGGCTCGGAACTGTTACTACGGACCTCCCTTTAATTCCTGATGAGCCAACAAATTTCGGGGCAACCAAATTCTGTGAAGAATGTGATATTTGTGTTAAGGAATGCGAGGGGGATGCGATTTCCAAGGAGAAAACCGATGTTCGTGGTTACATAAAATATGCGGTGGACCCTTATAAATGCGGTCCTTATTTTGGTGAGTACGACGGCTGCTCGGTTTGTATGAAGGTTTGTGTGTTTAATAAGAGAGGGTAGCCAAAATTAAATGTGAGAGAAAGAATTAAATAAGTCATCATTCTGTAAGTATTATTGATAACATGACAGAAGATGAACGCAAAAAGGACAGAGAGATAATCGCACAAATCCTAAAAAAGAGAAATGATGTTCTAGTTGCGCTTAGTTAGCCTTTTTTCTATAAAATTCATCTTTTAAAAAATTATTAAGTAAATCTTTCTTCTGGTATCGGAACCTATTTAATATGTTATCCCCATAGCTTTATTCTATGAGCAGGAAGGGAATTGCTCTCTGGCTGACCTTGGTAATGCTCCTTAGCTTTTTAGTGATAGTTGTAGAGGTTTCCCAAAAGGTATCTGCATATACCCCGCACGCTCCCATTGCCATAGATGGGGATGCAGATTTTGCTTCTCAGGCGGCCAGTGAGGGTTGGCAAGGGAATGGGACTGAGGGAGATCCGTATGTTATAAAAGGATATGAGATCACTCGGGCAGCAAATCCCTCAAGCAATAGAATCAGTATTCATTCTACAACTGTTCATTTTGTAATAAAAGATTCAAGGATCGTTGGTTCTTCCTTTAGTACAAATATTGTCCTGCGCGATGTTCGTAATGGTATAATAAGCAACTGTACTATCGAAAACAGTTCATATGGTATATACATACTAGCTGGGGATTCAAATATAATTTCTAATAACACATTAAAAAATAGCGATATATACGTTTCTTCATATAATTGTTCATTCACCGGAAACACATTAATAGAAGGAGGATTTGAGATTTGGGGTCTTTTCGTTGATCGTTGGACCTCAAATAACATTGATGTCTCCAACACAATCAATGGCAAACCAGTATATTACTTGAAAAATCAGAATGAAGGGAGCGTTCCTCCAGGAGCCGGGCAGGTAATCCTTGCTAATTGCACCAACATCATCGTTGAAAATCAGGAATTAACCAATAGTTCCAATGGTATCCTCCTTGGTTATTCATCAAACAATTACATTCAAAATAATACTGTCCGTTCAAACTATAAG
>CBDVCK010000035.1:0-19158 GCA_965372465.1 uncultured Thermoplasmata archaeon | reverse complement strand
TAGAATGCTTGAAACCAAAAGAACCGAAGCCCCAAGACCCGCCAGACCTGAGGTAATAGAAGATGGTAAATCCGAAATGTCCATGGTCATCGATAAGATTATAGATGATTTCTGCAAGGTATATGGTAATGTTGAGGATGCAATGCCTATCCTGAGAAGACAATTTAAAATCGCGGAGTTAGATCTAAATAATCCCAAAAAAAAGAGCGTACGAATTGCCATTGAGAGATTAGCCCAAATAGAGAAAGATTTTAAGGAATGGGAAATTGCAGAGGCCAATCGACTTAAAAGGCTTAAATGGCTAAAGGAAGTCAAATACTGGTAAATAATGGTATTTTGATTTCTGAACATAAGAAATTGTAGAATACCCAATTAGAGCGGGAAATAGCACCGAAAATCCCCTAAATTCATTATCAAACTTGATTTTGTCGTCAAAACTATTTAATCGCCATTTGGACCTATGATTTATCGTAGCCATTATCCTTATTTCCTGTGATGGTGAAAGATGGAATAGCTGTAGAATAAACTAGAGTAAAATCAGATTTGATAATATTTATCCGAGTCTTAAATTAAATCAAAAAGAATCGAGATATTACGAATTAATAAAAGGTAATTTAAATGGCCGAAGCAAAGAAAATGATGATGAAGATGTGCGTTATAGGTGAAGCTGCCGTGGGAAAAACAAGTGTTATTAGGAGATTCGTTTTTGACAAATTCAACGATAGATACATAGCTACAATAGGCACAAAAACCTCTGCAAAGGCCCTGCAAGTTACTGTTGATGAGAAAGTTTTCGACCTAAAGCTTCAGATATGGGATGTTCTCGGTGTTAGGACGTTTTCCAAGATCCAGAAGAACACATATAAAGGTGCAAATGGAGCTTTTATCGTATTGGATATCACGAGGAAGAAGACCATGTATTCATTTGAAGCCTGGCTGCTCTCATTATATAAGATTGCAGGAGAGATTCCCGTGGTTGTCTTGGCAAATAAAAAGGACCTAAAGGCGGAGTTTGGCATAGAGGAGATAGAGGCCCTCGTTAAGGCATATGGTTTTCCTTATTTTCTTACAAGTGCCAAGACCGGAGAGGATGTGAGCGAGGCTTTCAGTACCTTAGGTGAGATGATGGTAAAGCCCTGGAAAGGCCTTTCCATGGGACATTTACCTGAAATTACCGGGGGAGTTGTAAGTGGATTTGAGATTGAATCAGAGACCGGAAGGAAGCTCACACCACTGGAAGTTGAGGACATAATAATGGCAAGGTATTGCGATCTTTTAGAGGATCCTGATATAGCAATGGCCATGATAAGAGAGCAATTTAAAAGGGCACAGGTGAACTTTGAATACCCCACAATACAGGGTCTTAGAAGAGTAATTGATTATCTATTAACGGCTGCATCATATCAGATTGAAGCAACTCGTTTAGAGAAGGAGAGGAAAGCATATTCGGAATTGATAAGGATGATCGGTTGAAGGATAATTGAAATCAAGGTATTAACAGAGAAATAGATCTGAATTTAGAAGCAATAACAAGCAATCAGAAAATAGAGAAGAGAAGGTATGGCGTGTTATCCATGGGCACATCAAAAGAAATCAGGAAAAAGATAATCCTACTTGGCGATGGAGCAGTGGGAAAAACGAGCCTGATACGAAGGCTTGTTGTGGATAAATTCGACGATAAATACATTCTTACAATCGGCTCAAAGGTTACCGCAAAAACCATACATATTGTATTAAAGGATAATCCTAATTATAAATTTGCCAGTGGAATCCCCCTGGGTTCCACAGATACCCCGAATCTCGCTTTAGTCCTTATTTTGAAACTTCAGGTATGGGATATACTGGGACAGAAAGGTTACAAAAGACTTCATAAATCCACTTTTAAAGGAACAGATGGAGTTTTATTTGTTGCAGATATCACAAGAAAGGATACCTTGCTGAGCATAGAAAATTATTGGGTGCCAGAGGTTCAGAGTATAGTAGGGTATGTTCCCTTTGTTATAATGGCAAATAAGTCCGATCTTATGGAAAACGCAGAGTTTAACGGTAAAGATTTAGGAGAATTCGCTTCTAAATACAAAGCACCGTTCTTTATTACAAGTGCAAAAAGCGGTGATAATGTTAGAAAAGCCTTCTATTTCCTGGGTAAAAGAATGATTGAGCAAAAAGGTGGTGAGATACCAACTATAAAAGAAATCGAAATTGTAGGGGAAGAAAAGGGCGAAATCGTGACTCTTGTTGATAGAATAATAGATGATTTTTGCGAAAGTTACGACAAATTCGAGGAAGCGATGCCCATCCTACGAAGACAATTCGAGCTTGCCGGGCTTGATTTAAACCGTCCAATATTAAATGCTTTAATAAATGCGGTGGACAGATTGGCAAAGGTTGAGATGGGATATCAGAAGAAGGAGATTGCCGAGGCTAACCGCACAAAGAGACTTAAATGGGTAAAGGAGGTCGATGCAGCTAGCTAAGAGGATATAACTGGATGAAGTTAATTTTATGAAAAAATTCAAAGGGTAATAAAAATGACCAAAATCAGGAAAAAGATGAAGAAGATGCTCGTGCTTGGTGATGGAGCAGTTGGAAAAACAAGTCTTATCAGAAGATTCGTTTTAGACAAATTCGATGATAAATATCTCGTTACAATAGGAACAAAAACCTCTGGAAAAGCCATACAAATTCCCACAGGGTCCGAAGTAATCGATCTAAAACTTCAAATCTGGGACATCCTCGGACAAAAGGGTTACACAAAACTGCATAATTCCAGCTTCAAAGGGACAAACGGTGTTTTCATGGTGGCAAATATTACAAGAAAAAAATCATTATTTAACCTTGAAGCGTATTGGCTTCCAAAAGTGCGACATCTTGTAGGTAATATTCCCTTTGTCATACTGGCAAATAAGTCCGATCTTATCAGAGAAGCCGAATTCACAAAGGAAGATTTAAGAGAATTTGCAGCCAGATATAAGGTTCCATACTATCTGACAAGTGCAAAAAACGGCAAGAATGTGAAACAAGCCTTTTACACACTTGGGATAAGGATACTTGAATCCAAATCTGTAGGACATCTGGTACCTGCGAAGCAAAGGATAATTCACCCCAGATTGCTATTTGAAGGCGATAAAAGCGAGGTTACAAAGCTTATAGACATGATAATTGACGATTTTTGCAAGGATTACAGCGATTTGGAGGATGCCATGCCTGTGTTGAGAAGGCAGTTCGAGCTTGCGGAGTTGGATCTCAACCACCCAACTTTAACGGCTCTTAAGAAGGCAATAGATAGATTAGCATTGGTTGAGATGGATGTAAAGAAAAGGGAAATCGCAAGGGCTGACCATGCGAAAAGGCTCAAATGGATTGAGGAGGTCAGAACCATGATGGAAGATCAAAATGCATAATAAAACCTGAGGGTATTGAATATGACTGAAGTAAAGAGAATGATGAAGAAGATGTGCGTTATCGGTGATGCAGCTGTGGGCAAAACAAGTCTGATCAGGAGGTTCGTATACGATAGGTTCCATGATAGATATATAGCTACAATAGGTGCGAAGACCTCAGCCAAGGAACTGAATATCACTATGAACGGTAATGATATTCAACTGAATCTGCAGATATGGGATATTATCGGCCTTCGAAGCTTTGCAAAGCTCCAGATGAGAGCGTACAAAGGCGCAAACGGGGCTTTTTTTGTACTGGATAAAACAAGGAAAGGTACATGGCAAACCTTTGGGAATTGGCTTTTATCTCTATACAGGGTCACAGGAGAGATTCCTGTTATCGTTCTTGCCAACAAAAACGATCTTGAAGGGGAATTTGAGAATAGCGAGATTAAAAGATTCATTAAAGGTTATGGATTTCCATGTTTGTTCACCAGTGCAAAATCGGGGGAGAATGTGGATCTCGCCTTTCACGCCCTGGGAGAACTTATGACAAAGCCCTGGAGAGGTGTAAATATTTTACCGAGACTCGAGAGAGAGGAGTCATTGAAGATGGCTATGGACCCAGAACTGGAGTCAGGAAGACCGCTTTCAATATTTGAAGTGGAGAATATAATCATGGCAAGATATTGCGACCTACTTGAAGACCCTAATTATGCAATGGCTGTAATAAACGAGCAATTCAGAAGGGCAGGTTTGGATTCCATGGATCCATCGGTAGAACGCCTTAATAGAGTTATTGATTTCCTGATAAAGGCAGCAACCGGTAGAGTTGAGCCCACTCGATTGAAAAAAGAATTCAAGACCTACACGAATTTAATAGAAATGATAGCATACGAGAAATAAATGGCGGCGCGCCCATGAAAGATTTAATTGAAGTCCAGAAAAAAATAGTGCTTCTCGGAGATGGGGCAGTTGGAAAAACGAGTCTTGTTCGGAGATTCGTTGTGGATAAGTTTGATGACAAATATATTCGGACCATAGGTTCGAAAGTCACGGCAAAGTCCTTACAAATCGATATGAATGAAGAAAAGATATATCTAAAACTTCAGATATGGGACATAATCGGGCAGAAGGGTTATACAAAACTGCATTATTCAACTTTTCGCGGGATGGACGGTATTTTGGCTGTTGCAGATATCACAAGAAAGGATACCTTGCATAGTTTGGAGACCTATTGGATTCCAAAAGTGCATAATATTGTAAGCAACGTCCCTTTCATCGTACTGGTTAATAAATCCGATCTTGCACACGATGCGGAAATTGCCACTGAAGATTTGATAAAATTCACATCAAAATATAATGTTCCATTTTATTTTACAAGTGCCAAAAACGGAGGGAATGTAAAGAAGGCGTTCAATAATCTGGGAGGAAAAATACTTGAATTCAAAGGTGCCGAGCCTCCAAAACCAACAAAACCAAAGATAATTCATCCTCGTTTATTATATGAGGGAGAAAAAGGTGACAATATAAAGCTTATCGATAGAATAATTGATGATTTTTGTAGGGAATTTGGCAGCATTGAGGATGCGATGCCAATTATAAGAAGACAGTTCGATCTTGCAGAATTGGATGTTAACAACCCTAAAAAACCTACTTTGAGAGTGGCAATTGAAAGATTAGCAGCTATTGAGAAAGGATTTAAAGAATGGGAAATTGCAGAGGCCAATCGGCAAAAAAGACTCAGATGGGTCAGAGAAACCCATCAGTAATAAATGTGACTTCTGAAATGAGAAAAAAAACCATAGTATACAGGCGGTTTCGCGATGAAAACCCTTAAAGAAATCAAGAAAAAGATAATCCTTCTGGGGGATGCAGCAGTAGGCAAGACAAGCCTCATTAGAAAATTCGTTTTAGACAAGTTCGATGATACATATTTGGTTACCGTAGGTTTTAAAATCACCACAAAGGACCTGCAAATTGCGTATGATAGAAGAACACACTACCTTAAATTTCATATCTGGGATATACTGGGACAAAAGGGATACATTGAATTGCATAAATCGAGCCTTCCGGGGACAGCTGGTGTAATTTTTGTGGCGGATGTCACCAGAAAGAGTACATTGGAGAGCATAGATAATTATTGGATCCCAAACGTACAAAACATTATTGGCAAAATTCCTTTTATATTTTTAGCCAACAAATCGGACCTTGTTGAAAATGCAGAATTTAATGAAAAGGATCTCAAAGCGTTTGCATCAAGATATGAGGTTCCATCTTATCTAACCAGTGCGAAATCCGGTGAAAACGTAAATAGAGCTTTCAATGTTCTGGGAAAAAGAATTCTTAAATTCAAAGAAGCTGAAAGGCCCAAACCGTCTGAGCCTCTCAAACTGGAATACAAGAGAAGTGCGGTGATAGAGGTTCTTGATAAAATAATAGATGATTTCTGCAAGGAATTCGGAAGATATGATGATGCAATGCCTATCTTAAGACATCAATTCGAGCTTGCCAACGTGAATTTTAACAGTCCCACCATAGAAGCATTGAGAATGGCTATTGATAGATTGGCAAAAGTCGAAACCGGCTACAGAGAAATTGAAATTGTTGAAGCCCATCGTAAAAAAAGGCTCAGATGGGCCAAGGAAATCGAAACTGGATAAATAGAACAATATTTACTTCTCTTGGTTCTGTAGATGAACTTTGAAGGTAAAGGAAATGACCAAAATAACGCATATGATGAAGAAGATGATGGTGCTCGGGGACGGAGCAGTGGGAAAAACAAGCCTTATAAGAAGATTCGTTCTGGACAGTTTCGATGATGATTATATTGTTACAATAGGTACAAAAACCACGGCAAAATCCCTCAAGATTAATATGCAAAAGGAAGTAATCGATTTAAAGCTTCAGATCTGGGATATATTGGGTCAGAAAGGATATGCAAAATTGCATCATACCAGTTTCAGAGGGACAAATGGGGTTTTTATGGTGGCTGATATCACTAGAAAGGAAACATTGTGTAGTTTGGATAATTATTGGATTCCAAAATTGCAACTTCTTGTAGGAAATATTCCTTTTATTATACTGGCAAATAAAAGCGATCTTCATAACAAAGCAAAACTTTCACGGGAGGAATTGAGAGAATTTGCATCCAAACACAGTGCACCTTTCTATCTTACAAGTGCAAGAAATGGCGAGAATGTGGATAGAGCATTCTATGAGCTAGGCAAGAGAATGTTTGAGGTCAAAGATGATATGTCTCCAAAGCCAACAAAATTTAAGATAATGCATCCTCGAATTGTAGCGGGGGATGGAAAAGGTAAGATTACGCGCCTCATTGACAGAATAATAGATGATTTTTGTAATGAAAATGGAGATTTTGACGATGCAATGCCTATTCTGAGGAGACAGTTCGAGATAGCAGAATTAGATCTGAATACTCCTTCGATAGAGGCTCTAGAAATCGCAATTGAAAGATTGGCAAAGGTGGAGAGGGGTTACAAAAAAAAGGTAATCGTGGACGAAAATCGCGCTCGAAGACTCAATTGGCTTGAGAAAATCAATACCTAAACAAACGGAGTATATTTTCTATTTTAGGGAACCAGTCTCTTCCTATCCCTTGGAAACAGCACACACTCCCTTATGTTCTGTCTTTGAGTTATAATCATAGTGAGTCTTTCTGCTCCCAATCCCCATCCTGCATGGGGAGGCATTCCGTATTCAAAGGCATCCAGGTAGAACTTGAAATCTGGAGGATTCAAGCCCTGTTCTTCCAATCTTTTCTTTAAAAGTTCAACATTATGCACCCTTTGGGCGCCGGATGTGATCTCCTTCTCCTTGTATTGAAGATCAAATCCTCTGCATAGCTTTGGGTCGTCATCAAAGGGTAAGGTGTAAAATGGTTTGCTTTTAGTGGGCCATTTTGTAATAAAATAGAAGCCGGGGATCTTCTCCCCCAAAATTTTCACAGCCTCCATTGGAAAATCCTCACCCCATTCCATTTCAAATCCACCCTCTTTTATTAAATCAAGACATTCCGAATAGGTCACTCTTTGAAGGGGCAGTGCGGGAATGTCCATATCGGCTCCCAATAATTTCATTTCTTCTTCATTTTCCTCTCTTACCTTCAAAATGGAGTTATACACGCATTTTTCCAAAATTTCCATGGCGTCCTCTTCATCCGAGAAAGCCATTTCTATGTCAATTGAGGTGAATTCATTTAGGTGTCGTGTTGTGTCGTGTTCCTCTGCCCGAAAGGCAGGGCCTATCTCATAGACCCTGTCAAATCCTGTTGCCATGAGCATCTGCTTGTAGAGCTGGGGGGATTGGTTGAGGTAGGCTTTTTTCTCAAAGTACGTTACCTCGAAAAGCGCGGTTCCACCTTCTGTTGCAGTGGCCACGATTTTGGGAGTGTGAACTTCTAAAAATCCTTCTTTTTCGAATACCTCTCTGCAGGCACTTAATATTGTGGAGCGGATTTTGAATACTGCGGAAACCTCTTGCTTTCTTAGGTCAATGAACCGGGAATCAAGGCGGGTGTCCATATCGGCATCTACCTTGTCGATGACCCCGAGGGGCAGGGGTGTTTTGGCCAGGCCCAGAACCTTCATATCCGAAGGTAGAACCTCGAAACCAGAGGCTACCTGTTCATTTGGCTGAACCTTGCCTTTGATCATGATTACGGTTTCCCGAGGAAGTGTGGTGATCTTTTTAAAAAATTCCTTGCCGTGCTCCTTTTTAATCACTGTGACCTGGATAATCCCAGTGCGATCCCTTAGCTGGATAAAAGCGATTCCTCCAAGGTTTCGTATATCCTGGATCCATCCTCCAACTGTAACATCCTTTTCGAAATCCTCGGAGGTAATTTCCAGAGCGTACTTACTTCTTCGCCAGTCGCCGATAGGTTCCATGTTAATCGTTGGAGGTATTGATTAGGAATATTTAAAATGTAAGGAATGAAAATGATTGGCAGGGTAAAGCTAACCCAAGTTTCAAATCCATCTTATTTCAGCGTTTTATGCATCTTCACTACGCTCTCGACAGCAGCCTTGGCACGCTCGATGCGTTTTTCGGCCTGCAGCCTGCTCATTCCGGGGCCAGTTATTCCCAGCCCAACAGGCTTTCCGAATTCCACAGCCAGATCCGTTATCTTTCTGCTTGCCTGACCCATAACGATGTTGTCATGCTCGGTCTCGCCTTCGATTACGGCACCCAATGTTACGACGCCGTCTATTTCCTGATTTTTTAGGAGCTTGTGCACAGCAAGGGGCATGTCAAACACACCAGGCACATTCACAATTTCAGATACCTCCGCATCCAAAAACTTTGCATGCTCCTTTGCTCTCTCCAACATCATCATTGTGATGTCGTAGTGGACTTCGCTCACAACTATGCCTATTTTCATACATCACTCCTCCGTTTCTTTTTTTCTCATTCAATCGGTCCTTTATCCTCAAAACCCTCCCATACTAAAACCTTTTGAGCAAAATTCTCCGCTGGCTCAGGCTCAGCAAAAAGTTTCAGCCATCCAAAAACCTCGCCTTCACCTGCTCGAATTTTGTGATTAATGTAATTCTCCTGCATCTTCAAAACCCTCTCTCATTCCTTTACCAGCCAACTTCGTTAGCTCCTCTTTTTTGAAAAGCAGACGATACGCATTCAGGGCGTGCTCTTTTGACCGTCTATCCATGAGCCATTTCAGTTCTTTTTCGTCTTTTGCCTCGTCCTCATGTACAAACACCTCTATGATATGTGTATTGGTGGAAAGCTGGACTTGAATCAATCCTGAGGAAGCCTCATGTGCACACTGCTTGTCTATGGGTTTTGCACCGGGCATTCCAAGGGCGATGACGATATCGCATTCCTTTTCTTCAATCAATTTTTTACAGGCCACAGGCAGGTCCTTAATTCCGGGAACAGTGTACCTCTCTATCCTGAACCCTGTGCCTTGGTTTTTCAGCTCATCAATTGCGCAACCGCCCATGTTGTATCTTGCAAAGGTCGTATCAGCGACACCGATCCTCTTCAATTATTCTCCTCCTTATTTTTCCCCTTCGATTTCCTTAATCCTGCTCTGGAAGATATACCAGTCAACCACCTTGTGGATAATCTTTCTTGTTCCATCCAAGTCATGGTCCACAAACGGCTCCAACCTCACGACCTTCACATCCAAACCTTTGTCCTTGAGGTCGTTTTTAATCCGCTCTTCATCGTGCTTTTGATCAAAGCCCAGGGCTATGATATCGGGTTTTACCTCCTCCACAATTTTGTACCTGTCATCCTCATAGCCAAGTACTGCGCGATCTACAGGTTTGAGTCCTTCAACCATCCTAACCCTCATGTCCTGGGAAGTGACAGGTATATGCTTCAGTTCCCTGGCGGTATTGTCCGTGGCAACCACCACCACAAGCTCATCCCCAAGTTTTTTTGCCTCCTCCAAGAAGTAGAGGTGACCCAGATGTAGAAGATCAAACACACCTGTTGCCATCACTCTGACCATGCTTTCCAGGCCTCCCTAATCTCCTTTCCTTCAAGGAATACCAGGTTATGCTCCTCTGAATATTTAATTGCATCCTGCATGGGAAGGGCATTAACACTGTCCATCATCTCGCATCCTGCTGCAATAGGTGTTAAATTCGCCATGAACATGAGCGCAACGCCAAGTTCCGTATGACCGAAACGATTCTTGAGGGGTTTTTCTGATGAGTTGCAAAGAGGAATATGTCCGGGAGCTCTGAACCGCTCCCCGAAAAGGCGTTGAGCCTTGATATGTGTTAGTTCTTTAATCTCCTCTGCCAGTTTGGCAAATTCGGATATTGTAAGAGCCCTGTCTTTATCTGTTATTCCTGTAAAGGTTTTGCGATGATTTATGGTAATAGAAAAGGAGGACTTGGTATCATACGGTATGTCGTTTGGAATCAGCTCTTTTAATACCGGCCATCTTCCCCCTTCTTTGTAGAACAAATCGGCAAGGTATGGAAGACCCAGTTTTTCTTTGGTGGCATGGTTCACAATAAGAAAAATGAGCCCGCCGCCATCCTTTCGCATGGTTCTGATTGAATCAGACTTTACGGACTGTCCGGCTATTATGAAATCCGTTTCCTCTTCTCTTCCGTCCGCATCATATACCAAAACAAAACTTCCCTTTTTCAGGGCATTCAGTGCATCTTCCACTTTTGTGGCTGTCATGGGAATTCTCGTATAAAGGGTTCATATAATAATATTTTTGTAGATACCAAGAAAATGGTAGCTAAAGCGCAGCAAAGTCCATGATCATCTCGGCTGCCAGCTCCTGGGGCTCCACAACAACGGCTTTTCCGTTTGAGGCTGAAACGATCTTCTCTGCGGAATCGATGTACATCTTTTCCTTTGCCTCTAAAAGTATCATTATAAGATGAACATCATTTCCCTGTCCCAGCTCTTTTGCCTGATTTATAGCATAGGTAAGGCTTTTTTCAGTATCACCAGCAAATACATTTCCTTCTTCGGTATAGGCCTCAGGGAGTCCATCTGTTATAAGGTAAACCATTTTTCTATCTGCTGATGATTCCGAAAGAAGCATTCTTGCGGTTTTAATGGCTTCCCCTGTGTTTGTGAAGCCCTTTGCCTCGCTTTCCCAAACACCCAAGAGGTCCATTACCCTAACCTCGGTATCAAAGGACACAAGATCCACAATATTTCTAGGATTTCTTTCCTTTACAGCCTTGTAAAGGGCTAAAATAGCCTTCTTCGCGGCGATAATTCTATTATTTTCATCCATACTTCCGCTTTTATCGAACATGAGCACAACATGATTGTTGGCACCCCTTTTATCCCTGTAGATTATCACATCATCCTCGTAGATATGTTTATCATAAGGATGGCGCATCCTTGCATTGACCAGGCTTTCCACTATGTCCATCCTCGATATTTCATCCACCATTCTCAATTTACCGCGCTCATATTCCCCTTCGACCTCACTGGCACCGTAGATTGCATGATATGCCATGGGAAGATTTCTAATCTCGGCTGTGAAAACAATTTCTGCGAACCTATCCACCAAATTGGCTGTGATTTGAAACTCATCTCCCTTGCGGGTGATAAATCCCGAGTCTTCCAGTTTCTCAGCAATCTCACTTTTCGCCTTCTCCTCTGGCATTGATTTCAATTGCTGCGAAATTTGTTTTTCTTCCTTTTCTCTTTGGGCCTTTAACTGTTTCCCCTCCTCTTTTGTCTCGTCATTTGTCTGCCTTTCCTTGATTTTCAGATCTTTTGCCCTTTTAGACAGGGCATCCCTTTTTGCATTGATCTTATTTGCTTTCTTCTGCAATTTTTTCTCGAGCCTGCCGTAAAAGGTTCTTTTCGCATCCTCTACATATTTCTTCTTCCTGAATTTCTTTCTCCATGAGAGTCTGGAGCGTCTGAACCTTTTTTTCTTTAACATGTTCTTCTCCATTTCTTCCCTGAAATCTGGGGACGTAAAAAGTGCATTTCCGAATTTTAAATCGATATCTTTAAAACTTCCCGAAATTGAGGGAAATGAGATAAGAAGCTTCGGTCTTTTCAAAACCATTTCCTCATCATCCAGAGGTTTTATCAAACCCAATTTAATTTTCAGCCACCTGACGAATCTCTTTATCGCCCGCCCGATCTTTTTGAAAAGGTTGATTAGCCATTTTACAAATCCAACCTTCTCAGGCTCCAGGTTCATGGGTGTGTCTATCACCAATCTCACAAAATCATCGGAAAGCAGGGTACTTTCCAGGATGGAGTCCAGTTTGTATTGTAGATCCTTTTGTTTTTCCGTAAGTTCCAAAGTCTCTTTTTGCACTGACGAAATCTCGGCATCCCTTTTTCTGACCAGATCCCTCATCTTGCGCATGTACCCTTTTTTTCTATCAGCCCTGATTCTCTCGGCCTGTCTTTCCAGCTTCCTTCTCAGATTCTTAATGTACCTGGCTATGGTGGAATCCTTCTTAGTTTGCTCGTCAACGAAGCGATTGAGAAATTCCGGACCTTCCTCAACAAGCTTTGTGACAAGCTCGATATTCTCCAGGTAACTAAGAATCAGCTCATCCTCAATAACATCGCAATTCGGAAGTTCCATTACAACCGCCAGCTATCCTACCTTGAGCTTCAGTTTATCCTCATCGCATTCAAACACATCCAATGAAGAAAGAAGTGAGAGAACTGAAAGCACAACTTCATCCTGACTCAGAGCTCCGGTGTATCGCTCCTTATCAACCACGAACTTACCAAATTTCCTGTACTTTTTATGGGGGGAATCCTGCTTCAGTGCTCCCTTTGCAAGTTCCGGATTCTTTAATAGTTTTTGACATTCCTCCAATACTCTTTTTCCTTCGGGTTTATCCCCGTTTAATACATCTTTGTAGAATCCGCACCAGTATATCCTGCCACCCCTCTTCAGCTCCTCATGAAGATGCTTTGATAAAAAGGTATGAATCCTATCCCTGTTCTGGGCGAATGAGTCTCCGCCCCTGGCTCTGACACGACCAAGCATAGCGCTTGTGGCACCTTTCTCAAAGTCTGTAAGTGACGTGATCTTACGGTTTTGCAATGATGCGTAAGCCTCGGCCCTGGTTACGATGTCGATCATGGTCCTGTTGCTTCCCACCTCGGAGAGCTCATAAACGTTACCCTGGGACTTTCTCCAGGCTTCGGAAAGAAACACACTGCCTTCGAAGAATATCTCTGGGATGAAAACCTCGTTTGTATTCTTTGCCAAAGCCAAATCCACGATCTTTCTGTTCTTTGAGTGCACGGAATTGAAATTGATATGGATGTTGGATAACCTGTCGTTTAGAGGCTCGTTGATATTGTCCAGATCATCCAAATTCGAGGTGCAGATGGCGATGAAGGATGCGGGAAAAGTTTCTCTGGATTTTGCAGGTGTGACTATATGCTCCTGCAGCGATTGAAGAAGTACGTTCTGTGTCCCTCTTGGCAGCTTGCCAATCTCATCCACCATCAAAAGACCCCTGTTTGCCTGAAGCATTTTCCCAGGTTCCAAAACCAATGGGCTTGTGGGGTCCCCGATTCTTTCCAATCTCTGCAAGTTGATTGTACCTGTAAGGTTATCGGGAAACACTTCTGGTGACCCTTGGATTCTTGCAAGACCATGTCCTTCACGAAGTGTGATGTTGGCAACTGGCACGCTGGAGGGCTCAACTTTTGAAGGGTCGAAGAATCCCAGCTCGGCAAATGACAGTTCTCCGTAAGTTGTCTGGCAGAATGGACAAGCGGGAACTCTATTGAAAAAGGAGGAGTCGAAAACGCTGAAGGGATTGTCCTGGACAGGACATCCGTCCACAGCATATTTCTTTTTAGGAAACAGATTCCAGATATCTTTTGCAAGGTTGGTCTTTCCCGAGCCCGGGGGACCAAATAAAAGAACGTTGTTGCCTGCGATAAGAGCTGCAGTGAGCATCTCAAGGGTTTCAACATCAAGTATTGTCTTGGGATAAAGGCTTTGAAGCATCTGGTCCTCGGAAAGTCCTTTTTCCCTGAGCATCTGGAGTTTGGATTGCAGCTGTTTTCTGAGGGTATCCTTGGGAAGCTCGGGTTTTATTGCGTTATCAATAAGCCACTGACCGTTTTGTTTCTTCTTTTCAAGCAAGGTGCTCCTCTCCCTTATATGTACCTTTGAATATTAGATACGAAGGATACAGGTTCTGTTAAATAATTCTTTCCCTTGTATTTTATATGGTGGTGGTTTATCCAAATGGAAAAAGGATATACTGACAATAATGCCCTTCATGCCCTCCATCCAAAACCCCCTCCACCCACCCAATAATCCTAAATCAAAAATGAGAAGAATTGAGTTTAGAAGCAATATAAAAACAAAAAACATATAATCCCATTATCACCTTATCAGACCCGTGGTTCATATGGAAGAACTGAAACATCATCCTGCAATTCTAACAAAGGAGGACACCGCCTTGATCATTGTAGATGTTCAGGAGAAGTTGTTGCCCTATGTAATGAACAATGAGAAGGTCACAGAGAATATACGAATGCTCATCAAGTTCGTACACATCTTGGACATACCAGTAATTCTAACAGAGCACTATCCGAAAGGTCTGGGAACCACAGTTCCCGAAATCAAGGAGGCCTTATCGAAATACGAACCAAAAGAGAAGGTGATCTTCAGCTGTTACGGATCTTTAGATTTCAAAGAAAAGCTAAAAGAGCTCGGGGTTAAAACGTTGATGATAGCAGGAATAGAATCGCATATCTGCGTTCAGCAAACCACTTTGGATGCCCTTAATTCCGGATTGGATGTTCATGTAATTTCCGATGCAATTTCCTCGAGAACCAAGCAAAATTTAGAAATCGGAATAGAAAAGATGAGACAGTTCGGCGCAGTGATATCCTCAACAGAGATGGCGATGTACGAGATCATGGAAAGAGCCGACACAAAGGAGTTCAAAGAGGTTCTGAAATTGGTGAAGTAGGAAAAATTTTTTTATTAAATTTTCATGACCTTGACAAAGTTTCTCATGGACTCAAAGTTGCTAACTGTACAGAAACTCTTTTATAGAAGTTCAAACTATATTATACGTTAGGGCTGTACATAAAAAGAGTCACGGGATGCAACACTCCTATCATTTGTCACTCACCCAATTTAACATCTTCCCAAGGAGATGGAGAGGTTTTCTCTCATGTAATGGAAGAAGCTAAAATTTAGGGATGCGAAAAGCTACGCAATTCTACCCTCGAGCAAGTGGTTGGCCAGATTCGAAAAAGACCCTCTAATCTCGGATTCGGGGATCTTGTGCATTTACTATGGGGCATTGCCAATATCCTGCTCTTTTTTTTGCTGCGCCCAGACACTACCCTGTAAGGGGAGGAGTACTCACCTTTACCGGGGGGGATGCGCTTGAATCTTAAAGAAAATGTAATCAGATTTAGAATGGTTGTAATCGCCCTAAATTGCTTATTGGCCACGCTTTCCTTGGTCAATCTTTATACCATTGCAACAGGAGCAATCCAAGTGGAAATCCCTGAAGAAACAGATTTTGCATGGACCATAGATACAAAATATGACGAGGCAAATTTCCTTGCCAATTTCACTGTTACGAATCAAGGAATTTACGATATCGAGGATCTGGATATTCATGCCGTCCTAAGAACAGAAAAAGGTACCATGCTCATAGATTATTGTCAAAATGACCTATCCATTCCAAGCGGGCATGTAAAGATATTCAACATCAATGCAGTGATGCCCTTTGAAAGAATCGAATATGACGAATGGAGGAGTCTTATGATCAACGATTCAGTGTTCTACTTGGATGTCTATATCAAGGCCAATTATCTCTGGGGGCTTGGGACGTTCATTGTAGATGATACCCTGGAGTATGCTTGGGAGGCACCATTAACCAAAATCGGTAATGAGACCAATAACCAGATTGCAGGACTTCTGAAATACCTCCTATTGGAGAAGGGGGATGTGGATGGTTTCATGGATAAGGTAATGGAGGATGTTTGGGACAATGAATGGCTTGGCAAATTCGATTGGGTGGATGCAACACTGCGTCTTGAATCATGGCCACAAGGAGACAATACAAGCAAAATGATAATCAGAGTAACCTTGGATGTTATGGACGGAATGCGAACCGTGACCTTCGAGCTTGAATTGATGTTTAAGATGGAAGATGGAGAATATGACGTTACAATGGAAGACTTCAGATTCGATATCCAGTAATCACAGGAGGATATCAAGTAAGGCTGTTTTTGCCTTTGTATTCTACTTCATCATGCCCATCATTTCGATTTTTATGATAATGTTTACATATCCCGAGCTTTCAGATGCAAGACTTATCGGCATTCTGCAAAGAACGCTACCAATCAGTGTCCTGCTCATTCTTGTTTCACAATACCAGGTCAGATACGAAAAAGGAGACAAGGGCAGATTCATTTTAAACGAGGTTTACGTGCTTTTGGTTGTGCTCTGGATATTTGCATTGCTAGGTGGTGAGCCCATAATACATCAGACATGGGAAGAATACCAATTCAGCCTTAATATCTGGAACTATCTGATTCTAATACTTTTCGTAACTGGTGCGAATGTGGTGTACTATGCTTTGGAATACAAGGCCTACTCCGAGAAGGATGTTCAACATGAAGGTCTAAAGGAGGGAGAATCCGCTGATGGTCCTATGGAGCAAATGGGTGTAATAATCACCACCGTAGAGATACAGTAAAATTTATGCAAACCAAGGTTCTCAATTCTAATAAAATAATGATTTTGATAATTATATAGGAATATTTTATTTTGATGTAATGCTATCACCCTCGGAAGACAAGGCGGTTGGAAGATGAACAGGGTAAGCACAGGCGTAAAAGGTCTTGACAATATGCTTCACGGCGGCCTGATTCCAAAGCGACCATATGTGATAACTGGTCCCCCAGGCAGCGGAAAGACAACCCTTGGTATCTCTTTTCTAATGGAAGGTATAAAAAACGATGAGAATGTAATACTTGTGGCTTTGGATGAGCCGCCAAACGAGATAAAATTGAATTCCTGGGCACTGGGTTTTGATGTGGCACCGATTCGGATTCTGGATGCAGTTCCAGATATCAAGGGCTTTCGAAGGGGTAGCCTCATCAAGGATGTGGGTACGGTTTTGGATTTGCATACCATGCGGGATATAAGTGACATCAGGCCCAGCAGAATCCTGAGAGCAATGGAGGTCTCCATTCATTCGGTGCAAAAGATGTTGGCGCAGGAATCAGATGACCTGCACGAGGAAACAGGTGAGAGTTTTTCAAGGGTGGTTATCGATTCCATGACTGCGCTTAAGATGTTCGGAATGAAAGGAGAGGATCACAGAATCCTGATACAATCCTTTATGAGATTCCTTGCGGAGATGGAAGCGACATCGTTGTTAATCGCTCAAATCCCCGAGCCTGAAGATTTGCCCACAGAAGTACTATTGGCCAGGGGGGAGATAAGGTTGCATAGGATCAATTCCCAAGATGGTGCAAAGCGCGGAATATCCATCGAGAAGATGAGGGGATCGGATTTTGATGAGTATATCAGACCATTAAACCTATCTTCAGCTGGATTGGAGGTACAGAATAGAAAATTGTTAAAAGATTGAAAATCAACTTCGAGATGAATGATATGAAAAGTATAAACAGGGTGAAAACCGGAATCAAAGAGCTTGACAAGATGCTATCAGGGGGCTTGATACAGGAAAGGCCGTATATCGTCTCAGGTCCTCCCGGTTCCGGAAAAACCACTTTTGGCATGCAGTTCCTTTTGGAAGGCCTGGGAAAAGGCGAGAAGGTTCTGTTCGTGGCACTGGAAGAGCCGGTTAACGAGATCAAGTATAACATGGAATATCTGGAACTGAATGTAAGGGGTGTGGAGATACTTGATGCCAATTCGGATGTAAGAAGATATGAACCCACGCCTGTTATGGAGATATCCTCTAAAAGCAAGGTGCAAATAATACATGATCTGCCGGACAGCATCAGAAAAACGTCAAGATTCAAATCAACTGTGGTAAGCGTCCATTCACTGCAAACCACGTTGAAGCAGGAGTTCAGAAAAAACAAGTACAATAGGATAGTGATCGATTCTTTAACTGCCTTGAAATTCTTCTGCATGGCTGGTGAGGAGGAAGTCAATCTGCAGTCTTTTTTGAGGTTCCTTTCGGAATCCAAGGTGACAACACTCCTTACTGTTGAGACCCCCGAGGAATACGGCCTGACACCCGAGGTATTCCTGGCAAGAGGTGAGATAAAACTGCATAAGCGAAGAGAGAAGGGGCAGCTTAAAAGGGGTATATCTGTGGAGAAGTTGCGGGGCTCCCCACATGACGAGAGGGTCCATCTAATGAGAATAAGGAAGGGGGATGGTCTGGTTGTGTTAAGGTCTTAAAGGCTAGGTTTATAATTACGAACTTTAAAAGCATTCAAGCGGCCATCAAATAAAGCGATTCCAAATGTTCTATCTTAGATGGAAGATCATATATCTTTAGCCCTATCTCAGCTTTCTCAGGCTCACACTGACCACACCCATACTTCTTAGGGGTTGTATTGCATTATTTACTGTACTCAACGATACTTTTAGAGTCTTGGACAGTTCAAGCTGGGTGGTTTCCGGGTTTAACAGCAGCTGCCTGTATATGATCTACTTTTTCTGCATGTTTCTGTTTTTTAAAATCAGCATTTATACCTCTTTCAATAATCTAGAAATATATTTATATAATCGGTATTAACACTCGAAACATAATAAACGAGGGCCAAGAATCATGGGCTCAATTGTTTCAATCTATAAACCAATATTTTCCCTTATCCTCATCCATTCCTCGAATACAGGGTCAGAATAAGTATAATAGCTGTTTTCCCTATACAGGAATCCCTCATCGATCAGTCGTTTTAGCTATCAACATTTTTGTTTATAAACAATTTTGTTTAATACGCTTCGGATCAACAGGCAAACCTCTGAAAGAATGATATGCAACTTGAAGAGGGCAGCCAAGTACTACTAGAGGCCGAATTCGAGGGTGTGGAGTGGGAAGAGGACGAAGGCGATGATGAGGTTTCCTTTGAAGAGATTGAAGAGATTGAAGAGGATGAAGGGGAGGGCAGTTAAGAATCTGAATCCAAACCACCAACTTAACTGTGAATCTGATTAATCCTCAATCAAAAACCTTACTACCTAAAATTACCATTACCCCCCTGTGATTCCATGGCAGAGAAAAAGAGCATGACCTATGCAAAAGCAGGGGTGGATATCAACTCCGAAGCAGAGGTAATCGAATCT
>CBDVCK010000034.1:0-19190 GCA_965372465.1 uncultured Thermoplasmata archaeon | reverse complement strand
ACCATTGTAGTAAACGGACATCTAACGATTACTGCACCTTTTATGTTAACTCTAACCAATGTAACCCTCCAAATGAACACGCCTGCTAATGGGACCTATAATATAACAGTCGAAGGTAGCCCAACGTTAAAAGGTAGTCTAATAATACAAGACGGTGATGACAATCCCGCAACAACAGATGACAGGTCCATCATAAACAGCAGCACCCCGGATGGCTACCATCAGTTCGGTTTTCATGTCGAGGGTAATGGTCTTCTCGATATGAGGAACAGCCAATTGCGCGATTGCGGCTGGGAATTTAATGATACCAGAAATTACATGGATGGAGGATTATGGATCAACAGTATAACACCGGCCAAAATAATGGATAACGATATCGCACATGGTTACGGAGGTATAGTATTTTATCAATCAGCCAATCCCACACTCTCTGGTAATTACATCCATGACAACGAAAATGCAACCGGGATCCTGGTAATGAGTACAATCGCATTAGCCAATGATCCTTTCTTAATAGGACCCGATAATACAGTCTATAATTGCTATTCCGGAATCGGTGTTTCCTCCTCCTCGAATGTGATTATACACAACAATACTGCAACAAACATCGGCATCGAGGGTTATCCAGGTGCCGGGATATTTGTAGGAGGTTTTTCAACTTTTATAAGTATTGTGAACAACCACATATTTGACAACGAGGAATACAGTCTATCGATATCCGATTCCAATGATATTCTGGTTCAATATAACGAGATCAACAGCTCGGATTTTGCGGAATTTACTTCTATCACCGGAATTGATATCCTCAATAATTATTTCTGTGAGGGTGGCAACAGCACCACTACCACAAATATTGTTGCTTCCCTTCTTACTGATGCCCTGTTTCAGGATAATGTAGTCAAAGACAACATAGGCATCGGAGCCCTTTTCAATGTTGTTCAGATGGATGTTATTGGAAACCTTTTCGAGAACAACGCCGGCGGCGGTTTCGGTCTGCAGCTCGGAGCCTACAACAGTGTGATCAAAGACAATAGGGTAATAAATAACGCCGATATGGGAATTCATATCGTGGGTAACAATATCAATATTGAAAACAATTGGGTCGAGGACAATGGGGATGGTATACCTCACCTAGGGGACCCGCAGTGGCAGGACTGCGGAATCGATATTATGAACAGTTACGATATTTTCGTAACCAGGAACTGGTTTGTAAACAATACAAAGACCCAGCCTACTGGTTCCGTGGCCGGGATATATCTACTTGGCACCGAAAGGGTAAGCACGGTATATATGGAAAGCAACGTTATGCATGAGAATGATAACAATCTTCATGTCCGTGGTGGCACTTTAGGTTACGATAACAACAGCACTTACAATAAATCATCCGATCTTGGGACTTTTGATGTTTTCCTTGAATACGATACGATATGGGCTTACGGACCAAATGAAGTGATATTCACTAATGTTTCATTCAACAATGCTTCCATATATATTGATGATGCAAGCTCGGGTACATTTAGAGCCCGATGGTACAAACATATGGTCGTGGAATACGGCGGTGCACCTGTTTCAGATGCAGATGTCTGGATAAATGATTCTTTCGGTAATCCCGAACCTGAATCAAGCCAGCAGCCCTTGATCACGGATTCGGATGGTAGGGTAAAATACATACCACTTACAGAATTCGTTCAGGACAGCGGCGGTAAGATATACTACACTCCACATGACATCCATGTCATGACAGACAACAATGAGGAGGCTTTTGAGCAGGCCAAAATGTGGCAGTCGCACTATAATGTAATTCCACTAAATGTAAGGCCGATTGTGGAAAGGATCGAACCCGCCGGAGGAGCGGTTCAGGATATATACAGGACCAACATGATTTTAATCGAAGCCGAATGTGACGATGAAGAGGACAATGATGAAACCCAGGTAATACCCTATTTCGAGTTCAGGGCCAACGACACCTCCCCATGGATGGATGAGACACACCCATTTTTCGGAGCCAAGACGAACACCGGTAGTTTGGAGAATGTAATTTGGACCATTGAGTTCACACCAGACGAGAACGCGATTACAGGCCTCTACGATTTCCGGGTTCAATTCCAGGACACATACGGTTCCTTCAGCGACTTGGTCAACTCAACCAACTCCGTGAACGTTATGAACAACCCTCCAGATGCAGAGGACATCCTGGAAAGCGGACCTGAAGTCTTAAGAGGGGTTTCAATTGACGTTCATGCTGACGCTGACGACGTTGAGGATGGCGACGAGGATGCATTGTGGGATGCAGAGCTTCAATACCGAATAAATGGCAGCGTTTGGGCAGATGCGTATGTCACCCTGAATTATTATGAAGGTCCAGATTGGTATTTCGAATTCAGTCCAGAAGGCACTACACCTGATCCCAGACACGGCCCTGTTGATTTCCGTGTTCAATTCCAGGACACCGACGGCACTTGGAGTCAGTGGTACGTAGAAAATGATTTGATCGACCTCTTAAATAACCCGCCTGAATTCGTAGATTTCGGAAAAGAGGCAGGCACAATGTTTAGAACCGAAACCGTTAGATTGTACTGCAATGCGTCGGATGTGGAGGAAGCTGAAAGCGACCTTTACGTTCATTTCTATCACTCCCAGGACGGCTCCACCTGGGTGGATGATTATCTCAGCACACCCTCCGTCCAAAACGGTGGTGAGGCCGAGTACGATGTCGATGGTTTCTTTGTCGAGTTCACACCGCCTGCTGGTGCCGATATTTCCGATCCTTATCAGTTCATAGTCTATATTTCGGACTCGGATGGCGATTATCTGACACAGACACCGGGTGGAAATACCATCACTGTGGAAAACAACCTCCCTGAAGCAGAAGACATAAACCCGTCCAACACAGTTGTCAAAGCAGGGGCAGGATTCATATATATCCATGTGAACGGCACAGACATTGAGGATGACGAGGACGAGATGCAGCTATTGGTGGAGTACTTTGATGGTTTTGCATGGTCAAGTACCTACATGGACATGCCATCAGACACAGAGTTCGACTCCAGCTGGGGCTGCTTGAGACTGAAGTTCACACCGGATTCCAGTGCAAGATTGACCGAATATGATATCAGGGCCAAGGTCATGGATGCAGACGGTGACATGGCAACCGATTGGGTCCAGTTTAACGATGCTTTCACTGTTCAAACTCCCGAGCCCGAACTGATTAATATGGCACTTGGTGACAATGAGGTATACAGGACCGAGCCCCTCTACATTTTCATGAACGCAACCGATAAAACCGAGAAAGAACCCACACTCAAACCGGATATCGAGTGGAAGCCTCCTGGCGGTGGCTGGAGAGCTTCAGATCAATTTACTACTGTTACTTTCTCATATGATGATACTGACGGCAATGCGAACAATGACGTCGGTCATCATGTGATAAAATTCACACCAAAGTTTGACGCACCCCTGGGCATGTACGAGTTCAGGGTAAGGGTCAAGAACTCTGCAAACGGCTTCAGCAATGGAGGAACCTGGGAGCAGGATAAATGGGTAAACGGTGATTACGATGCGGAAGTTCTGAACAAGGAACCAGTGGCAAGCAACCTCAGAGCCCAAACTTACACTGTGGTGAGGGGAAGCAATGTCGATATCATGGCCGATGTAAATGATGACGATGAAACCGAGATTGGCGATATGGATGCCTACTTCCAGTACAATTCGGGAAGCGGTTGGAATGATGATGCCGAATACCTGACAAATTTAAGAGCACCTTCAGGCAGCAGCAGTACCTGGAGGATCAGGTTCACGCCTCCCAACGATGCCCCTGTTGGCGACTACAACTTCAGGGTTTGGTTCGATGATGAAGCCGATGCAAGCAGCGATGTGATTTCAATAGATGTTGTCGTTGCGGTTCAGAATGGTAAACCCACGGCAAACACCCCCTCCTTGTCCGGATCTTCAGGTGAAAGATTGGAGGAAGTGACAATCACAGCTGTGGGCAGCGATGCCGAGACAGCCGGGAACCTTTTGGATGCTGTCTTCGAGTACAAGGCCCCGGGAGGAAGCTGGGTAGGCATTGGTACGGGCGGTGACTATTTCGATGGCCCTGCCTCCTATACCAACAACAAATGGCAGATCACATTCAAACCCACATCCGGCGCTCCACTGGGAGATTACAGTTTCAGGGTCCAGTTCATTGACGAGGCCACTGCTGAGAGCGGATGGAAATTCAAGAATGATACCTACGAGGTGAAGAACAAGGAACCCGAAATCCTGGAAATCGAATCACCCACAGCAGGTGACCAGGCATCAGAAGAGGTCTCCTTTGTGGCGGATGTAACGGATGAAGATGACGATGATTCCGATCTGATCTGGGATTGGGATTTCGGAGACACCGAGTCCTCAAGCGAAGAATCACCAATTCATACCTATGCGGAACCTGGAAGCTATACCGTCAAGTTAACAATAACAGACGCCGACGAAGGTGAGGATAAAGCAACGGTCACAATTATTATTCCAGGGGACCCAGACTCAGGACCCGACGATGGCGGCGGTGACATGATGATGTTCTTGCTGCTTCTGATAATCATCATTGTCGTAGTGGCTTTGCTGGTTGTATTCATGGTCACCCGCAAGAAGAAGAAACCGGAGGAGGTACCTCCCGCAGCTCCATTGGCGGCACCAGCCGCGGCTCCGGGTGAACCTCCTGGTGCACAGGTTCCTGGAGCAGTTCCGGCAGCGGTTCCAACAGCGGCACCCGCGGCAGGAGTTCCTGCTGCGGCTCCGGCAGCCATTCCGGCAGCAGCTCCGGCAGCAGCTCCCGCAGCAGTTCCTGCAGCAGCGCCAAAGGAAGGTGCAAAGGCAGGACAGAAGATCAAATGTCCGAAGTGCGGAACAGGATTTACAGTGGAAAGCGCGGAAAGACCCATCACCATCGAGTGTCCCAACTGCCATGCCAAGGGAAAACTCACTTAAATTCAAAAAAAGGGGCCGCATCCAAATCGGCCCCTCTTTAAGTTTTTTATTCTGCTAGGACATTACGCCAAGCGTACAGGGGATTTCAATGGTGGTCATTCGTGCCGACAGGCTCAAAGAGGACAGAATGGAGAGGTCAAAGCGGATCTCGTGGCTTGACCTGGATGCAATAAGAGAGGCCAAGGTCCTTGTTGTGGGGGCAGGTGCAATAGGAAACGAGGTTTGTAAGAACCTTGTTCTATCAGGTTATCAAAACCTGAGCATCGTGGATATGGATTACATAGAGCGCTCCAATCTGAACCGCTGCCTGTTCTTTTCCCACATGGATGCAGATAAAAAGAAACTAAAAGCGGAAGTCGTGGCAGAAAAGCTCAAAGAAATGGATGCTGATTTAAACGTATCGCATCATTCCCAAAAGATACAGGAATTACCCGAGGACTTCATACCCTCCCATGATCTCGTCTTCGGATGCCTGGACAACATTGCAGCAAGGCTTCATGTGAACGCATTTTGCTATCATCACAGGATTCCATACATCGACGGTGCCACAGACGGGTTCATAGGTAAAGTTCAGGTGGTCGTGGCTCCCGAAACACCATGTCTGGAGTGCACAATGAACAAGACCCACATGAAGGTCATGGACAAAAGGTTCAGCTGTACAGGAAGGGATGTGACGTTCTTCGAAGAGAAGCTTCCTGCGGAAATAACAACCACAAGCGTGATTGCGGCAGTTCAGGTAAGGGAAGCCTTGAAGCTCTCCTCAAAAAATAATGACTATCTTTCAGGAAAGCTCTTCTACTACAACGGAATGCAGAATGTCTCGGAAGTTTTTGAAATCGAGATCAATCCGCAATGCTCTCATCATTTATAGAAAATTTTAAAGTCCGCACAATGCGGAAGCCAGGGCAATGGAGTCCGAATAATCCTTTTTGGCACGGGAGGTGTCCACAAAGACGCGAGGTATGTTCACAACGAAAGCTCCGATTCCCGATGCTCCTCCAAAGAAGTGCAGGGTGCGGAATATGAGATTGCCGGAAATTCCGTCGAAAGGAACCACCATGTCCGAGGATTCAAAGGCCTTTTCTAGAAGAATACCGAAATGCTGGGATTGATTACCGGCTTCTTGAGTCTGCTTGGTCAGTTTTTCCCCCTCATTAAGTGTTTCATCCACCTTTTGATTCCTCCCATAATCTTCCGGTCTTCCACCCGAAAGAATCCCAACCTTTGCTTCCACATTGAATTTGGCAAGGAGCTTGCAGCCATATTGAATGAGTTCAAATTTTTCCTTGATATTTGTACCTTCATCCACTCCCACAGGTGCCAGCAGCACCACTCTCTCGCCTTCGAGAACCATAAAAGCGATTCTGAGAATCCGTGCCACCTCGAACTGTGATTTTAGCGCATCCAGTACGGATTTGGCCTCAAGTGTTCCTCTAACCGCACCCTGGATATCACCATTTCCCAGGGCCGAAACAAGCTCGTGAGCATCATGGAAAACCTCGACCTCTGTAATTCCTTTTTTCATAACGGCATTTACACTATGTTTGATTCTCTCGTTCTCCCCGGAATCTCCTATTGCGATTCTGGCTTTGTTTTCTGTTGCCAATGTGCGTATCTGGTTTAGGGATAGCATGATTCTCCTCTCGAATTTACCTCTACTGTTGAACGGAAGGATAGGGACCGCGTTTTAACGGGAAACCGAACATCCTGCAGATCTTTGCCACTTTCTTGCATCTTTTATTGGGGTAAGCGCTGTAGGGATTGGGATCCAGCAGGAGAAAGTGAAGTGAATTGATTACGGCTGCAAGCTTGGTATTGGGCAGCCATTTCTTACCCAGTATGCTGACGCAGACCTTCCCCTTTTTTTTGGGAATTATATTGGGATGTGATATATCGGTGAGCCAGGTAACGGAGGGAGGCTTGAAGGGGTGAAGGTAGGACAACACCATCCGAAACTCTTGCCATTCTACATATTCTGTGAAGGGCCACACACCCCTGTCCGCAAGCTCCTTTACCTTGCCTCTTTCGCATCTCAACCTTCCTTCGTAGGTCAAAAGGTCCTTCATCCTGACCAAAGGGAACTGCTCTCTTAGGTATTGATACTCCCGGATCAATTCCTCCTCGTCCACTGCCGCATTCAATCTCTGGGGCATTAAAGCCAATTCATAAGATTCCAAATTATCTATGACTTCTTCCTCCTTTAAAATCCTGCTCCCGTGAATCAGGCTTACTTCATTATACTCAAGATTCCATCTCTCACAAAGGAGTTTTTTCACTATCCAAGCCGGGCTTTGTGGCGGGATGTCCAAGGCGGTTTTAAAACCTTCCCCAATTGGTATTTTGACAACAAGACGCATTCCTTCTCCCTTTGCCGGATTTGTACGAATGCGTGGATATTTATAGATTTCGTAAAACAAATAATTTTCATCTTATGTTTTTGATGATCTTCACAACCGGTTTGCCATTCTCATGACCGGGCTCATCAGGATTGTAAGTTCCTATCATCCCGCAGGTGGGACATACTATTGTGCCATCTGAATAAATCCTCTTCACATCGAATCTTGTTCTGCATCCGGGACATTTTAGGGTCTCTTGCGGAATAGCACGAATCGAACCGGGAAAATTCGAATAATATTGATGTTGGGACAATATCTTCTGCCTGACCTTCCAGGTCTGCCTCCAGTCCAGAAACGATAGGGCGGCAGTGAGTAGGAACAATGGCAGGAGGAAGAAAACAAGTACAATCATCTCTATATGCGCCTCACCATAGTTGTTGATATGAATTGTGGATGTGAAGCTGCCGTTCATATAGGCAGATAGGAAGAGCCATAATAAAAGCAGGAACGTGCCAAGCATTAGAAAATCCCCAAAGAGCCTGAGGCGTTTGATGGTATCTATTTTCTTTACCATAGAGGCACCAATCTGAGGTTGTTCGCAGGAATATATATTGCTTGGAATTTATTTAGGGCTTTAGGTTTCCAATTAAACCATATGCTATCTGATTCTTTGTTGGGCAGGAGCACAACCATGTTTACGGGTGGGCAAACCTAATTCCAAGGGATAATATGTATATTTCCCTATAAAAGCCTTATATGGTAATTACCATTAAAATACCATTGAATCATAGTTTAAACCTATCAGGATAACATGGGATTTTCAGGTTCATAAATCCCCATTGCCTGGCAATAGGGGCAGGTCACATTTGTAAAACTTCTCTGGCTTACATAAAACCTGCCAAAGCAATCCGGACACACCACATGCTCTCCATATTTAATGTGTATAGAATCATAACCCAAGGTTCTCCTTTTTATTTGAACGGGCTTCAGGGATCCTCTGTATATTGTATATTCCCAATCCCTGAAGGATAAAATGGCAGTTATCAAGAATAACGGAAGCATTATGAAGATCAATAGGATCATCTCCACCTGGGCCTCGCCGTACTTGTTGATGTGAATCGTTGCTGTGAAATCCCTGGAAAGATAGGCAGAGACAAAGAGCCACAAAAATAGAATGAATGTGCCCAGCATCAGCGAATCCCCGAACAATCGTATCATCTTGAAAAATGTAACCGTCCTTGGCATTTGGGCACATCCACTATCTACGAATAAAGTATATGTTCGGACCCAAATTTATGATTTCTGATTTACATGTAAACCTTGTTATTAAATGCATAGAAAAATCAGTATAGGATATGGGTGACTTTTTTTCTTAAATCTATTCTTCTATTATAAATTTTTATAAAAAATTAAATAACGTACCTTAAAAAGAGTGTGCTTTTATTAAAAAGTGCACCCCCATAAGGGAGGTTTGCCTTCAATTCGACATTGTCTTTCACCAAAGGATTTTGTCGATGTCAGACCTTCCAAACCATTGGGATACCCCTCTAAATATAATATCGATAATTCATCGGTCTGCCTTCTCTCCGTATTTTGTTGCGTCTGAACATATTTGCCAATGCTCTAAAGACTTTTTCTGGTTCTATATGTGGAAGTTCCCTCACGATTTCTCTGGCGTACATTGGCCTTCCCCCCCCTTCAAGTACATCCAATATCTGTCGTATTTGTGTTTTTTTCTTTCCAGATGTATTATGGATATTGCGGTTTTTATTGTGTTGGGGGGATGATGGGGGTTCAATATTGTTAAGTATTAAACGTTTTTTGTCAGATAGAAAATAATGATAATTTCTCATCTCACCAATGCGTCCTAATTCTCCCTTTTTATGGAGATAAGTCAAAACCCCACTTACTGGATTATAATCACCGTCAATATAATCTGCTATTTCCCTAAGATTTCTAGCCCTATTACCCCAAGAACTTTTTAAAGCATTGATAATACGATAAGATAATGTATTAGGGTCATATTCTTTTTTCTGGTGCTTTAGAATTTCCGAATCAGGATTAAGTAATTGAATAATCTCAATAAATTCTTCTATGTTATCAGGTTCGATCTCGATGAAAGTGCCATCCTTTTGTGGGAGCTTTATCTTCATTTCTATTACCAATTTTGGTTTATTTTTCTGTTGATTGTGATAAAGGGTAACGAATTCCCCCCTCAAATGTTTTTTCATTTGACAACCCCCCTTTTCCATTTTAAGGTCAAAAAATAGACTTTAGGGTCAGATGGCACTTTTCCTGCAAAGTCCTATAAGGGCATACCCTTAAATAATAAAATCCTTGAGGGGATATCAATCAAAGGTCGTGATCACCGAGAATGTCGAGAGAAAGAAAGAGGGAATCGCTCTCATTCCTTTATGGAAATTTTTATGGGATTATAAGATTTGAAGGGGAACAACAAGAGGATATAATTTCCTGTGGTAAGTGTACGAAAGCGAAACATTTCTAATACCGAACCCCGATTTGGGTGTGGATATTATGGGAGTCAAGATCTCGGATATCGCTTTTTTTACCGCGATTCTTATAAACTCCCTTCTACTTTTGAACTCACCCGACACCCTTCTGGTTAACCTTGCGTTTACCAATGATAAAGTTCGAAAACATAATAGATTCTAGGTTCCAGAAAACTCTTTTTTTGGAGAAAATTATTAATAATAAACGAGATATACATTTTAATTGGAGGTTGGCAATGGCTGAAGGAGAGCTGACAGAAACCGAAAAAAATTTCGGATGGTTCACTCAAGCAAACATCCGGAGTTGTGAAGGGCAATGGGTTGCCATCGTGGACGGCAAAATGCTTGGCCCTAACAAAAAAATAGAGCCATTGTTAAAAGAAGCTAAAAAGAAGTATCCTAAAAAAGTTCCTTTGGTTGTCAAAGTACCAACTGAAGAACCTCTAGTTGCGTGACCACATGGTTCTCTCTTATTCCTATTTTCCAAGCAAACCTCTACAAAGACCAATAATCCCCGTTAGATTAAGAAACAATAAAAAATTGTTGGATGTCGGAATGTTATTGGATTCGGGTTCTGATTTTTCAATGATCCCAGTTAGTATCTCAGAAGCCTTGGAAATAAATATCGACAGACTCAAGAAGACTAAAACAATCGGAATCGGTGGTATTCCGATAGAAGTCAAAATGTCAGAATTGGAACTAATTTTAAAACGGGGTAGGGAAGAATATGAATTATCTATGCCAGTTCAAATCAATTTGAACCCGGATGTGATCCCTTTATTAGGACGAACTCCATTGTTCGATGAATTCGATGTGACATTCAGGCAATGGAAGAATCAAATAAATCTAAAAAAGATGACAGAAAAGGATAAGGTAAAAGGAAGAAAACGGGCAGGAAAATAGTAAATCATCCTTACATATTCCACAAACAAAATTAAAATCAAAACCTGGTCATCTCACCATATCATTGCTTTTACATTTTATAATATGGATTTTCTACACTACAATAGAACCAGTCCCCTCACCAACCCCCAACCTAATATTATCATCATCCTTCACAACCAAAGTTACAGTTCCCGAACCCTCATAAACCAGAGTTGTCGTGTCTAAAATATCCCTTGGGTTGAGTCCTAGGGAAGGATAGGGATCAGGGTTTGGTGGGTTGTTCAGATTGCCTGCCTATGAAAAGTGGTTTTTAGCGGTTAATCAATCCCTAATATATATCTCTTTATCCACATTCTAAATACTTCGTCAGTTATATAATAGAGCCCGTCCTCTTGTTTGCTGATGGTCATGGATGCAGAGAGAATGTTCATATTACTTGAAATATTACTTGGTGCGGTCCGAAGCTCGTTTGCAATTTCATTCATGCGGTTGTATTGATTTTTACTCATTGCTTTGAGAATGGCTTGTTGTTGTTCACTAAAAACCCTAGATAATCTCTCCTCGAATTCGAGATTAAACTCCTCTAACATCTCGATAAATGCCCTGTTTACAACATCGGGGTCAACTACCTTCTTGTTTTGAAGACTTATATTTGAATCTATCGCCAAATCTTGCTATAGTCAAACTCAACGATAAACTTTGTAGCAATAAATGGCGATAGTAAATGTTTACTACATGATATCTTTCGTTTGTAATAGGTATTCTATGCCACAATAATAGAATCACTCCCCTCACCAACACCCAACCTTATATTATCATCATCCTTCACAATCAACGTCACAGTCCCCGATCCTTCATAAACCAGAGTTGTTGTGTCCATTATATCCACTGGATTGATTTCCGGGGATGGATACGGATCTGGATTGGGTGGATTGTTCAAATAAGTAACTATTTTCACCTGAGAACCATAGGTAAAGGTTAGGGTTTCATCGTCACTACCCGGATCAGTGATATGCGAGGTTATTTCGAATGGAAGCCCAATAAAATATACATTCAAATCCACCTCCCAAGGTTCAACATGGTTCCAGTGCTCGCTGTCTCGCTTCTTGGACTGCTGGACGTTGAAGGTGTGGTGTATCTTCTTTATGCTCCCATTCTGGGATTTAAGGTAAATCCAAACTGGATTACCCCCTACATTCGGTGGGTCCTTAGGAGTGTAGGTCACAGTAGCGTTATAGGATTTTGAAAAGTTGATGCTGACAGGAATCCAGGCCATCTGGACCTTGGGGGAGCCTGGTAATCTTTCTACGGAGACAGAGCCAAGGCTATTGTCTTCTTCATAGAGGGTCATGCTGACATTGTTATATTTTCTGCCTACAACCCTTAATCCGATTTCGACATTCATTGATATAGATTCGATGGTTACTGTGGGGTCCACGTTTTGAACGGTTATGTTGCAGGTATCTGTGGCTGATAGATTATCGTTGTCTGTTACCCTCAGAGTTACTATGTAAATACCATCATCGCCATAGGTATGGATTGTTGATGGACCTGTCGTATCGGGGGTTGCTCCGGTTTCCCACCAGAGGCCATCACTTGCATCGAAGTCCCATTCGTAGGATTCGATTGTGCCGTCTGGGTCGTAAGAGGCTGAAGCATCGAATTGGATAGGGGAGCCTTCATTCACAGTCTGGTAGGAGCCTGCATTTGCGATGGGAGGGATACCACCCTCATTGATTGCATATAGATTACCATCCCAAGAACCAACATAAATTGTTCCATCAATCCCGATTGCGGGAGATGATTCCAAAGCCCAACTAGTTGTGAAATTCCATTTCTCCGTACCATCCGGATTGATAGCATATAATTTATTATCGAATGAGCCGAAATAAATTGTTCCATCTGACCCGATTGCAGGTGATGATAGTATATCGGCACCAGTCGTGAAAATCCATTTCTTGGATCCGTCTGGATTAATTGCATATAATTTACTGTCCCCTGAACCGACGTATATTGTCTCATCAGAACCGATTGCAGGGGATGAAAGTACAGGGCCGTTTGTGGCGTAATTCCATTTCTCGGTGCCATCAGGGTTGATTGCATACAGTTTATCGTCGTTAGAGCCGACATAAATCGTACCTTGAGTTCCAATTGATGGTGAGGAACGCACGTGCCCCCCCATTATATAATTCCACTTTTCAGTGCCATCTGGATTAATTGCATATAACTTATTGTCATGAGAACCAACATAAATCACACCATCTAATCCGATTGCAGGTGAAGAGTCTATCGGCCCCCCAGTTATTATGTTCCATCTTAGAGTGCCGTTTGGATTAATTGCGTACAATTTGTGGTCCTCAGATCCTATATATATAGCTCCATCTGACCCAATAGCAGGTGATGACCAGTCTCTTATATAGGAGCCAGTCGTGTAACTCCATTTCATGGTTCCATCTGGATTGATTGCATATAAGTTATTATCCTCAAAACTGACATAGATAGTACCATCAGAGTGGATTGCAGGTGAGGAGTGCATATGAAAGTCAGTGGTGAAATTCCATTTCTCACTACCGTCTGGATTAATTGCGTAGAAATAATTATTAGTGAACAACTGGTGACCAATCGCTGTCCCTATATAGATTGTACCTTCGGAGCCGATTGCAGGTGATGCATGTAAAAGGGAACCCGTCTGGAAGCTCCATTTCAATTTACCTGGATTTGAGCTTGTATCATACGGGCTTTGTCCTGTATGGTTGAGATTCTGTCGAAACATCGGCCACGGTATCGGGTTTATCGTAACATCCACATATCCAGAACCGTCGTTATAGCCAGTTTTAATAGCTTCCGCTGATATTCTACAGATTAACTGTGTTGTAACAGTAGGTCCATTGAATATACTTGTAAATTCACCATTCGCATCCGTAATTCCTGATTGCGGGCTGAACATTCCACCATAATCCGAGGCGAGATTTACAGTTGCACCTTGAACTGGGTTTGTGCCATCGGTGACATGGACTGTGATAAGGGATTGTGCGGCTGAGTTGAGGGTAGTGAAATGGGAGGTGACATTGACATTAAGAGTTGGGACCCCAATTGCATACAACTTACCGTCATAAGAGCCGACATAAATCGTGCCATCGACATCGATTGCAGGTGATGATAAAATAGCATTGCCAGCTGTGAAATTCCATTTCTCAGTACCATCGGGATTGATTGCATACAGTTTAACACCTTTAGAGCCAACATAAATTGTACCATCTAAGCCAATCGAGGGTGATGACTCTATAATAAAATCAGCTAAAAAACTCCATTTCTCCGTTCCATCTGGATTTATTGCATATAAATTGTTATCCCTCGATCCGAAATAAATCGTTCCATCAGACCCAATCGCTGCTGAAGAATATACCGTGTTACCTGTGGTGAAACTCCATTTCTCGGTACCATCCGGATTTATCGCATGTAATTTATAATCTTCTGAACCAATGTAAATCGTTCCATCGTGTCCTATTGTTGGCGATGAGTATATTGACCCCTTGGTTGCATAACTCCACTTCTCAGAACCATCAGGATTGATCGCATACAATTTATCATCTAAAGAACCAACGTAAATCGTGCCATGGGCATCAATTGCAGGTGATGAGCTTACTTCATCACCTGTAATAAAACTCCATTTCTCAGTTCCATCTAAGTTGATTGCATACAATTTATTATCGTCAGAGCCAATATAGATAGTTCCATCAAAGCTAATTACTGGAGATGAATAATGGAGCATGTCTCCAGTTGTGAATTTCCACTTTTCAGAACCATCTGGGTTTATTGCATAAAACTTATTGTCGTTAGATCCAACATAAATCGTCCCATCAGAACCGATTGCTGGTGATGACCAAACATGGCCACCAGTCGTGAAATTCCATTTCTCTGTGCCATCTGAGTTGATTGCATAAAATTTATTATCCCATGAACCAACATAAATTGTTCCATCGAAATCGATTGCAGGTGATGAGCCAATACGGTTTCCAGTCGTAAAACTCCATTTTAACTTCCCTGGGTTCAGGCTTGCATCATATGGACTAACACCAGTATGGTTAGAATTCTGCCTAAACATCGGCCACGGAGAATCCGCAAGCCCCCCTATTCCACTTGAACTTGAGGTTGACTGCCCAATACTTTGAGATTGCTCAGCATTTTGTATAATTGAAGCAGAAATACTCGTTATCATCAACAAACAGATAGCTATACTCATTACTCTACTCTTCGTAGTAACCCCCCTCCTCCATGGAGAATAAATGCATCTGGAGGCATATAAAACCTTCCATAAGAGCAGAATAAAGGGGTTTATGCCCCTCACCCGACACTTTTTGAATCAGTCCCTTCACCAACCCCCAACCTGATATTATCATCATCCTTCACAACCAAAGTCACAATCCCCGGCCCCTCATAAACCAAAGTCATCGTGTCCATTATATCCACTGGATCGACTTCCGGAGATGGATATGGATCTTGATTCGGTGGATTGCTCAGATATGTAACTGTCTTTACCTGAGAACCATATGAACAAATTAGGGTTTCATCATCACTACCCGGATCTATGATATGTGAGGTTACTATGAAGGGAAGCCCAATAAAATGACCATTCAAATCCACTTCCCAGGGCTCCACATGATTCCAATGGTCGCTGTTTCTCTTCTTGGACTGCTGGACATTGAAGGTGTGGTGAATTTGGTTTATAGTTCCATTCTGGGATTTTATGTAAATCCAAACCGGGTTGGCCCCGACATTTGGCGGATCCTCAGGAGTGAAAGTCACATTTGCAGAATAGGATTTTGAAAAGTCGATTGTGACTGGAATCCAGGCCATCTGTTCATTTGGTGAGCCAGGCAATCTTTCGATGGAGACAGAGCCTATGCTACTTCCTTCTTCATAGAGGGTCATGCTCACATCATTGTACTTCCTGCCTGCAACTCTCAGACCGATTTCCACTTCCATGGAAACAGATTCGATTGCTGCGGTCGGGTCTATATTTCGAACTGTGACATTTACTATGTAAACACTCGAACCTCCATCGTCATCCTCAACTGTCAGTGTGACAGGGAAAACACCGTTATCACCGTAGGTGTGAGACTGTGTGTCAGCAGCCGAAAAGGGGAATATCCCATCCGGGCTGGGAAAAGGGTCAGGACCAATGCCATCATTATAAAAAGTATTCGAGACTACAGGTGTGCCAAAGCCCCAATCCCATGTGAAGGTCAGGTCATCGCTTCCTTGATCAGTTGCTGATGCTGTAATAGTGATAGGGGAGTTCTCATCTACTGTGAGACTGGTAATAGGTTCAATGATTGGGTCTACGTTGTTCACGGTGATATTGCAGGAGTCAGTATCGGTTGCATTTGTTTCATCGGTTATTCTTAGAGTTACCATGTACTCCCCATTATCACCATATGTGTGAGTCGTCATTCCGTCAAAAGTGCCATCCGGTGCATTATATGCGGTTTCCTTATGATCGTAGATTCCATCACTTTCGAAGTCCCATTCATAGGAGGTTATGGATGCACTTCCACTTCTAAGATACTCCCTGCTGTTATTAAAGTAATCTTGGATTTCCGATTCAGTCAAAGTTCTATTAAATAGTACGATTTCATCCAAAATTCCATCAAAAGGGGTAACATAGGGGTGTATCATATCAGAGAAATATAGTGGGTTTCGAGCTCCAATTCTTAAATCAATTCCTTCAAAATAATCTTTTTGAATAAACGGTAATAATCCCTGACTCATTTTTTCACCGTTGATAAACAATTTATGTTCATTCTCTATTTTAGAAACTGTGACAGCAATAAAATACCAATTATCATTGGTAAAATTATCCTTATGTTTTATTCCAAATCTGGCTTTATATCCCGGACCTATATGATATAGGGTTGAAATTACATTAATATCTCTGGTGCTATTTAGATGTACAATTGTCAGAGAAATAGCAGAAGTTTGGTCTTGAGTCGTATCTGATATGAGACACAAATTTTCATTGTCATTGCTTGTTCTAAACCAAACAAAATAGCTCCATTCATCAGGATTATCCCCAAAGATCTGATCACTGGGTTTTATCTCCACATAATCATCCACACCGTCAAAACTCAGGGCGTTTCCAAATTTACCGTCCGTGGTCCAGGTCGCATCGATAATAGTTCCGTCATGGTGATTGTCGGTTTCATCATAGATAACATTACCCGAACCTTCGTTCATGTGCCACAATGCAACCACGCTGGGGTCCTTTACAAAATGACCTTCGGAACCTGTGGAATTGCTGCCATCGAATTGGACAGGATTGCCTTCATCTACAGTTTGGTTGGGGCCTGCGTTGGCGGTTGGGGGTTGATCAGAGGTTCCAATGGCATATAAATTATGATCGTTAGAGCCAACATAAATCGTGCCATCAGAGTCGATTGCAGGTGATGAGTGCACAAGGGAACCAGTCGTGAAATTCCATTTCTCAGTGCCATCCGGGTTGATTGCATACAGTTTAGTGTCCCTAGATCCAACATAAATCGTACTATCGGAGCCAATCGCGGGCGATGATTGAACTTGGCCATTAGTCGAGAAATTCCATTCTTGAGAGCCGTCTGGGTTGATTGCATATAGTATATCATCGTCTGAACCTACATAAATCGTTCCATCGGAGCCAATTGCGGGTGATGAATCCACAGCGCCCCCAGTCATGAAACTCCATTTCTCAGTGCCATCTGGGTTGATTGCAAATAGTTTCATATTGGAGGAGCCGATGTAAAGAGTGCCATCAGAGACAACTGCGGGTGACGACCACACAAAGTGGCCAGTCATGAAACTCCACTTTAAAGTGCCATCTGGGTTGATTGCATACAATTTACTGTCCCAAGAGCCAACATAAATCGTGCCATCGGAGCCAATTGCAGGTGAAGAGTTTACCATGCCTCCTGTAGTAAAATTCCATTTTTCAGTACCGTCTGGATTAATTGCATATAATTTACTGTCGTCTGAACCTACATAAATCGTTCCATCGGAGCCGATTGTAGGTGATGACCAGCTAATATATAGACCAGTTGAGAAGTTCCATTTCTCAGTGCCATCTGGGTTGATTGCATACAACCTATTATCATAGGAGCCCACATAAATCGTACCATCAGACCCAATTGCGGGTGATGATCTTACACGGTTATTGGTCGTATAATTCCATTTCTCAGTGCCGTCTGGGTTGATTGCATACAGTTTATTATCATGAGAGCCCATATATATTGTACCATCAGAGCCGATTGCAGGTGATGATTGCACATCACCACCAGTTTCGAAACTCCATTTCAATTTGCCGGGATTTGTGCTTGTATCATATGGGCTTAGACCCGTATGGTTGAGGTTTTGGCGGAACATTGGCCACGGAGAGTTTGCCAGACCACCTGATCCACCTGAAGTCGGCCTTGATTCCCCCACATTGTGAGGAATAGACACAACAATTTCCTCATTTCCATTTAAACCCGAACTCGGCTCCCCCACATTGTGAGGAATTACCCCAAAAATACTTGTAACCATTACTGCACAGATAAATAGACTTACAGTCTTGGAATTCATATTCTCCCCTATCGCCAGCCTTATCAGAAACACCCTTCCCGGGGTCACCTTCCAGGCTTTGAAGATAATAATGGCTTTGCAAATATTTATAATTTGGCTTGAAAGCATATTTTTACCCGCATTTCTCAAAGAAAAGGAGTTGCACGCAATCCCCAAGCGAAACATTTCTAATACCGAAACCCGATTTGGGTGTGGATATTATGGGAGTTAAGATATCGGATATCGTGCCAAGGAAGAAAAGAAGCTTCTCCGACTTTGCTGGAAAATGGATTGCAATAGACGCATACAACACCATCTATCAATTCCTGTCCTCGATCAGGCAGCCAGACGGAGTACCCTTGATGGATTCTAAGGGGAGGGTGACATCGCATATAACCGGTCTTCTGTACCGTACAACCAATTTGCTGGATGCCGGGATAAAGCCTGTGTTCGTCTTCGACGGAGTCCCTCATGAATTGAAGGACGACACCCTCAAAGGAAGAAGAAAGATAAAAGAAAAAGCACAAAGGGAATGGGAGAAAGCTTTAGAGGAAGGAGACCTGGAAAAGGCCAGGTCAAAGGCTCAAGCGACCTCGAGGCTCACACCCGACATGGTTGCCACATCGAAAGAGCTCCTGGGCTATCTCGGAATTCCCTGTGTCCAATCCATTGCCGACGGGGAAGCCCAGGCAAGTTACATGGCGGAACGCGGCCATGTGTGGGCTGCTGCATCCCAGGACTACGATTCCCTTCTTTTCGGCGCCCCCAGGCTCATCAGGAATCTCACTGTGACAGGAAAACGAAAATTGCCAATGCGAAGGGAGTATGTGACCATCGAACCCGAGATGGTGTATCTGGACGAGGCTTTGTCCTCACTTGAAATTTCAAGGCGGCAGCTTGTGGATCTTGCCATCCTCGTGGG
>CBDVCK010000033.1:0-19257 GCA_965372465.1 uncultured Thermoplasmata archaeon | reverse complement strand
CCAAGAGCACATACATTTGAAAATGGTGGTATCCTGCGGTTTTCTGCGGATGAAATAACCAATTGATCTATGTTACTTCCTCGCCTAGAATCCTGTCTATCAAATCTCTCTTCGTGCCCGAGACCTTGAGGTTCTTATCCCTGGCCATCTTGATCAGGTCGTCTTTTCTCAGGTTCACAAGCTCTCCTCTTGTAAACTGCCGCTCTCCCCCGGCTACTTCTTCCGGTGGTGTGGAAACCGGGGCTGGTTGCGGTGCTGCTTGATGCGGAGCCTGTGCAACTGGAGGTGAAGCTCTGGGTGGTGCGGCCATTGGCTGTCCTGGAGCCTGTGGTTGTTGGGCAGGATACTGAGGCGGATATTGTGAAGGTGGAGGCATTGGTGCCGGTCTGGGACCCCCCGGGGGTTGATATGCACCCTGAAAAATCTCCTGCGCATCGGTTCTTACTACTGTTGTATTAGCTATTCTATCCATCATACGCTGTCGTGGATCGCCTTCCGTGACAAGACCTATTATCCAATCCAGAAGAATTATCAACCAATATATTTTCGAAATGTTCCTGATCAGAGCCTTGATCATGTCCATCCGACCTGCTGTGGAAACAACTTTTAGGTTCATAAAACGTTTACCCATAGTTGCCCCGCTCATTCCCTCCAGTATCACAAAGTAGAGAAGCATTATGATCCCCATGAAGAATCCAGATAATAAGCCTGGCATAATTAGCCACCAAAACCCTAATACACCAACCAAGGTTATGGCAAATACTATGATGATACTCACGATCCAAAGTATGATTGAATCGATAATTGCCGCAATAATTCGTCTAAACCAATGGCTCTGAAGTTGGCTATTACTTCCAATTAAATCTATTGCCTTTACCATAAGCATCCCTCTCTACACTATCCCAACCCTAATAAGCATCATGATAAAATAAGTTTTCCTTTATTTATGTATAGAAAGGCTTTAAATCCAGAGTGAGAAGGAAATCTGCGCATCCTGACTTGTTCCAATCATGGGTAGTGTCATTTGAATAGTTGCGAGATTGCCTCTTGGCATCAATTGAGAGTAATCGGTTTTATCCTGTAATGCCTCCTCCTTTGAATCGTAATCAGGTACGATGTCGGATATGAAGATACGATATTCTTCCTTATTACTCTCATTAAGATTATATCCCTGCAGTGCAAAATGATGCGAGGAGGTGACAAGGTTTTTTAATAGGATTTTGATATCCTGCTCATAACCAAGTACGAAGTTCTCCTTTGGCACACCGCAATTCAACAGATAAAGCTCCTCCAAAATAAGGCTCAGTACTGTGGTATCACCGGGGGGTTTTTCGATTATCTGGCTGTTTATATCTTCATACCATGTGGAGTATAAGGTGGCACCCAAAACCACCTCGGAAGTATCTCTTGCATACACCATCATATCCTCCCTTTCTGTCAAGTCCACATCCTTGGAATACTGGCTTGAATACACTGTGATAATACTGGATGCTATTATCATCACAACAAGGAACATTACGGCATCAAAGAGTGCGGATTGCCCGGATTCATCCTCAATAATTCTCTGTCTCACATTCTCAACTCCATATAGTCACAATCAACTGTGCCGCATGATTGTTATCGTCAATACTTATCAGAACCGATGTTGTAATTGAGTATTTACTCCCTGAAATCGGGGGAGTGGATGTAGCAAAGCTCTTTGTGAAGTTGGCGGAATTCGGGTAATTGCTGGTATCTATTATAGATATCTGATAGCCATAACCGAGGCGATCCGGGTCGTAATCCTCCTCCAAGGTTACCATATCCAGAATGAGTAACTTATCCCCAAGAAAAACACCATCACGCTTGCCGTCAGTGAGACCATCATAGTTTCTAATGGACCCGCAAAGCTCTTGGGCATTTTCATTCATCCTTTGATGTTCCAGTTGATTGAGGTACATCACATATCCATTCACCAGACTGTAGAGAAATATTCCTGTGGCGATGACCACCACGATAAGAACTGGAATATCTTCGAAAAAGCCTGCTATGGCCTCCTCCCCCTCATTTGACATGGAATAAATGGATGGACGTTGAAGGGTAAATAATTTTGCGTGAGTAAGGATGTAACCTGGTGTAAAAGATGGTTATAACCATGGAACGTTTATATTAAAGCCCCAACATAGATAATATCTGGATATTCAAGGAAGGAAAAATATGAAGAAAGGATTGAGTATAGCAATTTGTGTAATTTCTTTGATTGCGTCTTTTTCAGTTGTGATGCCGAGGTTTGGAAATGCCCAGGTGGGAGTTATCGAGGAATGGGTGGCGAGGTATAATGGGCCAGGGAATCTATATGATAAAGCGCAAGATATTGCCATTGATACAGATGGGAATATTTACGTCACAGGTAGCAGTGAGGGTTATGGGACATTGACAGATTTTGCCACTGTAGCCTATGACAAATCAGGCAACGAACTTTGGGCGGCAAGATATGATGGCCCCGGAAATGGATATGACTATGCTCGTGCAATAGCCATCGATCCATCGGGATATGTTTATGTTACGGGAAAAAGCTATGGAAATAAAACACTTTTCGACTTTGCTACGATAAAATATGATTCTTATGGTAATGAACTTTGGGTTAGAAGATATAATGGGCTAGGAAATAGCTTAGATGGTCCCTGGGCCCTTGCCGTGGGTTCTTCAGGAAATGTATATGTAACTGGAGATAGCTATAATATTGAATCAAGACATGATTTTACAACAGTGGCATATGATCCCTCAGGCAATGAACTTTGGGTAGCTTTATACAATGGTCCTGGAAATAGGGGAGACTGGGCTACTGGCATAACCATTGACCCATACGGAAATGTCTATGTTATTGGGAATAGCGCGGGCAATGGCACAAGCACTGATTGTACAACAGTTAAGTATGACCCCCTGGGAAATGAACTCTGGGTTGCACGATATAATGGACCTGAAAATGGTTATGATTGGGGTAACGCGATTACAACCGATCTATCAGGAGACATCTATGTGTCTGGAACCAGTGAAGTTAACGGTCCAAATTCTGACTTTATCACCATTAAATACGATGCTAATGGAAACGAACTTTGGGTGAGAAGATATAATGGACCTGGAAATAATACGGATGCAGTATATGATATGGCTGTTGATTTATCAGGTAATGTATACGTCACAGGATTCAGTAAAGGTATTGGAACTCATGTGGACTATACTACCATTGCGTACAATTCTTTGGGTTACGAACTGTGGGTAGCAAGATATAATGGTGGTCCAGGTAATTCCACAGATATAGCTCATGCCATAGTAACTGACTCATCAGGCAATATTTACGTGACAGGAGAGTGTTGGAAGGGAGATATCAATAATGGAGGCACTTATTATGATATTGTCACGATTGCTTATGATTCGCTTGGTAACAAACGCTGGATGACAATTTATAACAATCCAAATAATTCCAATGATAAGGGCCGAGCCATAGCTCTTGATTCATCAGGGAATGTCTATGTGACGGGGTATAGCTATTATAACAAAAGAGAATGCGATTTCACCACGATAAAATATTCACAGATGAAGCCAAGTATCAAGGTAACAATTGATATAAACCCAAACACTCTCAACCTCAAATCTAAAGGAAAATGGATCACAGCTTATATCCAATCCACAGAAGGTTTTGACATCAACATGGTGGATATAAACACTGTGACGATTGAGGGTTTAATCCCTATAGAATGGGGAGATTTCCATGGCACGACGCTTATGATGAAATTCGCTAGAAGTGAGGTAGAGGATTTGATTAGCAGGCCTGGTGAGGAGGTTATTTTGATGGTAACTGGAGAGCTTATAGATGGCACACGGTTTTCAGGTTCGGATACTATAAGAGTGATATGTCCACCATAGCCTGTTAATTCACACAAGAAAACTTCTTATACCCTCAAACCCTATAAATACGTACAACACTCTGAATATGGAGGATCGCATGGAGGGTGAAGAAGAGCCAAAGGAACTTATTTCCTCAAAGTGGAAGAAATTCAATGAGCCAAAAACGCTGGCTCCCTTTGTTATTATAGTGTGCGTAATAATTACATTGATCCTTATGGCGATTTACTTTGGCCCTATGCTGGGGCACGATGGTTTTATGGAAGTTCATAGCGACAGCATGCGCCACGACAACTATCAAGAGGATGGGATAATCGATTGGGGGGATACTGTTTTTTATGACCGGGTTGACAGCATAAACGATATCACCACTTATTTCGAAGGTAAGAACCGCGGTTATAGGAGATATGGTGAATACGGGGACGTGATCGTGTATTACAAGAACGGATATGAGGACCCAACACCCATCATCCACCGCGCTATAATATGGATAGAATACAACCAAACAGGAGCCAGCTTCGATGTACCCGAGCTCAGATATCATGATGAAGGTAGTGATTGGTGGGTAACCAATGGTGATGAGAGATGGTACGATCTTCGAGGGACATTGGTATTAAGGAACGTGGGTTACAACCTCAGGGATGTACGCGTCAATCTGGACCAAATTATCAATACAATGGAGATCCAAGGATCAGCACCGCATGGAGGGTTCATCACCCGAGGGGATCACAACCGCGACACTATTGATCAGGGTGTGCTCAGGGATGACCAAGGAGGCCGAACTGAACCTGTTGTTCTGGAATGGATAGTTGGCAAGGTTACTTACCTTATAGATAACTAAGAATGTCATAAATGAATACAATTTCGGCAATTATCAAGAGACACTTGGAAGAAAATAAGCAATCAGATTCAGAACAACCTATATAAACAACTTTTTCTATTGCCTAAATAATGTTTGAAGAGGAATACAAGCTAGAGTTCTTTCAGGAAAATGGTTACATCCGAAAGGTGTGCGAAAGCTGTAAAACCGGCTTTTGGACCCTTGATGACTCGGAAACCGTTTGCGGGGACACGCCGTGTGTTGAGTACAGTTTTATCGGAAACAGCCCCATGAACAGACCTTACAGCCTCGATGAAGTCAGGGAGTTGTATTTGAAGTTCTTTGAAGAAAGGGGGCATACAAGGTTTGACCGCTACCCTGTTATCGCGAGATGGCGCGATGATGTGTTTCTCACGAATGCCTCTATATATGCCTTTCAACCCTTTGTAACCGGAGGTTTGATTCCACCCCCTGCAAATCCTTTGACCATGTCCCAACCCTGCATAAGAATGATGGACTTGGATTCTGTGGGCAAGACTGGCAAGCATCTTTCAAGTTTCGAGATGATGGCGCATCATGCATTTAATTCCGAAAAAGAGGAAATTTACTGGAAGGACAAGACCGTACGATTGTGTCACGAATTACTGCAAAAGACCTTTGGGGTTGCGGAAAAAGGAATCATCTACAAGGAAAAACCATGGTTCGGCGGGGGAAATGCAGGACCGTCTCTGGAGGTTCAGGTGGGGGGTCTTGAACTTGCAACCCTTGTTTTCATGAACCTGAAAAGGGAGGATTCAGGGAAGATAGAGATCGAGTCAGAGATGTACTCACCCAATGAACTGAGGATCGTGGATACTGGCTACGGTTTGGAAAGATTTGCCTGGGCTTCCATTGCCACACCAACGATATATGATGCCATTTATCCAGAGCTGACAAAAGAACTGTTCGAGGCTTCCGGTATCTCACATGAGCTTGAGAATGAGCGATATGCCAGTATAATTTCCGAGCATGCGAAATTGGCAGGGATTATGGATATAAAAACTCATACGAAACTGCAGGACCTAAGACAGAAATGTGTAAAGCGCCTTGCCAAGAAAGGCCACAAGATTACAATCAAAGAATTAAACGAAATGATGGCTCCCATGGAAAAGGTATATGCCATAGTTGATCACACCAGGACACTGGCCTACATGATGACGGATGGAATAGTTCCCTCGAATACAAAGGCAGGATATCTGGCAAGACTCGTTGCCCGAAGGACCCTACGCTTTATTGAGAGTTTGAAACTGGATTACTCCCTGAGCGACCTGGTGTTAAGACAGATCAAAACCTTTGACAACATCCTGACAACCGAATTAAACGATGTAATCATTGAAATGCTAAATTTGGAGACAACAAGATACCATGAGACCATGAGTAAGGGAACAAGACTGGTAAAATCATTTTTGGACAGGTCAGGGAAAAAGGGCGATATTCCCACTGACACCTTAATCGAATTTTATGATACCCATGGAATCCATCCCAGGGTTGTTCAGACCCTGGCAAAGGACATGGGAGTTGAAGTTGAAATCCCTGATGCCTTCAACTCCATAATCACCACCCTTCATCAATCCCCTGAAAAGGAGAAGGCAAAAGCCAAAGAAACCTATGATCTCCCCCCGACAAAACTTCTTTATTACGAACCCACGGATTTAAAGGAATGCGATGCAGTGGTGCTGCATTCACAGGAAAACAAAGTTGTACTGGACGGAACCGTGCTCTATCCGGAAGGAGGAGGGCAGCCAAGTGATACGGGAGTGATGTCAACTTCCGAGAAAATCGTGAAAGTCACGGATGTCCAGAGAATTGGAGATGTTGTGGTTCATATAATAGACGGGAACATTCCCAAAGGAGAGATGGTCCACCTGCGCGTGGATTGGGACAGGAGAATGGCTCTTACACGGCACCAGTCCGGAACACATGTGATTTTGGGTTCTGCAAGGAAGGTTTTAGGAGGCCATGTATGGCAGGCAGGTGCCCAGAAAGGATTGGAGCAGTCCCGGGTGGACATATCACACTATCAGAAGATCGATGAGGAGGCAATCGAAAAAATCGAGCTTGTGGCCAATGAAACGATTCTGAAGAACATACCGGTGGAGAAAATCATAATGAACCGAGGGGAAGCTGAAAAACAATATGGTTTCAGGCTGTACCAGGGTGGAGTTCCCATAGGCAAGAAGATACGGGTTGTTCGGATCGGGGACTTTGATGTTGAGGCCTGTGCCGGAACGCATGTCAAGGCCACAAATGATCTCGGATTTATAAAAATCCTTAAAACCGAGCGCATCCAGGACGGTATCGAGAGAATCGTATTTGCAGCAGGGATGGCCGCGGTAAAGCATGTTCAGAAGCATCATGCCCTGCTTAGGGAGTCTGCCAACACCCTCAGAGTCTTTCCCGAGCAGCTTCCAAAAACTGTTAACAGATTCTTTGAGGAATGGAAATCCCAGAAGAAAACTATTGAAAAACTGCGAAAATACGGGGCCGAATCGCCTCTTTTGGAGCTTAAAGAAGGTGCAGAAGTTGTTGGTGATGTAAAACTAATGTCCCATGTCACCACAGATTCCGATAAGAACACATTCGAGGAGCTAATCGCTTTGGGAAGAAAGGTGTTTGACATGCAAAAGACCGTGGTGATTCTGGGATGCGATTATGAAGGCGGCAAGATCATAATTGCAAGGAGCAAGGATTTGGATATAAATTGCAGGGAACTTGCAAAAGAGGCAGGGAAAATGTTTGGCGGTGGAGGAGGAGGAAAACCGGAATTCGCACAGGCAGGAGGCCAAATCAAGGATTTGGAAAAAGCGGTTTCTGAAATCAAAAAGAAAGTAAAAGAGCAAATGTAATCTTTTACTAGGGAACATGAATATCAGAGATTTTATTCAAAATACTTATTTACCACATATATCTATCCTCTTTAAGGATGAATGATTCAAACGAGAGAATTTCCCAGCAAGGTCCTGAGCAGGTTCCTGAGCAAGGGCCAAGACCTTATGAAGGTCCTCCTCCCTATCAGCAACCCCAGGATCCATACCCCGGCTCGCAACCTGACTACCAGTTGAGGGCACAAAAGGAAATCGAGGACCTCAAAAGGAAGATTGGCAGGTTTTTTACGGTTTACGAGGTTCGTGTGGGACTTGATGCAATAGCATTTCATTTAAGGGTGAACGAGGAAACCCTTGAGGAGAATTTCGAGTCCTTAAGAAACATGCTCAAACCGGAATATATACCTCTTATCACCTACGAGGGAGGAGAGCATATCCTTTTTGTGACAAAGAAACCAAAGGTCAAATATAAGGGGACCAGGGTGAATCTTATCCTTCTTATCGCAACCATCATCACAACCACAATCGCAGGATCCAGCCTCTGGTTATCATATGATACAGTGCGCGCCGGTAAATCGATTTCTGATATCGATGTTCTGGCCAGTCTATTCAGCCCTTCCAATCTGTTCTTTGGTATGCTGTTCTTTGCATTGCCTTTACTGCTCATTCTGGGTACTCATGAAATCTCACATTATCTCATGGCCAAAAAACATGGGGTTGCCGCATCCCTGCCCTTTTTTATACCGATGTTCCCGCCTTTGGGCACTTTGGGTGCGTTAATCAGTATGCGGGAGCCTATCCCCAACAAGAAAGCTTTAATCGACATAGGTGCGGCAGGGCCCATTGGAGGACTCATGGTAGCAATTCCAGTGTCCATAATCGGCCTCTATCTCACGAATTTATATGGTGTATCTGCAACAAGTAGCGAGCCTGGTGGATGGATGCTCTACAACCCATTGATATTGATGGGGATCAGCAGCATGTACCCAATCGAATCTGAGCTATTGGCGCATCCCACGTTCTTTGCAGGTTGGGTTGGAATTCTTGTTACAGCTTTGAACCTGTTACCGGCAGGTCAGCTTGATGGTGGGCATATAGTGCGGGCTCTTTTTGGCAGAACCACGAGATATATCGGCATAGCCACAGTTATAACCATGCTGTTCTTGGGATTCATATTCGATTACTGGGGGTTTGTGTTTTTAATCGTTATAGTCATAGTACTGGGAGGGGGTCTTAGCCATCCCCCGCCGCTGAACGACATCACGAAGCTCGACAGAAAAAGAGTTATGGTGGGTGTACTGGCACTGGTCATCTTTATAGTAAGTTTTCATCCCGCACCCTTTCAGTCCGCATCAATACCGAGTTACGGATTTGAGTTGGATGCCGAAGTGGATGAGATCAATGTCTCTGCTGACAGTTTTGTTGAATTCAATATCACACTGAAGAATGTTGGATCAATTGAGAACGAGGGATATCTGAATGCAACCATGAATCAGACATTGATTGATTCCGGGTGGAATGTTACCTTAACCTGGGTTGGGGATAATATACGAACATTCAATCTCACAGATTCCGAACCTCTTGAACTTGATGTGGAAGACAAGAAATCCGTAAACCTCACAGTGAGAGTAATTGCCCCTTTTAATGCCTCGGTGGGAGAGAATGTAACCGTGAGAATAAACCTGAGATGGAATGCCTGGGAGACAAATAACAATGGCGGGTTAGACAAGAGGTCGAGAAGGACCTCCGAGAATATTTTGGTTAGGGTGCGGTAGGTAGTCCTTTTTCAATTAAAGTTGCTCACCGCAGATAGTTTTTAATATTTTTAAGTCGATTTGACAGAAGAAGTATTGTGGATGAGGGTGAGTTAAAACCTGGTGTGTGAAAATTAATGGTTAGTTATAATGAGATATGGGATGATTTATCTTTAAAGAAAAAAATTACTGAAAATTCCAATTATGGAGAATGCTATGAGAAATTATCATTATTATCTATTGAGAATATAATCAATATTCATTTTAAAGTAGCCAAAATTGGCAGAACTAAGAAAACAGGTGTGCGAAGTGAAAAACATTTAACCCGAATATATAATGAGTTTCAAAACAATGTCGAGATGAGAATAGATATAATTTATATCGTAACAAAAATTATGAAAGATATTGTTCATTTTAGACCATTTATGGATGTTAATAGAAGGACGCTTTTTGAAACTGGGCAAACCATCTTAAGGATATGTGGATTAGAGATATCCATGTCAGAAAAAGAAGCGATTAAATTTAAAACAACTTTAAGACCAATGTCTTTTAAGGAGGTTTATAAAATAATTCAAGATAAAGCTAGAAGTATCTCATAGTCTTTTGCGATAAATTCGTCTATTTTGGAGTTGAACCATTGGTCGAACTCTTTCTTACTCATATCTTCAACCTCATAGATATTATATTTATTCCATTATTTAAGTTTTTGTTTTCAATATCAGTTTATTACTTTTCTGGTTCCCTTATGTTACCCTGAGGAGAATTTTGTAATGGTACAGTAGATAGTTTTTAATATTTTTAAGTCAATTTGATAGAAGAAGTATTGTGGAGGAGGACGAGTTAAAACCTGGTGCTTGAAGATGAATGGCAGAAAAAACGATGCAGGTAAAAAGGCGATGGCACTATTTTTAGCTCTGGTAATCATGGGAATAGTTTTGATACTTTCGGTTCAGCGAAACCCAAATACAGGGAATATCACCCTTGATCCTATGATTCTGTTATTGGGAATTTTGGTAGCTACGGTTTTATATCTGGCTCTGACATTTAAGGGATTTCCGGGAATGTATCCTTTGATGGTTCGCTTCTGTGTTAAATGCGGAAGGGGTATACCCTTTGATGCCGTGATATGTCCGTTCTGCAGGTATGATTATGAGGAGAATCTTAAATAGATGCATAGATTTCTTTTCATTAATATATTGCACAATTTTGCCTGTAAACCCGAAATATCAAGGGTAAATATATAAAACTATATATATCCGAAAACGCATACCCTATATAATATTTACGGGATGCATGGATGGTGGGATGCATAGATTTCCATGGGCAAAAGTAGCATAGGAGCGGATGTTACGGATTGTAAGATATGCCCGGGAATCATGCATTCATTTTCATGGTTTCCGTCTAATAGGATTACGGGTTAGGACCAAAAGACCGTGTTCTGCCCAGATAAAAATGAATGAGAATAGGAGGTAATCTAAATGAAATCAATAGTTCAGCAGGCTTTATCTAGGAATGTGAATATTGAAAGTATGCAGGAACAAAAACAGAATTATCCATCTCCCAGTCTTGAGGTGGATGCCGAGTTGGAACAGCTGCTTAAAAAGCTGAAGACGAACATTCGAATAATTGGCTGCGGAGGCGGTGGCTCAAATACCATAAACAGGATTGCAGAAGAGGGTATTGTGGGAGCGGAACTGATTGCAGCAAATACGGACGCCCAGCATCTTCTTTCAATCTCCGCGCCGCGAAAAATACTCCTGGGAAGAAGAGCAACCCGGGGATTGGGTGCGGGAGCTTTGCCCCAGGTAGGTGAAGAGGCTGCAAGGGAAGCAGAAGAAGATATCAGAAACGCGATAAGCGGCTCGCATATCGTTTTCATTGCCTGCGGACTGGGAGGCGGAACAGGAACCGGAAGTGCGGCAGTGGTGGGAGGAATTGCCAAGGAGATCGGAGCACTGACCATAGCCTTTGCGACTTTCCCGTTCAAAGGAGAAGGAAAACTCAGGGCGGAAAACGCAAAATACGGTCTTGACCGTCTAAGGGATGTGGTTGATACAGTAGTGGTCATTCCAAACGACAAGCTGCTGGAACTGGTTCCCCGATTGTCATTAAACGCTGCTTTCAAGGTGGCAGACGAGATACTCATGCGCTCAATAAAAGGATTAACTGAGATCATCACTAAGCCTGGACTGGTCAATTTGGACTTCAATGATTTAAAGACCATCATGAAGAGCGCAGGTGTTGCCATGATAGGCCTGGGCGAGTCAAGCTCGGAAGGTGAAGACAGGGCACTTGAGGCCGTAAACGAAGCTTTAAATTCACCTCTTTTGGAGCTGGATATAAGCAATGCAACAGGCGTACTCGTCAACGTCACAGGCGGAAGGGACATGACAGTATCCGAAGCAGAGAGGGTTGCCGAGGAGATCCATGCAAGGGTCAACTCCAATGCGAGAATCATCTGGGGTGCGGCAATCGATCCGACTCTGGAGAACACGATAAGGGTAATGCTCGTTGTAACAGGTGTCAAGTCCAAGCAGGTTATGGGCAGGAAGCAGTACTACGAGGGCATGGAGAATGTAGGCGTGGACTTTGTTCATTAATCATAACCTACCATCCTCAGAAAACCGAGAGAAATATGTAACCTCGATTTCCTTTCCAATTATTAAAGAGTATGTTAACTTCTCCAGGTTTGCCCTTATTCGGTTGTACAAAAACAGTGTATTCGACCATACCTTTTTATATTCAAAAAAGCATTCACGGGTGAAATTTCTTGGAGGTTTAATATGAAATCCATTGTCCAGGAGGTATTATCACGTTCAAGAGCAGAGCAATTAGCCCCGGAAGCTCCCGGAAAGCAGCGAAGTTACACTGCAGATGATGAGGAACTCGAGCGGGTGCTAGCAGGGCTTAAGACCAATATCAAGATAGTTGGATGTGGAGGTGGAGGTTGCAACACCATTAACAGACTGGTGGAAACCGGAGTTGTGGGGGCAGAACTTTTTGCCCTAAACACCGATGCCCAGCACCTTCTTACCATTCACGCTCCAAACAAGATACTATTGGGAAGAAGAACAACTCGCGGATTAGGGGCGGGAGCCTTACCGCAGGTTGGAGAGGAGGCCACAAGAGAGGCCGAAGAGGAGGTAAGATCCGCATTGGTCGGTGGTGACATCATTTTCGTCACCTGTGGATTAGGTGGCGGCACAGGAACAGGCGCGGCGTCTGTTGTAGCAAGTATTGCAAAGGAGACCGGTGCTCTGACAATTGCCATCTGCACGACCCCATTCAGAGCCGAAGGAACGGTCAGAATGGAGAATGCAGAATACGGAATAGAGCGTCTTCGTGAGGTTGCGGACACAGTTATCGTTATTCCAAACGATAAATTACTTGATCTGGTTCCGAGATTATCGCTGAACGCAGCTTTCAAGGTGGCAGATGAAATTCTGATGCGCTCAATAAAAGGCATCACAGAGATCATCACAAAACCGGGACTTGTAAACCTTGATTTCAATGACCTCAAAACCATTATGAAGGGTGGTGGAGTGGCAATGATTGGGCTGGGAGAGGCCGAATCAGAAAACAGGGCAATAGAAGCAGTGAACGAAGCCCTTAGCTCCCCGCTTCTCGAGGTGGATATCAGCGATGCAACTGGTGCTTTAGTGAATGTAACAGGCGGAAATGACATGACGGTTTCCGAAGCTGAAGCTGTGGCAGAGGAGGTGCACAGCAGGATTTCTTCAACTGCCAGAATCATCTGGGGAGCCACTATTGATCCTGCCATCGAGAATAGAATCAGGGTCATGATCGTGGTAACAGGTGTGAAATCCAAGCAGATACTGGGGCCAGGCGGGGAAGCCAAAGGGAGCGAGATAGGCATCGATTTCGTGAAGTGAAACTTTTTATATAAGAAAGTCACAGTAACCGGTAAGAAAAGCTGAGGACTAGAGATGAAGCTCAATATAAAGGAAAAATCCTGGGAATTACAGGAAAAAATCGAAGAGAGAACAAGATACATTGGAAAAGGGAAGTACGGCAGAGTATTGAAAATGGCCAGAAAACCAACCTCGGAAGAGTATTCAAAAACCCTTCAGATAACGGGTCTGGGGATCATATTGCTCGGAGGAATCGGTTTTGCTATTTTCTATGTATGGACGACTGCACCGGGATTTTTCAGTGACCTTTTCGGGTTGTAATTTTATCACCCAAGGTCAGCTTTGGAGGGATAGGAGTGGTATCAAAGGATGATAAGGTAAAAATGCCAAAAGAAACCCCCATGGGGGAAAACGAAGAAGTAGAATCCGAGTCTGACCCTAAAACTGAAGAGGCGGAAACACAAGACCAGCTTCCTTCCGAGTTTGGGCTCGAAATGAGATGTGATGAAGTGAAGCATTATGTCATAGGGGGGAAAGCAACAGAATTTGAGTTAAAAATCAAAAATAAAAGTAAGAAAAAGGATTCATTCCATATCAATATAAACACCATCAATCCTCTAAGATCCGAGGAGTCCCCCGAATGGTTTATCAAATTATTTCTCGATAGAAATGAGTTATTCGAAAAAGAGATGCAAGATATTCTTGAAACCAAATTGAACGTGGAGGGAGGCCGTACAATCAATTTGAGAATAGAAATTACCGCACCACATAGCGTGGATTACGGTGAAAGGGTGGACATGGTTGTAACCTGCACTTCAAAAGGAGACCCTGCTCAATCCGATTCCATAACATTCAATATTCTTGTTAAACAGAGCATTTTGGCAATAAAAACCTCCATAGGTCATGAGAGGGCGGTTGCCGACACCTTGTACATGAGAGCCCAGAAGAAGGATACTGGTATATATTCTATCCTGGCACCCGAGAAACTCCGCGGTTATGTCCTGGTGGAGACTATAAACCCGGACGGCCTGGGAAAGGTTGTAAAAGGTATAAAACGGGCAAGAGGAGTTGTCGAAGGGGATATCCCCTTTGATGAGATCAATCATTTTCTAACACCCAAACCTCTGGTTGCAGGTATAGTGGTGGGAGATATAGTGGAACTTATTGCAGGACCGTTTAAAGGTGAAAAGGCCAGAGTCCAGCAGATAGACGAGTCAAAGGAAGAGATAACTTTGGAGCTCTTCGAGGCTGTTGTTCCCATCCCCATTACAATCAGAGGGGATCATGTGAGAGTTTTAGAGACCGAAGGACGGTGATTTGATATGGCTGAAGTTCTAGAGGTTCTTGTTGAGGGTGGAAAAGCATCCAGTGGACCACCTGTGGGTCCGGCTTTGGGTCCCTTGGGATTGAACATCATGCAGGTTGTAAATGATATCAATGAGAAGACAAAGGCCTTTGAGGGTATGAAGGTCCCTGTAAAACTGACCATAGATACAAAGACAAAGACTTATGAGATTTCTGTGGGTACCCCACCCACCTCTGCCTTGATTCTAAAGGAGCTGGGAATAGAGAAGGGTGGAAAGGAACGAGAGGATAAGGTAGGCGACCTTTCCATTGAGCAGGCCAGGAAGATCGCATTGATCAAACGCGACTCGGTTCTGGGTAAAGATCTGAAAGAAAAGGTAAAAGCGGTCGTGGGAAGCTGCATCTCCATGGGAGTAACTGTGGAGGGAAAAGACCCAAGAGAGGTGCAAAGGGATATAAACGACGGGAAGTACGACAGTATTCTTACGGCTTCCGGATGAAAAGGACATTAAATGAAGAAACTTATGCATTTTGCCTTAACCAGTCCAATTGTACCTAATTAAAGACAACCTTTTTAAATTCCCAATCCATTATCGTCTGTGGAGAGTGGGTAATATGCCAAAACATATCACATCAAGTCCGAGTTACATTAAATACTCCAAAGGAGCCACAAGAAAATTTGAAGAGCCTTATATCATTGATGCCGAATACCTCCTATCCGAGATCAAAGGAATCAGGGGGCCGTTTCATAGGAAACTTAGAAATGTGGGGCTGGTCACAACAAAGGACCTACTTAAGCGATGCCGAAGTCAGGTAGCCAGGGAATCTTACGCCGATGAAATAGGTGTAGATCCTTTCCTGCTTTATAGATGGACGAAAATGGCGGATCTGATGCGCGTAGAAGGCATAGGCCAGCAGTTTGCAGAGCTTCTTATGCTGAGCGGAATCGATTCCATAAAAGAGCTTTCCAAAATCGATCCCAAGAGCATCCTTAAGCCTTTGCAGAATCCCGGGGGTCTTCCTGTGAAAAACCTGAGGATAGATGATGAATTCGATGTGGTGGATGGTGCAATGGATCTCAGACATGCTGCAAAGGTCATGGTTGAAAAGAACCTTCCTGACCTTGTGGTTCTTTCTGGCAAGATGCCTGCTGGAATCCTCACCTTCAGGTGCATAGTCAGGGCATTGGCAGAAGGAATGGACATGGACAAAACAAATATCCGGGAGGTTATTATATCTGATACACCATTGCTATCGCCGGATACTTCCATTGAGAATGCCGCAGAATTGTTAATTGATGTAGGCCTACCTGTGCTACCTGTGGTCGATCAAAAAGAGCTTGTAGGTGTGGTTTCCAGATATGATATCGAAGACGCGTTTTTGAAGATATCCCAGCGCAGACCCACTATCGAAGAAGTGGAGAGATGGATTATTGAGGCTAAGAAACACAAACCAATTACCATTTCCTAGGAAAAAGTATGAGAATAAATCCCATTGAATTTACGCAATTAATTTTTCGGCATATTCTAAAGCTTCTTCGTATTTTTTCTGTTTCATTAGGATATATCCTTTGTTAATCAATGCCTCTTTATTATTAGCATCGATGCTAAGCGCTTTTTCGGAGAATATCTGGCTTTCCCTTTGATTCCCCATTCTGAGCGATACATTCCCCAGTTTGTTCCAAAGAGAAGCGTCATTTGGATTGGAAGCAAGAAGACGTGTATAGATCTTTGCAGCCTGTTTATATCGTCCTATCTCATAGAAGACATCCGCCTTTTCAAGAAGCATGAGTTTATCGTCCGGATCCAGATTGAGGGCATCATTTAAACTCTTCAAAGCATCTTTATTTCTGCCTAGTTTCCGAAGAGCAACAGCTTTTTTGTAGTACAATCTCCTGCATTTTTTGATGACCTCTTTCTTGGATATCTTGGATATTTTTTCTTTTGCAATTTTTGGGATATTTTTATTCATTTTCTCAAATACCCCTTTAATCTCTTCCTTCGGAGGGGATTTAACCTGGATGTCCGCTGGAATTTTTTGTTCATATTCATTTTTCCGAATTTCTGTCCCACAGATTTTACACTCACTCATATTCATTGCAATAAAAGCCCCACAGGTATGGCATACAGAAAGTGCTTTTGAGGAGGATAATAGACCCTCAGTCAGTTCCGACTTATCGATTTGGACTTTTCTCGGGTCAGTGATATCCGATGTCTCGGCCCCACATATACCACATTCCATTGAACCATAGGAAACGAAAGCCCCACAGCTTCCACAGAGAAATAAGTTACTTTCAGGGGGTTGAACATCAAAAGAATGCGTCATTTTTGCAGAAGTATGATCTCCAGCTTCATGGTCCAAACCTTCTTCTAAGATTTTATCAGAGCGTGTGTCTTCCGAAACCTTTTCACCGCAAACCCCGCAGCAATCTGCTTGTGATCCTAAAAAGGCGCCACAGCTTCCGCAAAGATATATTTCATGGGAGGATTCAAAAGCTTCATGGGATTCTGTTTGATCCTTTAAATTGACATCAATTTCAGCTGTAAGGGGAACACGTTTTGCACCGCAGGCTTTGCAATGTGTTGCATCCACTCCAATAAACGCACCGCATGCAGAGCAAATAAAGAGGGAAGCCTTATCCGGAGGATCATTTGGGTGCGATGTTTCACTTTTGATAATTCTCTTGACAACTGCTGAATTACAACTTGGACAGTAGGATAAGTGCTTTAATATAAAATCACCGCAATTTGCACAAATGGTAAAGCCTATATTGAAATCATCGTTTTCCAAACCCAACACCACTATTTTGAGTTTACATTAATGCTCAGAACATTAAATTTTATTCATATTATGTATATAAAGACATTTACCTCACAAAATATCATTTGATTATCACCCGCAAGAATCGAAATTGATATTCTATATTATGCACCTCGTGGTTTTTGGATTATTTACCGATAACCTTTTAAATTACCAAAACCTACCATTTGACTATGCAACAAAAGGTGATTCTTCAGGTAGCACTGGATGTGATGAATCTGCATAGGGCAATGCAAATCGCGCATGAGGCTGTGGAAGGTGGTGTGGATTGGATAGAGGCAGGAACACCACTTATTAAAAGTGAGGGTTTGGATTGCATACGCCAATTAAAAAGCACTTTTTCCTCTCATACCATTGTCGCAGATATGAAGACCATGGACGTAGGCACTGTGGAGGTGGAGATAGCCTCGAAGGCAGGGGCGGATGTGGTCTGCATAATGGGGGTTGCAGACGATTCGACAATTACCGAAGCTGTAAAAGCAGCAAGAAGGTATGGCTCCAAAATCATGGTTGACCTATTGCGCACATCGGATCCTGTCAGAAGGGCAAAAGAGGTGGAGAAGTTCGGTGCTGATTACGTATGTCTTCATGTTGGTGTGGATCAACAGATGAGAAAGGAAAACCCTCTTGAATATGTGAAAAAGGTTGCTAAAAATGTGAATATCCCTATCGCCTGCGCAGGTGGGCTCTCCTCAGAAACAGCACCCTTAGCTGTTGAGGCAGGAGCCACCATTGTAATAGCGGGCAGTGCGATTATTAAATCACCGGATGTTAAGGATGCAACCAGAAATGTTAAACGGTCCATCTCGGAAAGAAAAGTTATTCCCTCCGAATTATTCCGAAAATACGGAGCGGATGAGTTGAAGAAAGCTTTTTTAAAGGTCTCCACCCCAAATATTGCAGATGCAATGCATACCAAAGGCGCCATGACCGGTATCTTGCCAAGGATAAAACATGGTATCAAGATGGCAGGCAAGGCAGTAACAGTGAGAACCATTGATGGTGACTGGGCAAAACCTGTGGAGGCAATCGATAAATGTGAACCTGAAGATGTCATTGTAATCGACGCAGGGGGTGGATATATCGCTGTATGGGGTGAACTTGCGTCGTGGAGTTGCAAGAAAAAGAAAATTGCAGGGGTTGTCATAGACGGTGCTGCAAGGGATATCGACAATATTCATGATATTCAATTTCCGGTATTTTCAAGGCATATAGCCCCCAATGCAGGAGAGCCAAAAGGCCATGGAGAAATAGACTGTGAAATTACCTGTGGGGGTCAGGTGGTAATATCCGGAGATTGGATTGTTGGGGATGAGAGTGGTGTTGTGGTTATACCAAAGGAGCAGGCCGTTGAAATTGCAAACCGTGCTTTGGATGTTCATGAGAGGGAGAACAGGCTCAGAGAAGAGATAAAGCGGGGGAGCTCATTATCTGAGGTTTTGAAGCTTTCCAAATGGGAGAAAGTCGGGTGATTTTTCTTTCCATCTTTCAATTTCTACCAAAACATCAGCAGTTTTTTATATTTTGGAAACATATCTATCAATCAATTGGACTGCGAGGATTAAACCATGCAGCAAGGTAGTTTATGCCCAAGATGCGGTGGGATCCTGAGGTACATCCCTGAATATGGGAACTGGTACTGCGATATCTGTAGCGTTTATCCCTTTATCCAGCCACAACCAATGTCCAATTATAAACGGCCATTTATATCCTATTCAGGCTCAGATTTACTGCTCAAGGTTATTGCAGGAATTATTCTTCTATTGATAATTGCTGCATTTATCCTGTTTTTTTTATTTTTATCCAAAGGTCTTCTTTTACATGCCAATGTAAACTTTTAAGCAATGTATTTGTTACATCTTCATTTATCGTAAGAATTTTTAAATATTTCCTAGAAGCATTATCTGACCAACCAAACAAATAAATAAATCCTTCGC
>CBDVCK010000032.1:0-19309 GCA_965372465.1 uncultured Thermoplasmata archaeon | reverse complement strand
AATTTTTTTCATATGGTATTTGAAAATCATTTTTTATCTTTTCATATTCGAAATCAAAGGAAAAAAATAATTTTAATTTTGTATGACTCTTGCTTTTTTATGTTTACAGAGAATGTTTGCATACTCCCTTGGTAATGTAATCGTATCATCTTTCTTTAGATTGAAAATTCTCTCATCTGTCTCAAAAGAAGGTATATCTTCCAAAATTAAAAGAACAGGATTCTCTTGTAAGCTATCTTCTTTTAAAAAACCTTTTTCTTCCACTACTTCCTTTTTTTCTTCAACTTTGATATCTGTAATGCTAATTTCATCACCTTCATCAATCTTTACTGATTTTTTTTCAGAAGCAATAAAAGAGTTTGATTCACAGACATCTTCTTCTTTTTCCAATATTTGATAACGATTTCTTTTAAGAACCTCAAAGATATTGTTAAACGAGTTCTTCTCTTCAACAGTTAATACCGTGATATCCGGATTGCCTCCATTTGCAGCTGATAATGAAAGTAATACGACTTTCCTTTCCCTGCGTTCATAAATTTCCGAGGCCCTATTTTGTGATTTATGAAATTCATCTTCAAGCATCATGGTTTTTGAGGAGTTGGGATCTTTTTGCCTGGCTTCGAAGTAACTCACCTGTAACTTCTTTAAATAACTCGCTAATTTCCTATAAAATCCTATAGGCAACTTTGTAAGTATTGCTGAGTTACGTTCTTCACGGTACACTTGTGCAATCGTCTCAAATGTGAAGGCATCTTCATCCTTTACCATGATGCCTGCATGGAGTTAGTTATATTAGGAATCTTTCACCGCATGTTTTATTTACTGCCCTTACAATTCCCATGATTGATACAAATGAAACTTTTGTCTGATAGATCCTGGGGGTAAATAACATGGATAATAATGATTTGAAATTTGAAACCATTCCTGCTGTGAATTTATTTAAAGGGATGCCTATGATCAAAGGTAAAAAGGGGTATGAACCCGTAAAAGACAGTGACGGAGAAGATCTTAAAATCCAGAATCTGATGGATGAATTAAAAGAACGCTTCACCAAGTTCCTTGTATCTGATCTTGAGGGTATTAACAGGGATAGACCACAGTTGGAATTGATTAAGGAGATATCCACTAAAATGGAGCTTTGGGTGGACGGGGGCTCAAGATCCGCAGATTCTGCAATCGATATACTCGTTGCAGGGGCAGAGAAAGTTGTAATGGGAACAAAAACATTAAAAGATCTTGAAGAATTGGAAAAGGCCTTTGAACTCTCAGAAAATGTAATTTTGGGTATAGATTACGATAATGGAATCGTTAGCTTAAAAAAAACTATCAGAGATATGTCGCCTTTGGATTTAGCTAGGGAGGCGAAAAAGATGGGGTTAGAAAATATAATTTTTACAGATCTAAAGCATATTGCGGAAGATTCCCACTTCGAAATGGACACTGTCAAAATGCTCGCGGGCAGTGAAATGAAGATTTACATTCATGGTAGATTCAATATCGATACAGTAAATCTCAATGGGTTGGATCTCACAGGCGTGATGATAGAAATAGATAAGCTGATTTGATTTTTTGGAAGTGAGGTGATGGAGGAACTTGTAAAAACCATAGTTTTTCTATTCCAAAGGAAAGGAAGGGATGTACTTTCAGAAAAGGAGCTTATACTATCCGCTTCGTTAGATCTAGGCTGGTTCTCTCCCCAAGAGGCGAAACAGTTTGTAGAAGTCTGCTTAAAATTGAAACTTTTAACAAGGAAAGAGAATGGTTTAAAACCCAGCTTCGATTATAAATCTCACTCCATCAAAATTGATTTTACGCCAAGCAAGAACATACTTTTACTTGAGTCACAAGAGCCCCTACTCCTTGCAATTGTAAGAAGCATCGAAGAAAAAACACAACTTGCGAGAAGCGCTGTTATGGCAGAGATCAATAAAAAACAGGATGGTTTGGATATTGAAATTGAGGTTGCTGCAATACTAATTGCGAAAAAATACGGCCTTGACATCTCTGGTTTCTTAAGGGAAGCGGAGGTAGAAATAATAAAAAGAGCGCAAAAAGTGGAAAGCTAATTCACACTTATTCCTTTCTAATTTTTATGAAATCACCAAGTGTCATTCCCTTACCTGACTTCTTGCGTTTTGGGGGGGAAACACTGGTTACCTTCTCTTTTAGGGAGATATCGAGGGCTCTTTCCAGTTTCTTTACAAGCTTTTCATCTGGAACCATATCACCATTTTCAAGCTTTGCCACAACGGATTTCTTTTCATTGATCTTTTTACCGAGATCTTCTTGCCTCAGTCCTATTTGCGATCTGGCCTTGCGGATCCTTTTTGGATAGTCCAAAGCCAATTCATCCCCGCCACCTTCAAAAACATCCCTGGTCTTAAGCCTTCTTTCCCTTGCCTCCAACCTCTCAGCAATGGTTGGTGTGGATGCAAAATCCCCACCTTCCTTTTTCATTGTATGATCCTGCCCAAATCTAGCACAACCTGGACACACACTGAGATTTGAACCTTCAATTGTGATTTTTTTAAGGTTTGAAACTTCCTTTCCACACATCTCACAAATCATGTATAACCCCCAATATAAAGTATGATATATTAAACAAAAGATATATATCACTGCAACCATATATAACTAATTGTACAGGCCAAATCATCCAAGGCCGAATTATAATTTAGTGGGGTGCGCACCATGGATGAGGATGAACAACAAGAGACCTCAGATAATCTTTCCGAAAGGGTTACAGCTTTGGAGCAACGTAATTCCGAACTCATAAAGGATACCAAGAAGAATGAAAACGAAAAACGTTACTTGGAGAGCGAACTTACCCATCTACAGGGTGAAGTCAAGCGTCTCAAAGCTGAAATGGAGCGGATGAAGGCTCCACCGTTGATCATTGGTTCCATTAGAGGGATTTTAGAGAATGGAAAGGTTGTTGTAAAAAGCACAACTGGCCCCACTTTCATCGTCAATTGTGCCAGTCACATCTCCCATGAGAGTGTGATTGTGGGATCCCAGGTGGCATTGAACAAACAAACACTTTCGATAATGAGTGTATTGCCCCCTTCAAAGGATCCTCTTGTAATCGGGGCTGAGATCATCGAAAAACCCAAGGTCACTTATGAACAGATTGGCGGTCTCGATGACCAGCTCAGGGAGATCCGGGAAGCTGTGGAGGAGCCCATGATAAAACCGGAACTTTATAAAAAGGTGGGTATTGACCCCCCCAAGGGTGTGCTTCTCGTTGGCCCGCCAGGTGTGGGAAAAACCTTACTGGCCAAAGGTGTGGCAAACAAGACCAATGCCACTTTCATAAGGTTCGTGGGTTCAGAGTTGGTACAAAAGTACATCGGTGAGGGTGCGAGATTGGTTCGGGAATTGTTCGCTTTGGCCAAAGAGAAATCACCGACAATTGTGTTTATCGATGAACTGGATGCCATTGGTGCAAAGAGATTGGAGGTCGCCACGTCCGGCGATCGAGAGGTTCAAAGAACGTTAATGCAACTTCTGGCCGAATTGGACGGCTTTGACCCCATTGGCGATGTGAAGCTGATTGCAGCCACCAACAGACCCGACATCCTGGATGAAGCGCTGCTTCGCCCAGGAAGGTTCGATAGGATAATAAGAATCCCAATACCCTCTCTGGAGGCAAGAATCGAGATATTCAAGATCCATACCATGAGGATGAACATTGCCAAGGATGTGGATGTGGAAGCCATTGCTGCGAAGTGTGATGGTGCCACAGGTGCAGATATCAAATCCATGTGTACAGAAGCCGGGATGTTCGCCATAAGGGAAGACAGAGATACAGTAGATATGGATGATTTTGAGAAGGCTGTGGATAAGGTGAGGGGTGGAGAGCTGCTAAAGGCTCAGGAATCAGGTGTGATGTTCGCTTAGTTTCTGCTGCCATTTACCCGAAAATTTCGCAGCAAATACGGTTAATTATAATAATAAGCTCGCCATTTCCTTTTTTTGGATGCATCAGCTACTCGATGATATGAAAGAAATGAAAAAACTCGATACAAAGGATATGACGGGGGTAATTAGAAATTTTCCTGAGCAAATCGAAGAGGCCATTAAAATTGCAGATGATACAGAAGTTGAGGTTTTTAATCCACATCAGATTGTTATCGCTGGTGTGGGGGGCTCTGCAATCGGTGGCGATATCCTGGCAAGTTGGCTTTTTAACAGGGTAAAAAATCCCATATTCGTCAATAGGGCGTATAAACTCCCCTCCTTTGTTGGGGAAAACACCCTGCTTTTTACTGTAAGCTATTCAGGTAATACAGAGGAAACACTCAGTCTCTTTGAAGAAGGAATAAAAAAGAACTGTAAGATAGTGGCCGTCACGTCAGGCGGGAAATTACAAAAACTTTGCGAAAAGGAGAATGTGAAACTGATATCCATACCAAAAGGGAAACCCCCTAGAGCCGCTGTGGCCTATCTTTTTGCTCCCATAGTAGTTATGTTAGAGAAGCTGGGTATTTATGAATCCGAAAGGGAGGTAAAGGTTGCAATAGAAAATCTCAAGAATCTAAGGGAACTTTTGGTTCCAGAAAGGCCATCTGAGGAAAATCCCTCAAAACAGATTGCCCTGCAGCTGCATGATGAAACCCCAATAATATACGGTTTGGCCATATTTAACGCCATCGCCAGAAGATGGCAGACTCAATTAAACGAAAATGCCAAGGTCCTTGCATGGCATGGTACATTTCCCGAGATGAACCATAACGAAATCGAAGCGTGGGTAAATGACGATAAGTCAAAGAATTTCACTGCTGTATTGTTAAGGGATGACTTTAAACTTGAGGAAAGGCTTCAAAGACGTGTTGAATTGACAAAAAACCTCATTCTAGAGAAACATGCCAAAAAGGTCATAGAGGTTGTTGCCCAGGGCGGAAACGAAAAGGACTACCTGGCAAGGATGCTGTATTCCATGTATATTGGCGATTTTGTAAGCATATACCTTGCTTTATTACGGGGTATTGACCCGACCCCGGTTTTGGCGATAGAAAGGTTTAAAAGGGAATTGACAGGGTTTTAAGTGTGATTAATTGTATAGAAAAGTTTAATTCCTAGTATTTACTTAATTAACGCAAAATAAAATTACTGGCTTTACTTAATCGGGTTCCAAGAGGGTAACTATGGACAAAAAGACCAGAGAACTTTTAGCAAAATTGTTTACCTCCCAATTAGAACAGCTTGCAAAAGATAAAGATATAGACTGCGGTCAGGACCCAGATAGAATAGACTACCTCTCAATTCTTGGAAAAAGCGATGAAATCTCCAAGGAGGATGTGGAACGGTTCATTGGGGAAACAGAGGTAGAAACGAAAGAACCGGATGTGGGGGAGGAGTATTTCGTGGAGGTAGAAAAGATACTTAAAGACTTTAGAAAGAGAAACTCGATTTTCGATGCAGCCAACGAGTTATTACAGAAGATGCAAACCAACTTCGGTGAAGGAAACCTTGAAGATACAATTTCTGAGGGCATCGCCACTCCGGGTATGAGTGAGGATATCTCAAAGAATTTCGAGAAGGTAAGAAAAGCCTTCGTTATATATGCATTCAGGCAATTAATTGGTGATGTCAGGGATTCCGGAATAGATGTCGGTGAGGCCCGGGACTTGGCCCAAAAGGCAGCAGAACATCTGCATAATGCCGAGATGAATGAATTGGATACTATACTTGACGATATCAGCACCACTGCCAATCATCTTACAAAGGAACAAGCAAAAAAGATGAAGGAATTGATATCAACAGTTGAGGAATTTATCGTTCAAACTCGAGATTTGGGCGCCAATGTCAAGGATGCAAAAGAGCTCTTTGATAAGGCTGAAGAGGCCTATGATTCCAAAATATTCAAAAAGGTCAGTTATTTTGCCACCAAAGCACGAAAAGCGTCTGAGGATGCCAGAGCGGATAGAATAAGAGGCATATCCGATTCCCTTATCTTTGTAAGAACCATACTCAATGATGCCAGGGACATCGGAGCTAATGTTGGAGAAGCCGAAGAAATCTACACTGAAGCCGATCTGGCTTTTAAAATGGAGAATTACAAGGAATGCAAGGTTCTAATCAAGGAAGTTGAACAATTGGCATTACAACTTCAGGATGATCAGATCAAGAAGGCCTTGAATCTGAAAAAACGAAGGGAGCCTGATGAAGAGGCCAAGGGAGAGGATGTTGTGGAGGTGGAGGCTGAAATCGTCTCTCCACCTCAGAGACGGTTCATGAGAGCAACTCCATCACCTTATTCACAGACATTTCCAAGGACACCTATGTCACCGCCCCGAAGACCACCACCTTCTGGCGTGCGAAAAACCAGATGTCCGAACTGTGGAGAGAGCTTCCCAATAAGAGGGGGCAAAGGCCCTCAAAGAATCGAATGCCCATCCTGCGGCATGAGGGGCATGATGCCGTAATTTTCTACAAAGGCACTTCCCATGTTTTTTCTACTTTTGAATGGATCCAATACCCTTTTCCCGGTGTAAAATAGTCCCATTCACCAAGTTCCACCCATGTTTGTGTTTCTGCACTGAACGTCCAAATTGCATCAATATCGGAGCCAAAGCTCAGGTTGTTCAATCCCTGGGTTCGATTGAAATTTGAGAGAGTGGGGTAACCCACCATGTTCCAACCCGGATAAAGGAGAATTGTATGATTTTGTGTGGGTATTGTTCCATTGTTGAGGAAAATCGTATCTCCGGGTTGAGTTATGTGAACCCAAAAGCCCATGGTTTCATTTAAGTAAGTCAAATCATTGCCATTTGATTTTCCCACTTTATAGTGTTTCCAAGGGTCGTTGAAATCAGTGATATCGGACCATTGGACTGCATCGTAAAGACCATTAATTGGTTCAAGAACTTTTGTTATATTTTGCTCAACTTGAATTCTGGGTGTGGAAATCAAATTCCAGCCTTGCTTCAATATCGAATAGCTACCAGGGGACGGCTCAATGTTAATTTTCACCACGGATTGGTTATTAACCTGCTGTTCATCTGTTTTTAGAAGGGTTGTTGAATATATCTTGTAGTCTCCAACTTCTGTAAATGTAAAGTTCCAGCCTAATTGCTGTGCGGCATCCTGTGCCATAATACCTGTTGTATGATTCAATACAGGTCCATAAACCGTTGTCTCGGTTGGGAATAACCCTGTTACCTCCACATCATCGATGTACCATCCGTCATCAATAAGAAAATTATCCGAGTTGAACCTGAACCTGAATTGCACGTTGTTTAATCCCACAAAATCATCAATGGTAATCGACTGCTGCTCAAAACCCGAAGGCCCGCTTCCATCGTAACTTGCCAAGGTTGTCCATGATGAACCGTCTGATACATCCACACTGCAGTAATCGTAGTTATTTTCGGTTACATATTTATGGTAGAACAATATATCTGCTGATTCTGCCCATTTTAAACTGAAGGAAGGTGAAATCAAAAGCTGTGCAGTTAGATTGTCATAATTATTTGTTGTACCACACCACCAGCTTGTTGTGGGGCTGTTTGAACTTGAAGTGACCTGCTTCCATGAACCTGCTGAGGTGGACCCGTCAAGATCAACAACCTGCCAGCCGTTTGCACCGCTTTCCATGTCATCAGAAAATACGGCCTTTGGGATTAATGGTCCCAGTTTTACGATCTCAAGAGAGGTATTGAAATCAGATTGGCTGTTTCGTCCATAATTTTTAACTGTTGAATTTATTGTATAGAAACCAACAGGGTATGTTCCTCCATCAAAAAAAGTATCTATTGATTGAACCCCGACATCATTCAAATAGGGAACTATAACAGTTACCAGCAATGAATCGGTTACCGAGGTGTTGTCTTGAGAGGTTGCATAAACCCATATGTGATATTCACCACCGCTTTCACCGAAAGGAACCGTAACAGACAGGGTTACAGGCATGGAAGAGCCGCTAAAAAGAAGCATGGTTGGAGGGTTGATTGTGATTGTCCAACCTGGAATCGTTGAGTTCGATAAATTAAAAATCCCATCATTGGCACCATCGTTTGTAACAGTAATTGTGAAATCCTTTGTTTCTGTCTGGTTGATCAACTGTGAGTCTTCCTGGGTGGAAAGGGAAACATGATGATCGAAGATCTGAAAGGGATTATCCGAAATTTTGGCAAGGTAGAGTGCGGCTTCGATATTATCCTCACATACTGGGATGACCTTGTCCGCTCTGGGATGAAATGAATCGTAGGGTGAAGTAACAGCAGCATCGTTATCACTGTGATCGGGATACAGCTCTATGCAGTAAGCATATATTCCCATCTCCCCGTACAGCCAGTCATCATCTGTTCCGCTGGTCATATAGAGGTCACTGCCCTGCTGGGGGGTATAACCCGGATAAGAGGAGCCTGCTTTGTTGGTTATCAAACCGGCCATATTTTCACCCACAACCCGAAATAATTCATCATCCTCTGATTTATTGTAGGTATATCCCCAGGGATATAGGATCAGTTGACCGGAGGTATGGTATGAGATGGAGAAGATAAAATCGTGTTCTCGAACAAAGTTTCGAATTGCTCGGGTTTCGTTCTCTGAGAACCCTTCTGTCCCCCTGTATATTTGACTGGATGGAACATCGCTTGCTCCTGCTCCACCCCACATGTAATCATAGTTTCTATTCAAATCAACGCCAAATGAGCCGTCACCGTTATCCGCTCTGTTCTTTCTCCAGCCCGCAGGTTGGTTACTATGAATTGAAGGGTCGTCATCAGAGTTGTCGTATTCCCGTCCATCGGGATTCACACAGGGAACAACCCAAATCTGTCTATTGTCCACGATATTTGTGATTGTGGAATTAGAAAGATAATTGTCTGTGAGGTAATTGAGAATGTAAAGGCACACCTCTATTGTCAACCATTCCCTTGCATGATGATTGCCATTATAGAATATCTCGGGTTCGTCCTCTTCGATATCCGGGTTGTCCGAAACCTTCATTGCCCATATGTCCCTGCCCTCATAGCTCTTGCCGATGCTTACTAGTTTTGTGATACCTGGATGGTCGGTTGCAATCTGATTTAACTCATCTATGGTTTCGTTTAGGCTGTGATAATCTGTTGTACCCAGAGGTTGTGGGCCGTCAGCTTTTACTTCGATTGCAAAATCAATTCCAGGAAGGGGACCTTTGGGTATTAATAGTACAAATAGTAATATAGCAACACACAGAACATATCTTCTTTGGATTATAGGTGCCACGAGGATTTCCCCACTCCGATAAAATGATATATTGGCCTGGGTATTTATAATTTAAGACTTTGAAGGAGTCTCGGGATCTACCTATTCGTGGTATTAAGCCCTCCCGTAGCTCTCTCCTTTTGCAATACCTGAAGCAACAAGATGCGCAACCCTTATGGCCTCAGGAATGGCCCCCCTCACAGTGGCGAGGTCGATAATTCTCTTTACCTCCTTCAAATCGATTCCAACGAACTTTGCATATAGCGGTTTATGCTTGGTTTCAATTTTGACAAGATCCCCCTTGCTTATCACCTTGTATCTCTCAGACCAGTCATCAAAATGCTCCTTTAGGGCGGATTCCATTCCAATGAAGTTGGGCTTTGCCCGGGTAATCGTAACAATGGGCAGATTGACACTTTCGTAAAGTTCATAGATGTCCACCACGTTAAAGCCCCCCAATGCCACTCCATCCAACATAATCAATCTTAATTGCTCCTTATACCTGGATGAATTGATCATTTCTGCCAACTTGGTGCAAGCATCGAACCCGTCCACTTCCACATCGGTTTTGAGCACAGCCTCGATATAGGAGGGAATCCTCATAACCACTCCGATGACACTGGTTTTTTTATCTCCGAAATCAAAGGGTGAGTCATCTATTCCAAGGACCCTGATCTGCGATTTCATGTTTTCCTCCTTCATTCAATCACTTTAAAAGGGGGAGTTTTCCAGTTATAGGATCGAGCTGCTCGTTTGGAGCGGGTCCGATTCCCAAACAGGTAACCGTTCCTGGAGGAACCTCGGTAAGACCTGCATCGGAAACAATGTATGTTGTTATATCCCTGGCCTTGGCATCCATTTCTAATTCGAACAGTTCATCCAAGTTCTCGACCCTAACAACCACCTTTTTCTCTCCTTCATCTTTCCATTCCCTGAACCATTTGGTACGTTTTTTCTTTGCCAAAAAAGCACATCCCACTGCAGCGTGGGACGCCTGGGCTGCGATTTTCCCGCAAGAGAGCTTGAGGTCTTCCCTAACCACGATGATCATTTTGAATTTCATGTTCCCACAAAAATCTGCCTTAATAAAGCTGCCGTGCCCTGAGCTTCTCGAGCTCCTTGATTCTATTATCTATCTCGCCAAGACGCTTTTGGGCCTTTAAATTCTTTTTCTGGTAGTAGTCCATCATGCTTTTCGCTTGAACCCTGGATTTTCTTTCATAGTTCTTGATATCCATTCTCAACAGATGACGCTCTTTTGTGAGTTTTTGAAACTCCATTAGGGTGTCGCTTTCAAGAGGACCGAGGTTGTATTCCACAATGTCAGTCTGCGGAAGCGGACGCTCCAGTTTAGGATGCAGCGCGCCAAGAAATTGATAGGCACCGCGCCACCAGCCCACTACAAAGAACAATAGCGTAAGGCCCCCCAAAGAAAGCCAAACATTGACTTCAGTGAAACCTTGAAGTACGGGGCTTCCCAATACAAATCCCACCAGAACCGATATCACCACGCTCATAACGGAGCCAAGCACTGCCTGAAATAACAATCCCATATCAGTGTCAAGCTCATCTGCCCTGGGAAAAAGCATACGCATTAACGTAAAACCCGGAAAGAAAAAAATAAGGAGTAAACCAAAGGCAATTCTGATCAACTCAAACATCTTTTTATCCTCTGAAAGTCAAGTAGATTACCAATATTTAAAGATTTGGGCATCATTTTAGATAACTTTTAAAAGGCTTAGGGAATTACCCTATCCACATTTAAGTGGGAGAGGAACTCTATGGTTGCTAAAATCATTAGTGGAAAGGAAATTGCCAAGTCGATACGAGAGGAGATAAAGGTAGACGTTGATGAACTGAAGGCAAAGGGTATTACCCCCGGTTTGGCGGTTGTTCTTGTTGGTGAGGACCCGGCATCGCAGGTTTATGTCAGGGCAAAGGGAAAGGCATGTGATAAGCTCGGTATCTATTCAGAGACCACCACACTACCGGCAGATACAAATGAGGAAGAACTTTTAAAACTTATTGAAAAACTGAATGCGGATGAGAAGATACACGGCATACTGGTTCAGTTGCCCTTACCCAAACATATCGATGAGAACAAGGTCCTCATGACAATCGACCCTGATAAAGATGTTGACGGCTTCCATCCTGTCAATGTTGGAAGGATGCTTTCGGGGAATGAATGCTTTCTTCCCTGTACTCCACACGGTGTGCAGGAACTGCTTGTTAGAAGCGGAAACGATCCTGAGGGAAAGCATGTTGTTATCGTGGGAAGAAGCAATATTGTGGGAAAACCTGTTGCAGGAATTCTCATGCAGAAGAAGGCTGGAGCCAATGCCACAGTGACCATTACCCATAGCAGGACAAAGAACCTTGCAGAGATCACCAAGTGCGCAGACATCATTGTTGCGGCAATAGGAAAACCCGAATTCATCAAGGCTGACATGATAAAAGACGGAGTTGTAATAATCGATGTCGGGGTAAATCAGGTGGGCACGACCCCCGAGGGAAAACGTATACTCAAGGGAGACGTGGATTTCGAGGGAGTACAGGACAAAGCCTCCGCAATCACACCCGTACCAGGTGGAGTCGGACCAATGACGATTACAATGCTCATGCAAAACACGGTAAAATCAGCCCAATTGACGTTAAAAGACGCCTAGAAGAAGTGATATGACAGCTCATCAATTGAAAATGGGCAATACCACGTAATTGAAATTAGAACGCTGCAACTGATATTTAGCTTAATGCAGTCAATTTGGAATATCTTGTTAAGGGAGGCAAACCAAAGTAGCTCTTTTCATAAAGAGGTGGAATCATGACATCAATTACGGTAATTTTGGATGGGCATGAAGTAACAGCCAAAGCTGGACAAACAATAATCGAGCTTTGCAAAGAAAATGATGTCCACATTCCCACCTTGTGCTATGACGGGCGTTTGACTCCCATTGGGATATGTGGTATTTGCGTGGTTGAAATACAAGGATACGGCCTGGTTTCCTCCTGTGCAACCCGAGTCGGTGAGGGCATGGTAATCGATACAAAAAACCCTGAGGTCATTTCAAGTCGGAAAAAACGGTTGATGGAATTGCTCGCCCATCACTACGGAGACTGTACCGCTCCCTGTATTCTAACATGTCCCGCAGGGGTGGACATTCAGGGGTACATCGCACTGATTGGAATCGGTGCATACAAAGAGGCCTATGATTTAATTTGCGAATGCATTCCCCTTCCTGCAACCATTGGGCGCATATGCCCCCATCCCTGTGAAAGTGTATGCAGAAGAAATATCGTGGATGAGCCATTGTCCATCTGCAACCTGAAGAGATTCGCGGCAGATAGTGTGGTTTTAAATGGTGATAAACCCATTGCGCAAACCCAACCTAAAAGCGGGAAAAAGGTTGCCATTGTGGGTTCGGGTCCTGCAGGATTGTCAGTTGCCTATTATCTGGCACTCTCGGGTCATGAAACAGTGATTTTCGAATCCCTCCCAAAACCGGGTGGAATGCTAAGATACGGAATCCCGGATTATCGTTTGCCCCAGGATGTCCTTGATCTGGAGATAGATAATATTCTCAAACATGGGATTACACTAAAAACGGGAATGACTCTTGGTAAGGATTTCTCCATTGGTTCACTTTTTAACGATGGTTACAACGCCGTCTTCCTTGGAATCGGAGCCCACAAAAGTTATTCCATGAGAGTCGAAGGCGAAGACCTTGAGGGCGTATTTCTTGGCACCGACTTTTTAAGGAATGTTACATTGGGAAATCCACCTGATATCAAGGGAAAAAGGGTTGTGATAATCGGCGGGGGAAACACTGCAATGGATGCCTCACGCACAGCTTTACGCTTGGGTGCCGAGAAAGTTACGATTCTCTACCGCAGATCAAGAAAGGAGATGCCAGCAAGTTCATGGGAAGTGGATGAGTCAGAGGAGGAGGGGATAGAACTCCATATCCTGGCTGCTCCGAAAAAGCTAATTGGCAAGGGTGGAGCGGTAACTGCACTTGAATGCATTAAAATGGAATTGGGCGAGCCTGATGAGTCCGGGAGAAGAAGACCGGTTCCCATTGAAGGCTCCGAATTCACTTTGAATGTAGATGTTGTAATCCCCGCAATTGGTCAGGTAGCGGATCTTTCCTGTGTTACTGATGACTGCGGATTAGAGCTCAGCACCTGGAACATTGTAGCTGATGAAAATTCATTGATGACCAAAAGAGAAGGGGTCTTTGCAGGAGGGGACTGCGTATTGGGTGCGGCAACTGCAATCGAGGCAATTGCCCAGGGTAAGAAAGCTGCTCAATCAATAGATAGGTATCTAAAAGGCGAAGGGCAGGAAAATTTGATGGAACAAATCAATGTCAGCAAGGGTTTATGGGAGGATATAGACAATAAGGAATTCGAACACATAGAGCCCAAAGAAAGATTCAAATTACCCACATTAAAGCCCGAAGAAAGAAAAACAAATTTTAATGAATTTGAATCTGGTTTTTTAGATGAAGATGCAAGAGGTGAGGCCTCCCGCTGTCTGGAATGCGGCTGTAAAGCTGCACTTGACTGCGAATTGAGAAGGCTTGCAACCGAATACGATGTCTCCCCTCCACCTTCGATTGAGGACCCATTTTATCCTGTGGATTATTCCCACCCATTCATTGAACTTGATCCAAACAAATGTATTACCTGTGGTCTTTGTGTATCAACATGCAGGGAACTTCAGGGGGTGGGTGCGGTTAGTATATCTTACAGGGTAAACAAATTGGATGATATCTGTGAATCCTGCGGACATTGTGTTGCCGCCTGTCCCACAGGCACCTTGGTTTCCAAGAAAGCCCTCACCCCATCTTATGAGGTCAGAACTGTATGTCCGTATTGTGGATGTGGATGCGGAATGTACTTGGGAGTACGTGGAGATAGGGTAGTCAACGTCCGAGGTGATCATGATAACCCATCCAATTTCGGAAGACTTTGCGTTAAAGGAAGGTTCGGTTACGATTTCATTAATCATCCTGATCGGTTAACCAGTCCCCTGATAAAGCAGAACGGGGAGTTCGTAGAAGCGAATTGGGAAGAAACCTTGAATCTCGTTGCCGAGAAATTTACAAAGTACAAACCGGAAGAGGTTGCTGTGTTATCCTCGGCAAGATGCACGAACGAGGAGAACTATGTGGTTCAGAAATTTGCAAGAGCCGTTCTGAAAACAAACAGTGTGGATCACTGCGCAAGACTGTGCCACGCACCTACTGTGGCAGGACTTGTGAAAAGCTTTGGAAGCGGTGCCATGACCAATTCCATTGGTGAGATAAGAAATGCAAAATGCATCTTCTCCATCGGCTCAAATACCACAGAGACCCACCCCATAATCGGATTGGAGGTGAAACGCGCCGTACAAAATGGGGCAACCGTGATTGTTGCAAACCCAAAGAGAATAGATCTATGCAATATCTCGGACATGTGGCTGCAGCAAAGACCTGGAAGTGATGTGGCCCTTCTTATGGGAATGTGCAAAGTCATAATCGATGAAGAGCTTTACGACAAGGATTTCTTTGAAAACAGGTGCGAAAACTATGAAGGATTCAAGGATTCACTTGCAGCTTTTACACCTGAATTCGTTGAAAAAGTAACTGGAATACCCTGGAACAAGATCGCCGATGCTGCAAGAATCTATGCAAAGAACTCTCCTGCCTCGACCCTTTTTGCCATGGGAATCACGCAACATTCCCACGGAACCGATAATGTCCTTGCCGTTGCCAATCTTGCCATGCTCACAGGAAATGTGGGAAAGGAAAGTGCAGGAGTGAATCCCCTCCGGGGCCAGAACAATGTACAGGGTGCATGCGATCTAGGTGCTTTACCCAATGTCTATCCCGGGTACCAGCGCGTGAATGATGAATCCGCACAAAAGAAATTCCAGGAAGCCTGGGGAGTTGATCTCGATCCCAATATAGGACTCACGGTTACAGAGATTATGGATGCCGCTCACAAGGGACAGATAAAGGCACTTTACATAGTTGGCGAGAATCCCATGCTTTCAGACCCAGACATCAACCATGTTAGAGAAGCTCTTCAAAAACTTGAACTGCTCGTGGTAAATGATATATTCCTCTCCGAGACCGCAGAATTTGCCCATGTGGTTTTCCCAGCAGCAAGCTTTGCGGAAAAGGACGGCACCTACACAAATACAGAAAGAAGGGTGCAACGGATAAGAAAGGCAATCGAACCTGTGGGGGATAGCAAACCTGACTGGTGGATAATAAGCGAAGTAGCAAAGCGCATGAATGTAAAAGGCTTTGAATTCTCAAATGCCTCAGAGATTATGGAAGAGATTGCCTCGATTTCTCCAATCTATGGGGGAATCCATTTTTCACGGATCGAGGATGTGGGACTTCAGTGGCCCTGTCCCACAGATGAACATCCGGGAACAAAATTTCTTCATGAAGGCAAATTCGCCCGGGGTCTGGGCTGCTTCCAGGCATTGGAGTTTCATCCCCCTGCCGAGCTGCCAGACGAGGAGTATCCTCTTGTCCTGACCACTGCCCGAATGCTTTATCATTACCACACAGGCACCATGACCCGGAAGGTGGAAGGGTTAAACGAGATAAGACCCACCGAGAGAGTGGAGATCCATCCCCACGATGCTGAAAAACTCAATATTGTCCATGATGAGAAAATAAAAATCACATCCCGGCGCGGGGAAGTGACTGGACACGCATTTATTACCGATAAGGTGCCACAGGGTGTTATCTCCATGAGCTTTCATTTTGCAGAAACTCCTACGAACATTCTCACGAACCCTGTGCTGGATCCAGCCTCGAAGATCCCCGAGCTCAAAGTCTGTGCCGTAAGAGTTGAGAAGGAAACTGTATAAAAACAAAATTCCATTTTTATAAAATATTATTTTATTTTATCCAGACATTTTAATATATACATAAAATAGGCTAAACTTCAATCCGATTAAAGCAAAGGTATATTAACATGTATGTACATGCACATTGTGGAAATATTAACATATAAGTACATATTCAATAAAATTGAACCTTGATACGATCTAGGAGAGAGGAGTAAAATTGTATCTTAGTTACTGGATCACACCAGAAATAGTAGACAATATAAACCTAATCAGTAATTCTTCTCAACTCGATCTAATTTTGGTTTGAATTTAAGGGTTGAAAATTTAATAGAGGTGAAATAATGAAGAAGTTAGGTAAGGGGATTAAAGCCCTGAAGAAGGCACAGACAATAAGCATGATAACACTGCTGATTTTGGGAACGCTCGTTTTGGCGGTAACTCCGCCCGGGGAGAAACCAACAACTATCCCTGATTGGCCAGACGATGATGAATGGATAAATTACACATTCAGAGGAGAGAGGATCAGGGATTGGGAAGATAAACCTTCAAACGATCCCACCCACGGACCCGCGAATGTTCAGCCAGATGCCGTGGATATCGCATCGGGTGTGGCTGCAACAGGTGGAGGGGCCGAGAATAATCCCGGATTCTATACGTCAGTCCAATATTTATATTACGATGAAAATGGAGATAGTGATGGTTTTGATTTTATTGATGATGACTGGCTATTTTTGAGAATGAGAGTTGTAGCGGATCCCACGCATTCCGGTAAATATGCCTATAAATCATTTCACTGGGACGTTTTATTAGAGATAGATGGTGACATCTGGAGCGAATTCGTGGTGGACATAAATGGTGGGGATGGCTATTTTGGATTTGGAACAGTTGGAGTCTATTATAATAATACAGAAGATTACGAATACGATCCGGATAATGATTGGGTATGGCTGCAGGAAGCCAGTAGAGATGATAATGATTTCACGAATCCCAGGGAAATAGATTATGGCACACCCTCTGGAAGCGATGACCAGTACTGGATCGAATATAGAATTCCAGTGACCGCATTTACAGATTATGACGACAATCAACTCCTTGGAGCAGATACCGATTTTCTTTTGTTTTTCAGCACCTCGGCTTCAATGACGAATCCTCTTCAAAAGGATTGGATGGGCGAGTACATCTTTGGAGAGCCTGCAAACATCACTGTGAATAAGACAGTAGAAGAAGATATCGTATCTCCTGGCGATACAATTCATTATAAAATTTATTATAACAACACAGGGGATTTCAATGCAAATGAGGTATGGATAAACGACACAATCCCTGAGTATACAACATTCCTGGGATGCGCTCCCGATTATGATACTGTGGATGGAAGTACTTACAGATGGTACTTCACTGATATCACTCCTGGAAATCATACGGTTTATCTAAATGTCACAGTGGATAACGATGTACCCGACGGCACCATATTGGAAAATGTGGTTGCATTGAATTATACAGACCACAACGACAACCCCATGCCGGAAACCAATGATACAACAGAGAATCCGGTATCAGGACCGGTAATGGAGCTGGCCAAAGAGGCCTATCCCACCAGTGCCAATCCCGGAGATATAATAGAGTATACAATAACCTATGAAAATACTGGAAGTGGCGGGGCATATGATCTTTTGATAATCGATACAATACCCGACCATACCACATTTGACCACAGTTTCCCTAATTATCTATCGGAAAGTGGTGGGGAATATACCTGGGAAATCGACTACGTTGCAGGATATTCAACTGGTACCATTTTGATTTATGTTGAAGTAGATGGGTATACAGCAACCGGAACCTCTCTGGAAAATTATGTTACCTTGGATTACGAGGATGTAAACGGGAATATTTTCGATACCCTGGAAGCATGGGCTTATGTTACTGTTATTGGTCCGGATATGACAATCACAAAGACTGTTGATGAGGCTACAGCAGATCCTGGTGACGAGATCATATATACCATTGAGTATGAAAACACAGGTACTGGGCCTGCAACCGAGGTTGTAATTGTGGATACCATTGACACCAATACAGACTACGTTATTGCCACACCTTTACCCTTTAGTGTTGTCGGAGGTGTGATAACATGGAACATCGGCACAGTTACAGCAGGTGGTTCAGGCTCCATTTCCTTAACAGTAGAGGTGGATGCCTTTGTGGGTGATGGAACGGTTCTAACCAATACCGCCACCCTTGATTATGATGATGCAAATGGCAACCCTCAAACCCAGGTATCCGCAAGCGTGGATGTTACGGTTACAGCACCAGATATGACTATTACAAAAATAGCAGATGTTACAGAGGCTGACCCTGGAGATCAAATTACCTATACAATCACATATTCCAATGACGGAACCGGAGAAGCAACCGATATCGTGATTGTTGATGAAATAGACCCTAATACTTCATATGTAAGCGCTAATCCCGCTCCCTTCAGTGTGTTTGGAAATATAATCACATGGACCATCGGAAGTCTTGATGGAGGAACTATAACCCTGATCGTAACTGTAAATGCATATGTGGAAGATGACACCATCCTTACCAATACCGTGACTCTGAATTATGATGATGCAAATGGAAATCCGCAGGACGAGGAAACATCGGAAGTGGAGGTCACGGTAACTGCTCCGGACATGACCATTACAAAAACTGCAGATGTCTCTGAAGCGGATCCTGGTGATGAGATCACATATACAATCACATATTCAAACAATGGAGATGGGGAAGCAACTGATGTTGTCATCGTGGATGAGATAGATCCTGACACAACCATAGTTTCTGTATCACCAACCCCCACCAGTATTGTGGATGATGTGATTACATGGAACTTCGCAAGTGTGGCTGGGGGAGGCGGGGGAACAATTACCATTGTAGTGGAAGTGGATGCATATGTCGTGGATGATACCATCCTCACCAACAGCGTGACTTTGAATTATAATGATGCCAATGGAAATCCACAGGATGAGGAAGAATCCGAAGTGGATGTCACTGTAACTGCTCCTGATATGACAATAACTAAAACTGCAGATGTTACAGAAGCGGATCCAGGCGATGAGATCACATATACAATCACTTATTCCAATAACGGAGACGGAGAAGCGACAGATGTTGTTATTGTGGATGAGATAGACCCTGACACGACCATAGTTTCCGTATCACCAACCCCGACCAGTATTGTGGATGATGTGATTACATGGAACTTCGCAAGTGTGGCTGGGGGAG
>CBDVCK010000031.1:0-19677 GCA_965372465.1 uncultured Thermoplasmata archaeon | reverse complement strand
ACAATTATCATCAACTGTAATGTTGATATTATAACAACCGAGATCTACGCTGGTGGAGACACTGATAGATTCTATGCATCAGCATACAACGATACAGTAGGTTACTTGTACAATGTCGGAGTAGTATGGACCACCTCAGATAACTTGGTAGGTCAGGTCACATCTCCCGGAACCATGACGAACTTTACTGCACAGATTTTGGCAGCAGAAAGCACCTGCACTATCACAGCCACCTTTAATGGTGTTAGCAATTCAACAGGTCTTTTGACTGTTCGCGCATCAATAGATGTAATTCCCCCAGAACCACCAGATCAGCCCATAGCGGAAGCAAAAGGTCCAAAGAAAATCGAGATAACATGGCCTGCAAATACGGAGCCTGATTTGGATCATTATGTTGTTCAGCGGTCAACGAGTATAGGCGGACCTTGGGTGAATATATCAGAAGATGTACCTGCAGGGACCACAACCTATGAAGATACAGATGTTAAGCCTGACAAAAAATACTTCTACAGGATAGTTGCGGTGGACAACGCTTCAAATCCCTCCAGTCCTTCACCATGGACTTCTGCAACCACGGAACCCAAAGACGAGACCCCATGGCTCTTACTATTGTTATTCATAATCATCGTAATTTGTGTGCTGCTTCTGGTATTCTTCTTATGGAGAAAGAAGAAAAAGGATGAAGAGGAAAGAGAGCGCCTGGCAAAGGAGAAGGCAGATGCAGAAGCTGCTCAAGCAGCCGCAGCCGCGCAAGCAGCAGCTGCCGAAGAAGAGGCTGCAGCGGAACCTCCCGAGGAGGAGTTCGAGGAAGAGCCCGGAGAGTTCGAAGAAGAGGCCGGGGAATTTGAAGAGATTCCTGAAGAGGAGCCTGCCCCACAAAGTGCACCACCTCCGCCGCCATCTGCACCAGAAGAAGTTACAGAGCCTGAGGAACCACAAGAGAGAAAAGTTCCACCACCACCTCCACCCGCTTGAATTTCGAGTGATGACCCACATTTTTCAAATGTGGGTTGTTCATTCAATAAGTGGTGAGAATCCATGTATGCTTCTTCGAAGAGGGTTCAGTTGTATAAATACACAAGTGTGAATGCAATTATTGTTCTGATTTTAACGTGCGTCATTGCAGCAGCCATACCTGTTTCTGCTGAAACCCCTGTATTAACGGTAAGTGGGACTGATCTGGCACCAAGCACTATCTATATTGGTGAAACACATTCCCAGGAAAATCAGAAAATACTAATGCTCAAGTTAACGTTCTCAACCACTGAATCTGTTCTCATTAATTTAACCTCAATCACAATCAGGAGGACAGGGGCTTCCTCTGATTCGGATGTTGAGGGTACCAGTCTATATAAAGACACCAATGCAAACGGAGTTTTGGATTTAGGAACGGACGAGCTTTTAGACACAGCTTCATTTGGGCTGGGAAAAGCCGAGTTTTCCGCTCCCCTTACCGTTACACCAGAAGCTCCACTGGTTCTCTTGGTCTCAGCAGATATCTCAAGCAATGCCACATCAGGGGGGACCCTGGGTGTAGATATACCATTCGAAGATTATATCGAGTGTGAGGAATACACAAATATCGAATTTACCTTAGGCATTTGCTCTAAAAACTCCGCGATTTTACAGGATACAGATGGTGATCTGAGCCCAGATATATATGATTACGATGATGACAATGACGGATTTTCAGATGATATAGAGACCCGCTGTGGAAGCGATTCTAAAGATGCCGATTCGCAGCCAACTGATACTGATTCGGACGGAGTACCTGATGCAATCGATTTGGATGATGATGATGATGGTGTCCCTGATAAATACGATGACTTTCCCAAAGATGCCGATAAGAGCAACGATTTGACGATTGTGTATATTTACGCTGCAATAGCTTTTATAATAATAATCGTCCTTGTTGTATTGGCTACAAGAAAACCCAAGAGGATTGATATAACGGAAGATTTAGAGGATGAAGATTTGAATGATTTGGATATTGATGAAATCCATGAGGAAATCATAGCTGGAGGAGAGGAAGAAGATTTAGAGGAAATGGACGAGGAGCAATTAGAGGACCTCTAATTATTTATAAAATCACCTGTCTCTCGAAAATCTTTATTGCCAATAAAAAAAGTAAAAACGACGAAAACAGGCATACTATCATCTCAACTGCAATATTTGCATCCCCATAGACCATGAGTTTTCTCAATCCGTCGATCATCATTGTAACCGGAGAGAGCCTGACTGCATTTGCGAGCTCAGTGGGGAACATATTCACATCAAAGAATATGCCTCCAAGGAATGTGGGTGGGAATACCACGATATTTCCGATGGTTCCCAGTTGATATCCTCTTTTGAGGAAAACACCCAACATGATGCCAATGGCAGAAAAAAACAAGCCGCACACAAAAAGAATCATAGGTGACAGAATTATTGTCCAGGGCGGTGTATAGCCCATTACAATGAGGAGGATAATGATGATAATCATGCCATTCAATACGCTTTTTATGGTTCCTGAAAGTATCTTGCCAAATACCATCTCACTGGTACTGATAGGGCAGGTTATTACCCCTTCGAACGAGCCCTGATACTCCTTCTCAAACAGTATGATAAATCCGGTATTGAAGAATGCGGTGGTCACCACACTCATGATGATGATACCAGGGGCTATAAAGCGCATGTATGGGATGTCTGCTATATTCACATCGTCTCCAATGCCGTATCCCATGGTCCAAACCAAAAGGAACGGGAACAGAATGACGTAGGTCAACTCCGTATAGTAAGTCTTGAAATAAACGTACATCTCTTTTTCAACCACTCTCAATGCAGGATTCAATTTATTCCCCTCTCAACTCCTTTCCCGTCAGATTTAGGAACACGTCCTCCAGGGTAGGCTCGTGAAAGTCCACTGAAAGGATGTTATCTCCGAAATTGGCGAACATGTGGGAAATAGCCTCCTTCTTCTTTGTAGTGTATAAACGCAGGGTATGTCCAATCAAATCGAAATCATTGATAAACTCGAGATTCTCAAAGGATTTCGTGCTTAACTTCCCATCATGTGTAATTTCTACCACAGCTTCACCTTTAAGCAATTTCTTTAATCCCCTGGGCGTATCCAAAGCAATGATCTTTCCCCTATCTATGATGCCAATTCTATCACACAGAAGTTCCGCTTCCTCCATGTAATGTGTGGTGAGGATCATGGTAATGCCCTTCTCGCTCAGAGCCTGGATGCGCTCCCAGAGAGCCCGTTTCGATTGTGGGTCAAGACCCGTGGTGGGCTCATCCAAAAATAGCACCTCTGGTTCATGTACCAGGGCCTTTGCTATGGTAACCCTTCTTTTCATACCGCCGGATAATGTTAACGGGTCAGAATCCTGCTTTTCCTGCATGCCTACAACGGATAGTGCATTAATAATGGCCTTTTCATAACCGCTCTTCTTCATTCTGTGCAATTTTGCATGATAGATCAGGTTCTGCTTTACTGTAAGTTCCCTGTCCAGAACATTGGTTTGCGGGACCACACCCACTATCCTTCTTACATTCACCGAATCCTTGACAATATCGTACCCCGCCACAGTGGCCTTGCCGCTTGTGGGTTTAGCAAGACCGAACAACATCCTTATTATTGTGGTCTTTCCGGCTCCATTAGGGCCCAAAAGGCCGAAAATCTCACCTTTGGAGATTTCCAGGTCAACTCCGTTTACTGCTTTAACCTCATTGAAGTGTTTGGTCAATTTTTCAATTGAAATCACAACTTCGGGCATTGCTGCGGAGATAGGAATCCTCGTATATAAATCATCCATCCATGGCTTTTACTTGTTTGGGTGATTTATGTTAAAGGATCATCGTACTCAATCATTTACCCGGATAGATGAACCTTGTAATGTGAAGATTTTGGATGCTAAATCTGCATTTTTTTAAAAAAACACGTAAATTTCAATCTTATTAAAGTTTCACATCCCAAAGTTTATCAGTATAAAAACCGCATAAATAGCCACAAAAACGCCTCCCTCCCAACGCCTTAATCTATTTTGTGCTGACATGAATATGATCAACAAGAGGGCTACTAGTAACATGATAGGAATATTGGTATAAAGAAGCATTGAATCAACAACCAGATCACTTACAAGGGCGGCGGCTCCAATCACCCAAAGAATATTGAATATATTGCTTCCGATGATGTTGCCAATAGAGATTTCCTCGTATTTTCTCAAAATCGCTGTCATGGACACTGCAAGCTCCGGTACAGAGGTTCCGAAGGCAATCAGTGTAGATCCGATAACTGTCTGGGAAATATTGAAAGTAGAGGCGATTTCCACTGCGGAATCAACAAGTAGCTTTGCACCAATAAATACGCCAACACAACCGATAACCAGCTTTATGGTCGCCTTGCCTAGGCCCTTTTCTTTCTTCTTACTAGGCTTTTTCACTTCTCTTTTCTTGATATCTTCTTTCTCGGCTTTATTCTGCGTATATAAATAATAAAGGTAAGAGGCAAAGAGGACCATCAATACCAGCCCTTCCCATCTTGCAACACCATCATATACGAAAACAACAAAAAGTAAAGAGACACCCATCATGATAAGGCCATCTCTTTTTATCATCTTCTTTTTCACTGTAATCTGCCTCAGCATCAGGCACACACCAAGCACCAGTGCGATATTGGCAATATTGCTTCCAACTACATTTCCAACCGCAATCCCACCGTTCCCGTTATAGGAAGCGTATACCGATGCTCCCAATTCAGGCAGGGAGGTGCCCATGGAGACCAGGGTAAGACCGATTATAAGCTCTGAAACGCCAAAATGCCTTGCCACGAAGACCGAACTGCCTACAAAAAAATCGCTGCCCTTGATAAGAATGATTAAACCGACAATAAATAGAATCACACTAAGGAACAAATCCATTGTGGAGAATTCCCCCCAGATTGATGATTTACTCCCCAAATGGAATACCCCCATATAATGATTTGTTACTTCGGAATAATCTTCCGAGTGAGGTGTGATTTTTACAGATTTCCATCAAATGGGCTAAACCTCTGGTTTTGCCAGTTAAAACCGTTGTTTGATAAAAAAATATCATGCATGATAATGTTATCCCAACGGTTTTATAGTCACCATTTGAATATGTAGCAACGGGAGTCAAATCTGTAGAAATACAATAATGGCCTTCTTGATAAACATACATAAATGAGGAACAGTTCATGACTCAATCTGTGAATGTAAAACTCAAAGTATGCCTCCTGGGAGACGGTGCCGTAGGCAAAACGAGTCTTATCCGCAGGTTTGTGGATGACATGTTCAACGATGACTATCTTCTAACCATCGGAACAAAGACATCAAAGAAAAGGATGATCATTAAAAAACCCGAACTGAATACCAACATACACCTAACACTAATAATCTGGGACATCATGGGTCAGGTGAGTTTCAGAAAACTTCTACACCCTGCTTATTTGAAAGGTTCAAAAGGGGCAATTGTGGTGTGCGATCTCACTAGAAGAGATACTTTGGAACATTTTTCTGACTGGATAGATTCTTTGACAATGGAGGGGTGTATGATACCCTCCGTCTTCGTCGCAAATAAGAGCGATCTTGGGAATCAGCTTACATTTGGAGCGGCCGAGCTTGAGAGCATGGCCACAGCTCATGGCTCCCCATTTTTTGTCACCAGCGCCAAGACCGGGGACAATGTGGAGACGATCTTCCAGGCTTTGGCATTAAGGTTAGTGGATGAGATGATTGCAAACAACACATTGTTTGAGGCAGGTAAAGGACCAAGGCCATCAGTGTCTGCGATAGCCTCAAACTATCAGTTCATGTAAAATCAATATCCTTTTTTTATTACAAAAGTTAGAATTGAAAGTTCATTCTAGACCGATTTGATGCGATTTCATTGTTATTTATGTAACCATAGATTAGAGGAAGTCCCACTGATGCCTCCATATATACCATTGACCTTCTTGCATCTCCTTTTACTTTACCCCATGCTACGGCCTCCCCTAGAGTGCTTCCCGATAATCCCCCGTCCATTGGTATGGCTGTGGAGATTTGAATGGCATATTTGTGCCCATCCAGTTCAGCTCCGAAATCGAAGTTCGCCATGACGATGGCGTCGTTTATAAAATTCTTGGGGACCCCACCACCTATATAGACCGCACCTGAGCATTTGGAGTTTAAAATGATCTGCACCATCTCGTAGTTGTCCTTTATAGGGTCTATTCTCATACGGGGTTTTTCTTTGTTGTTGGCCCAGTATTTGGTCAGTCCTATTCCAATGGACGAATCGTTCAGGGCAGGGACAAAAACCGGTGTATTGGTATCGTAACATGCTTTTAGAATGGAGTTTTCGTCAGTTATTTCCCTGGAAAGAAGCCTGAGAAACTCCCTGCTCGAGTAATTCCCCGGTTCAATATTGGCCTGGGTGTATTTATCCACATAATCATCGGTTTCATAGAAGCAAATATCATCTGAAAAGACATCGTAGATTCTGTTGATCCTCAAATCTCTTAATCTTTTATCATTTACGTTGTTGGTTCCATGATAATGCTCTCCACCTCTTGCATACAATAGGTCCTGATAGACGATGGCCCCCGTGGAAACCACGCAATCAACCATGTTCTTTTTAACGAGCTCTGAAAGGATATTTCGAAGGCCTGCTGCAATGAGAGGACCAGCCAGACCCATGAATATGGTGGGCCTATCTTCATCAGTTAACATATTCTCCCAGATTTTTGCAGCATGTCCGATATTTCTGGCCTGAATGGACATTGAGAAGAAGTTTTCCACCAACTCCCTTACGGTCATATCTTCAGGTATTTGGATCTGATTTATGGGAATTTGTAACAATTTCTTCCTCTCAGTCTTAAATTGCGGGTCGTCTTCATTCATTGTATCACTTTTCTTAGGGGATAAAGGAAACAAGTTCAATAAAGTTTACTGATATAAAACAGTATGATAACAACGCATAAATATCGTGGTGCATTTCCAAGGGACATGGAGCCTGAGTTGGACGTACTTATTATTGGCGGTGGGGTGATTGGATGTGCCTGTGCTAAAGAGCTCTCCAGATATGAATTGTCTGTAGCTTTACTGGAGAAAGCAGGCGATGTTTGCGCAGGTGCGAGCAAGGCAAATTCCGGGGTAGTTCACTCCGGCATATATTCCCAGCCGGATTCCTTGAAAGCAAAGCTGTGCGTGGAAGGTAACAATTTATTTTCCAATTGGGCTTTGGAACTGGGAGTTGAGTTCAATAGGATGGGTAAACTGGTTGTTGCAAGGAAAGAGGGGGAAATAAAAGAGCTTGAAAAACTGAAAGAGGTTGGTGGGAAGAACAATGTATCGGGCTTGAGGTTCATAGATGAAGGTGAATTGAAAGAACTTGAGCCCAATATCCAGGCCAAATATGCGCTTTGGGTCCCCAGTGCAGGTATAGTCTCTCCATATCAATTAACAATTGCCTTGGCAGAGAATGCAGTGGCAAATGGCGTTCAAATTTTTGTAGATTCAGAAGTTCTGGAAATTTTCCAAGAAAACGGATATTACATAGTAAAGACCGAAAATAGGACGTTCAGAACAAGGTATATGATAAATTGCGCCGGTCTTTACTGTGATGCAATTGCAAAGATGGCAGGAATTGAAAAGCATCAGGTTTACCCGTGCAGAGGAGAATATCTCATCCTTGACAAGAGACTGAGTCATTTGATCAATCATCTCATCTACCCCCCACCAGAGAATGGTTCTGGTGGCCTAGGGGTACATCTCACGCCTACAATTGAGGGTAATATCCTCATCGGTCCCTCAGCCGAGTATATTAAAGAAAAAGAGGATATCCGAACCACCAAAGCAGGAATGGACAAACTGCTTTTGGGAGCAGCAAACTTTCTTGGAGAATTGCCAAAAGATGCGTATATAAAAAGTTATGCAGGTATTAGATGCAAGCTCGTTCCAAAGGGATGTGCCTCTTCAGGGGATTTTGTAATCGAGGAAGTGGAGAACTTCATCAACCTCATGGGCATTGAATCTCCGGGGCTTTCCGCATCTCCTGCCATAGCCAGGATGGTTGCGGATATCATCAAGGCCAAGGAGGATCTCAAACCCAAATCAAATTTCAGGAAAAGGATGGGGTATACAAGGTTTCATAAACTGGATTTGGAAGGGAAATCAAGACTAATTGAGTCCAATTCCAAACACGGTCATTTGATATGCAGATGCGAGAATGTAACAGAGCAGGAGATAATGGACGCTTTAACCAATCCCCTGGGGATTCGAACTTTGGCAGGAGTAAAATATAGGTGTCGAGCAACAATGGGTAGATGCCAGGGAGGATTCTGCAAACCAAGGATAATCAAGCTCATGGAGGAGCTCTACGATCCCAATGTTGAAGAAATCACACTCCACGGAAAGGGTTCCCAGCTTTTTGTTGGAAGAACAAAGGATTTGAGAAGACATGATTCAGAAAAATGTTGATGTCGCCATAATCGGTGGAGGGCCGGCAGGCCTTGCGGCTGTAATTGCTGCAAAAATGGAGGGTATAGACAACCTGTTGATAATCGAGAGGGATGAGGCTCTCGGTGGTATTCTCAACCAGTGCATCCATGAAGGATTTGGCCTAGAGATTTTCAAGGAGGCTTTGACTGGCCCCGAGTACATCCAGAGGTACATTAACGAGGTTGGGGAGCTTGGTATTCCGGTTATGCTGAAAAGCATGGTTATGGATTTGAATGACAAAAAGGAATTGATCGTGTCAAACGAGGAGGGACTTTACAAGATACAGGCAAAGGCTGTGGTACTTTCCATGGGCTGCAGGGAGAGAACTCGTGGGATGATACGAATCCCAGGAGACAGGCCAGCAGGGATATTCAAAGCAGGTGAAGCCCAGCATTTCATTAATATAGGAAATTACATGATCGGCAAGAAAGTTGTAATTCTGGGCTCAGGAGATATCGGCCTCATCATGGCAAGAAGGCTGGTTTTGGAAGGAGCAGAGGTTCCTTGTGTTGTTGAGATTCTACCTTATTGCAGCGGCCTTATTCGTAATAGGGTTCAGTGCCTGGAGGATTTCGGAATACCGCTTTTACTTCAGCATACAGTTACAGATATCCAGGGAAAAAATCGGGTTGATTCAGTTACAATTGCAGAGGTGGATGAGAGGGGGGAAGTAATGGAGGGAACTGAAAGGAAAATCGAATGCGATACCCTTCTTTTGTCAGTGGGTCTGATTCCCGAAAACGAGCTGTCAAAGCAGGCAGGTATTGTTCTTGACGAGGCGACAGGTGGTGCCGTGGTGGATGAGAATTTCATGACATCCTGTGAAGGAATCTTTGCCTGCGGCAACGTTTTACTCGTACATGATATCGTGGATTATGTGACAACGGATGCCGAAAGGGCGGGAAAGAATGCCGCTTTGTATGCAGAGGGTGGGGTAAAGGAGAAGCCCAAGATCGATATAAAACCAGGTTTCGGCATACGGTTTGTGGTCCCCCAAAAAATCGCAATTGAAGATGTGAACTTATATCTGAGGGTCCTAGAGCCTAGAATGGATAAGAAAATCATAATTACGGATGGACAAAATGTGCTGAAATCAAAAAAATTCAGGAGAGTGGCTCCCCCCGAGATGATCAAGATCAAACTGAAAAGGGATGACATTGCAAATGCAAAGGAAATTACGGTAAAGGTAGAGTAATATGGAATCCGAAATCACATGCATCATTTGCCCAATTGGATGTGAAATGACAGCTTATCATAAGGAAGGGATAATTACAGATATCGAGGGCTATGAATGCAAAAAGGGCATAGAATACGCAAAAGAAGAACTCTTTGATCCCAAGAGGACGTTGACAACCACTGTGATTGTCAAGGGTGGGAAATTACCTCTTGTCAGCGTCAAAACAAATATACCCATACCGAAAGATAATTTGTTCGAGGTCATGGATGCATTATCCAAAGTTGAGGTTTCTGCTCCTATCAAAATTGGAGATGTTCTTGTTCAAAATGTTTTAGGTCTGGATGCTGATATCGTGGCAACCAAAAATGTAAAAAAGAGGAAATGAAGAAGAGTAAACTTCTCTTTATTTCTTACTTTTCTTTGACAGTTCCTCTATCCTCTTCTTCGCTTCCGAAAGCTCATTTTCCAGGGACACGACAACCTTTTCAAGGTAGGCTTTTTCCTCTTCCGGTTTGGGTTCAGGATACGGTTCTCCATAATACGGTGCAGGAACGTAATCCGGCATAGGGCCATAATCGGGTCCGGGGGAAGGATAATAATCTCTCCCCCCCCCTCTACCGCGTCCGAATCCTCGGCCCCAGCCTCTACCTCGCCCGAATCCACGTCCTCTTCCCCCTCTCGGGACATAAGGATTCGCAAATCCGGGGTAAGGATAGCCTGCGCAGTACCCTGCTCTTCTTCCGGTCATAGGGCCGCGCCCCCAAGGTCCTGTTCTGTCTCCATAAGGCATTTATTTCACCTCCTTTCTCAATTCTTTTATTCTCTTTTTTATTTCTTCCAGTTCTTCTTCAAGTATTTGCTCCTCTTCTTCCAACATCTTCATCTCATCTTTTGGTGGCAAGGGTGGTTCCCTTCCTGCCAAATACGGCGGATGTCCGAAAGGTGTTGGTTGAAATGGAGGCATCCTTTCTGGTGGTATTACATCATATCCCGGCCCATGTCTGGGATCAAATCTTGGATCGGATCTGTTCCTCATCCAACCAGGCATTCCGGTTTCGTGATACCACCATCGATATCTTTTTCCTTTTCCATATCCTCCCGGCATTTTATCACCTCTTTTATCTTATTTCACCTCTAAGTATGTAGCTGCCCCCTTCGATTCTTATTGCATAGCCATGGATCAGGGCTGTTGCTATCTTTTTTCTCGCGCTTTTAAGATCGTTCCACAGGGTCTTTCTTGAAACACCCATATGAAACGCCGCCTCCTGTTGGTCCATACCTTCAAGATCCACAAGTCTTATGGCTTCCAGTTCCTCTAATATAAGGAATATCGTCTTCATCTCTTGTGGCGGCACCCCGCGTGGACTAAAATGCACGATATCCGGAATTTCGGTTATCCAGCGTTGTCCACGGTGTCTACCTCTTCCATGTCTATGTTGGGGCATTAATAATACATATATGCGAAGTATTATAAATAGTTTGTGCCCATAATGGAGGATATATTTAAAGTTAACTCACCGAAATACAATTTTGACTAATACTCATATTTTCTTTTCTTTTTCAATAACCAACATACCAAAATAATGATAGTTACGATGCTCCCTATTAGATAATATATCAAAAACGACTCTTTGGACTGATCAGTCTTATCCGCCTGGGGATCGAACTTCAATATTTCATTGAGATATTTGGTATCTGACTCTCCACCCAGAATATAGGAATAAGTGCCATTACTTACTGCTGCACGTACCGCTCTTGCTGTTGGAAGTTTAAGAGATAACGATTCTATTTGGTCCATTTCAAGGTTATATTTTACAATCTCATCCAAAAAGCCTGTAGGGCTATATCCGCCAAACACATATGCATGGGAACCATGCAAAACAGCCGAGGTTCTGAAACGGGGCGATGGGAGTTTCGCGTTCATTACCATACATCCCTTACCCGGTGTGAATTTTACGATCTCATCAGAATGCCCTCCCTCTCCAACTCCGGTTCTCCCACCAAAAATATATGCGGAGCCGTTATACCAGACAGCCGCGGTTCCAGCCAAAGGTCCGGGAAGTTCCTCATCCAATACCTCAGACAGATTCTTTTCGGGATCAAAACGAATGATTTTCTTAACACTCTCGCCTGGACATATGCAGTTTCCAAAGTAGTAAATGTGACTATTGGACCAGACTGTAGAACCCCCCATTACACCATGAGGAAGTGTGCTTTCCAATAGCTCAATAGTATCTGGGGGTTCGAATCTGATAATATCTGGTAAAGGTTGTCCTTCATAACTTGCCCCACCAAAAATAAAGGCTTCGGAACCAGTCCAAACAGCCGATTGTCGTTTTATGGGCTTAGGCAGGCTTACACTTAGTTCATCTATTTCAAGAGATTCAGGATCAAAAGAGAATATAGAGGCTGATAACCCCTCTGGAATTTGTCCTCCAAATAGATATATTAAATTACCATTATATACAGCAGAAGAATAATAGACTTTTTTCGGCAATTTCCCCACAACTTTAATTCCATTCGTATCTGCTATAGTATTGATATTAGGAGTAAATGAGGTGTACAACAGAATATTGATAGCTATCAAGAAGATGAAAAATTTCCTCATTATGGTTCCCTTGCCTTAAATAATCAATTAGTTACTCCCTCAATTTATCTTCAAGCCATCCAAATTTCGCTTCCTTCCTCTCATCGAATCTCGTTACATATGGTTTTATGTCAACAAGGGGTGTGCCATCTATTACATCCATACCTTTGATTTTCAATATATTACCTTTTCTCTCCAACAATCTCACGGTAGAAATGCCGATGGGATTTGGTCTATTGGGGTGCCTTGTGGCAAATAGACCCCTTAAGCTCGGGTCTAGAAACGGCCTTACATGTAGAGAATAGCCCTTTGATTTGTGAAAAATATAGACGATCATGATATGGCTGAAGCCTTCAATATCATCTAGTCCTTCCTCATATTCCTTGAACATCTCGATTTCGCCAACATCTTCTGAACGGTACGCTTGTATCGGTACATCTTCCTTGGTTTTGTAGGGCGAATGGATAATCCCTATTGGCTTAAATTCTATTTTCATTTTACATTCTCCGAATGTCTTAAATAATATGTTTCATTGTTCGAAATTATTTTTGTGATCATCCCCTCATCTAACATATGTCCCATGTATTTTCCAATTTCACTGAGGTTTACTCCAGTTATGTTTGAAATGTCCCGTATTGTACATGGACGGACAGATAATAATCGAGGAATTTCCTCTAACAAGTCATTCCTATTCAGAAATTGAGATCTAGAAAAAGAGAGCTTTGGTACAACTTCAATCTCCATATCTTTGGAGATTTTATCCTCCATTCTTTGCTTTACTTTTTCCATTTCGTCATCAGCAAAATGCTTTACATATTCTTCCACCGGGGGGCGAACTGGTGAATTCAAGAATACTAAATTAGGATGTATTTTGCTGATTTCTTTAGAAATATTTGCAATGGATTCAGAAGAAGCATTTGTTATCTTGCCTTTTATGAACATCACTTCAAGCCATATTTCACCCCTGCTCTCTTCCTTTAATTTTTTAATTGCATCTGCGATTTCATTTATTTGAAAACCTTTTGCGGGTCTATTAATAATTTTGAAAGTTTTATTGTCACCGGCATCTAGGGATGGCATGACGATATCGAATTTCCTGGCATTATCTAATACAGTATCGTATGTTAAAAGAGAGGAGTTTGTTATCAGAACAAGTGGCAAATTCGTGAAAGCGCGAATCTTTTTTGCAATCTCACCTAGGTGTGGGTTCAATGTGGGCTCTCCGCTACCAGATATTGTGATATAGTCAACATTATCGTATTTTTTTAATTTAGTTTCTAGGTCCTCTATAATTTTATCCGCATTTGGAAACTTTAACCCTTCCCAATGATTAACTTTGTGCAATGTTTTTCCAAGTTGGCAATAAACACAGTCAAATGTGCAAGTGGAAGGCGGGACAATGTCGATGCCCAATGAAATACCCAGGCGTCTCGATGGTACTGGCCCGTAAACGAAATTCAAACTTCAATCACACTCCCGGCACTGTTTAGAAACACTTTATCACCAAATGTTTTTGAGAAGTAAAGAAATGCATTTTCGCCGCTACAGTGTGATAAACCAATTGCCTGGAGGTTAAATTCCATTAATGCCTGTTTCGTCTTTTGGAGTTTTTCCTCATCTGCAGCCCACAGATGTGTGCCACCAAGAAGGCCCCAAAACTCATTCTTACCAGTGATTTTTTTTACTTGGAAAAGGGTATTTATCAATCCTGAATGAGTGCACCCAAGGATTACTATTATACCTTTTTGCGTATGCAAAATAAGGGATTGATCGTCGAGAATATCATCGCTGATGTATTCATCATTCTTCTTTATGTAGTATCTCTTGGGGATACTCTCGAATTCGGTAGTTCTTGGTATTTGGCCTGTTGTTCTGACCCCCTCAATAATTTCTTCACCCTTCTTTTTAAAATGAAATTTAAAACTGTTTCTTAGTTCATGTTCGCTAACCGGAACACCTATGGATATGTACTCCTCATCTCTCTTCACATATTTCTCATCAAATATGTCAGGATGGGCAAAAACACTGGCATCATGGGTTCTTCTTGCTATCTCTTCCAACCCTCCGGTATGATCATAATGCCCATGACTCAACACTATATACTTCAAACGATTCAGATCCACTTTCATTTCCTCAAGATTATGGGCAATCACTCCACCGGTTTGGCCGGTGTCAAACAGTATCTTTTCACCGTCGGCCTCGATGAGGAATGATAGACCATGCTCTGCCCAAAAACCAGAGCCGAACAAGGCATGATTATCAACCAAAGTGGTAATTGTCAACCTCCTTATCATGGATCACACCTCATTTTGCAGCCGAATTCACTAAAGCATCCTTTTTCAGGGTTAAATTCGCCCTTTGGCGCGTCATTTTTATATGTTCCTTCATCATGCACTTATTCATTACGACCTTAAGGCCTGCATTTTTCGCCTTTTTAGCAGCTTCATTGTTCACTATCCCTTCCTGCATCCAGATTACCCCAACACCCTTTTGAATCGCAGAATTAACGATCTCGGGAACTGCACTGGGCTTTCTAAAAATATCCACAACATCAATTTCTTCAGTTACATCAGATAATGATGAATAGGATTTTAATTCGAGTATTTCTTTGTATCTGGGATTGACAGGGATGATCCTATATCCTGCCTTTTGAAGGTACCTTGCTACTTTATTGCTATCCTTTTCCCTCTTTGGTGATAAACCAACCATTGCTATTGTCTTTACTGAGGTCAATATATCTTTTATATCATCGCTTGTGGTCTCATATGCAGGTACTTCGCAAACTTCTTCCATTTTCATGTACCTCCTTTTCTGGGTGGCTTACTTTTTCAACAATTCATTCAATCTATCGGTAGCCACATAGTTGGTGACAGTTAAATCCACGACGTTTACACCTTTTACGGACTCAACTGCCCTTTTGATATTAAATGCGAGTTGAATCGCAAGTGGGCAGACGTTTGAAGAGGGAGAGAACTTCAATGTGATTTTGCCTTTTTCCACTTTAAGACCCTTTATTAAATCCATATCATAAACGCTCATATTTGTTTCAGGGTCGTTTACCTTCTTCAATGCCTCAATAATTTCCTCTTTTAGTTCATCATCTTTCATTTTTGATCTTCCCGATCCTTATTAACATGGAAAATATTTTCCAGGTAGTAATTAGAATATACCGCCCCAAGGGGGTTGTGTGAAAGCACACGATCCTTCACAGCCAATGTGCTAACCGGTGCCCTTGAATGTTCCGTGAAAAGAATGTCATGGCCTATACATAAACCCACGATGATGTTAAGGTCGCAATTTTCCTTGTTCAATACATTTGCCTGTCCTATGGGATTGCATGCGGTCTCGAAACCCACGCCATGCAATTTCTGTAAATCGAAGTCATCTTTGTCAAGCCCGCAGACCTTGCAGCATACAGAATGAATTTCAAAATCTTTTCTCAATATCTCATGGATTACCTTTGCCTCTTTTTCCAGGCCGATGCAAAATGCCATGCCCAGTCTCTTATAACCCATTTTCTTAGCAAATAAAATTAATTCCTCGAGCCTGGTTTTCTTCATGTAATATTCAGCTTCTATGTGGCAGGCGTTTTTCATTAATTCGTAGTTCTTGCCATTGTACATCTCTTTGGTTTGTTTTATGATTTCTTCCTCTGTACAATTCTTGCCTTCATGGCATTCTTTATCTTCACATAGCGCACAATTCATTTTCATGCCCAACCGAACTTTCTTTTTTTCCTGTAGTTTAAAATTGCCTTTTTCAGCGAGCCCACGGCAAGCGCCGCGCAGTGCAAGTTTTCCTTGGGAAGGCCATCAAGAGCCTCTATTAGGTCATCCTTGGTAATCTCCATGGCATGGTTTGTGCTTTTTCCTTTGACCATCTCAGTGAGAATGCTGCCGCAGGCGATAGTAGCCCCGCATCCATCGGTCATGAAACTTATGTCTGTAATCTTGTCATTCTTTACTTTCATATAGATCTCAATCGTGTCTCCGCAGGAACCATCCAATACTCCACATGCATCGCAATCCGTCATTCTTCCCACATTTTTCGGATTGTTGGCCTCTTCGATTACCTTTTCTGAATAAATCGTCCTCTCCTCTTCTATTATCTCCTGTTGAATCTCCTCGACGAATTTGTCAAGATCTGTTTTCTTTTTCTCCATCATTCAACATTCTCCCCATTTTTTTCCACATGATTTTTACATTATCTGAAATTGACCCATTAGAAAACTCTATGACCGATTTTCCCTCGATCATAGCCTTTGTGAAGACTGTATCGTATGGTATGAGCCCAACAACAGGGATGTTATTTGTTTGGCAGTATTTTTGTATGCTCTTCGATTGCTGGTTGTTGATATCGCATTTGTTGACGCAAACTGCTGAGGGTATGTCAAAGTGGCTTGCAACGCCAAGAATACGTTTTAGATCATGAATGCCAGATTTTGTCGGTTCTGTCACTATCAAAACCAAATCTACACCCGTGATTGAGGATATCACAGGACAACCTATTCCTGGAGGGCCATCGATGATTATCAAATCTTTGTTTGCCTTTTTGGCTAAGATTCTCGCGTAATTTCTAACGAGTGTTACAAGTTTTCCGGATGCTTCCTCCGCAATATTCAACTTCGCGTGGGCCATGGGTCCAAACCTCGTTTCTGAGATATATGCAAAACCTGATTTCCTATCAATCAATGACAGCGCCTCTTCGGGACAAACATAAACACATACACCGCATCCCTCGCAATCGATAGCTTTTATCTCCAAATCCGGGGTAATCGCATCAAAGCGACAGGCATCGCGACATTCCCCACACTCTACGCATTTTTCATTGTCTAAAGATGCCACCTTCAAACCACTGAATTCAATGGTTTCCTTAATTTTAGGCTTTAAGATGAGGTGCAAATCTGCAGCATCGACATCACAATCCGCAAACACCGCGTTCTTGGCAAGGCTTGCAAAGGCTGCAGCAATAGATGTTTTTCCTGTTCCTCCTTTACCACTGATGATTGTCATTTGTTTTATTTTATCACCTCTTGTATGCTACCATACAAATCAACGAACCTCTCCCTCCATTCTGGCATTTCTTTTATAAATGGTATTCCTTCCGAGTATAATCTTGCAATTTTCTTATCATGAGGTATTTTCATGATGACGGGGATATCCTCCTCCTTGCAATACTCCTCAACGCCCTTATCACCTATTCCATCCTGATTTATCAAAACCCCGAAGGGAACGTTTAACACTCTAACTACCTCTATAGTCAACCTCAAATCGTAGAGCCCAAAAGGCGTAGGCTCGGTCACCAGGATGCAGTAATCCGTGTCCTTGATGGACTCGATAACGGGACAGGATGTTCCTGGAGGTGAGTCGATAATGGTTATCTTATTTCGATCTATTTTACTCTTCACCGCACCCACAAGCGGTGTCGCCATTGGTTCTCCTATGTTCAAAAGGCCGTGATAGAACTCAAGGCCATTATTCACTCCTCTCTCAATTATTCCAATAGCACGATTTTCCTCAGTGATTGCTTTCTCGGGACAAACCAAAGTGCATCCGCCACACCCATGGCACAGCTCGGGAAAAAATAGAATATCATCAGGAACTACTGCTATGGCGTTGTACTGACAAAACTCAGAGCATTTCCCGCAAAAAGTACATTTATCTTTGTCTATTTTTGGTACAGGTATGAAGACATCATCTTCCTTCTTTAATTTCATATCCAGGAATATGTGTAAATCCGGTTCTTCAACATCACAATCTAATAATTGCGCATTTTTTAAAGATAATGCTAGATTAGTTGCGACCGTCGTTTTTCCTGTCCCGCCTTTTCCGCTTGCTATTGCAATGTTCATATACTCACCAAGAGAAACGCCCACGATAGGATCGGGAGGGGCCAAAATAACAGAAACAAAGCAAGGAAGTGGCCTTTATCTGTTATCATATGGCTTCCTAACCTATCGTGTTTGACGCTCTTTTTTTAGTATCTATCCTCCACTGCCGTGGCCGCAAACATCCTCTTCTCCAGCAAGTTGCAGATTTCCATTAATGAACTCATTAACAGCAAATTCTACGGTTCCCACTGTTCCTGCATAAACATCAATACCGGTCTGTCTGAAGCCAATCAGCGGTCTCATTCCAATCCCGGCCACCAGAATGGCTTGCACACCATGTTCTCCAAGGAGATTTACAGGAGCCATGCAGCCTCCCTGAACATGCTCGACGTTGTCAATCACCTTTACATCGACAATATTTCCATTCTCGATTTCCACGATGGTAAAAACATCGCAGTGGCCAAAATGGCCGGAGCTTACAGCATTGAGTCCTCCCGGACTCATTGAAGGAACCGCTATTCTTATTTTATTTTCGTTTGTCATTTACCTGCCACCTCTTCTTATATCTCTACCCCTCCCAGAATGTTCTCCAACCGTTGGGGAAGAAGCTTCTTTCAGCTCTCCTTTCTTATATCTTTTAACGACATCCTTCACGATGCCATTTGCACCTGTTACTATCTTTATCCCAGAGGCATTCAAGGTCTGGAACGCATTGGGTCCTACATTACCGGTAATCACAGCTTCCACACCCATTCCTGCAACACTCTGGGCGGCTTGTATTCCTGCTCCACCAGAAGCCATTGCGCTTTCGTTTGGCACCGCTTCATACTTCATGGAATCCACATCCACGATTATGAAGTACTGGCATCTTCCAAATCTTGGGTCTATCTGTGCATCCAAATCTTCTCCTGTTGCTGATACAGCTACTTTCAATTTTTCACCTCCACTTTCATCTCCAATTCGATTCTACCATTGACACTCCACATTGGGGACATGGTATCGAAGGACATGGCACTGCTGCCTGATTCGACATCTTATAACCACATCTGGTACATTCACATGAGCTACCGAGAATATCTCTACTATTTCCTTCACGTTTTTGTCCCCAGCGATGTCCTCTCGGCAATAATCTCACCTTTTGGAATCTTATTTTCTTTGTTCACGAGTTTTATGATTTTATCCACAATCTCCCCGAATATCTTTGCAGATTCGGATTTTGAATACTCCAAAACAAAAGGTCTGCCGCTGTCTCCTGTTTCAACGATTTTTGGGTCTATCGGAACTTTGCCTAAGAATGGAACCATGAGCTCCAAAGCCGCTTTGTGGCCTCCTCCGGATTTAAAAAGATTGATGGTCTTGCTACAATGTGGACAGGTAAAACCGCTCATATTCTCAATGATGCCTAAAACTGGAATATTAAGGGTCCTTGCAAAGGTGACTGCCTTTCTCGAATCTAGCAACGCCACCTCCTGCGGTGTCGTAACTATAATGGCCCCACTGCTGTTTGGAATAAGTTGTGCAATACTCAAAGGCTCATCCCCTGTACCAGGGGGTAGATCGATTATAAGATAGTCCAGATCACCCCAGTAAACCTCTC
>CBDVCK010000030.1:0-19684 GCA_965372465.1 uncultured Thermoplasmata archaeon | reverse complement strand
CCTCCTGCAAAGGACACAGTGCAGGTTCCTCTTGCAGTTCTTGGTAAAGGCAATGTGGCTGTCCTTGTGCGGTGCGATAAATGTCTTGATTTTCCTGTTGTACATTTTTTCCAGGTGCTTGATAATGGCCTTTGTTTTTTCAATCTGCCCATCGCCTGTAAAAGGCCGGTTGTCGAAATGCACACAAACGATATCAGCACCCCTTTCAAGCATGAGGTGAGTTGCTACAGGTGAATCTATACCCCCCGAGATAAGAGAAACAAGCTTCATAGGCAGAGCTAATGGATTTTGGGTATAAAGAGTTTTCAGAAGACAACTATTGCTTCATAATTTAACTCATGCACGATAAGGAAAATGCCCATTTATTGCAGTGAAAATGAGAATTTATTTGACCATAAAAACCGCTTTTGTTTTCCTTGGCATTTTTCTTTACGGTTCGCCACTCCCTGAGTCTAAAAAATGTACATCAAAACAAATTCCGCCACTCCCGCCTATTCCCCGATTCGAATCAAGTCCTCCACTTCCGCCCAACGTGCTGTCGCTTCGTTCCGCACTAGCTCGCAAATTTATTCTAAATTTACTCACAGCATGCGTTGCTTCGCTCTACATTGGCTCGTAAAATGCTTCGCATTTTCCTCATCCTGCGCTCTATTCGAAATCGCTTGGAGAACCGCGGTATTTTTAGAGAAATATTCAATCATTTCTCATCTAAAAATGCAATATTTTTCTTTCGATTGAAACAAACCTTAAACTCTGATAGAATATCTTTAAAACCGATTATCAAAGGCACTTCATCAGTTAAAGCTAAAAAAGCTGTTATCTTCAGTTCTTTCGAGATACTACCGGATTCATCTATAAATTGAGCAGTTATTTGCCCAACATCACAAGGGATTCTACATTCTGTTTTACTCGAAATTCCTTGAATATCATAAGATCCCGTTTTCTTTGTCTTTATCCCTTTCCAGATTGATTTGGGTAGGATAGATGTATGGGCTCCCGTATCTATGATAGCATCCATTGGAGTTGACCAGCCTCTTGGAGTTTTAAAAACGACCCATCCCATCAATCTGGTCAATAAGTATTCTTCGTCTTCAGAGAGTTCAGATAAAACGGCTTCAATAAAATGAAGATTGATTCTAGTAGACATGATGTCCGCACCCGATATATGTGGAGTAAAACAAGGACCGGCGGGTTTTCTTTCTTGCATTTCTTTGCACTCTGCTTAGGATTTTCCCAGAACTGATCACCTTTTTGCCAAAAACAGCAATCCACTTATCAGGGTATTTTCTCAACAATTCTGAATAATTGTCTCTGACCCACCGTGCATCCTCCCAGAATCCATTAGGCACATTATGTACTCTTGGCAATTGTTCACCAGTATTCTATATTATCCTCAAATGATAAATATTTATTGTTATAGTAATCGATATACGAAGATGAAATTTTCGTTTACCACCTGCACCTTATCCCACATCAATAGAATCATTACCTTGACCGACTCCTAACCTAAGATTGTCATCATCTTCTACAACTAATGTGATTGTTCCTGGGCCTTCGTAAACAAGAGTTGTTGTGTCCATAATGTCTCTTGGATTGATTTCTAGTGAAGGATATGGATCTGTATTCGGTGGATTGTTCAAATATGTAACTGTCTTGACCTGAGAACCGTAGTTAAAAGTAAGTGTTTCATCATCGCTTCCAGGATCAGTGATATGTGAGGTAATCTTGAAATTGAGTCCAACAAATTGCACATTCAAATCCTCCTCCCAGGGCTCAACATGGTTCCAATGGTCGCTGTCTCGTTTTTTGGATTGCTGGACGTTAAAAGTATGATGTATCTTTTTTACACTCCCATTCTGGGATTTTATGTATATCCAAACCGGGTTGGCCCCGATATTCGGTGGATCCTCAGGGGTATAAGTGACGGTTGCAGAATAGGATTTTGAAAAGTCGATACTGACTGGAATCCATGCCATCTGTTCGTTTGGAGAGCCTGGCAATCTTTCGATGGAGACCGAGCCAAGGCTAATATCATCTTCATATAATGTCATGCTCACATTGTTGTATTTCCTTCCTGCAACCCTTAATCCAATCTCAATCTCCATGGTTATTGATTCTATTGTTACTGTCGGGTTAAAATTTTGAACCGTTATATTGCATATATCTGTGGCTGATAGGTTATCATTGTCAGTTATTTTTAATGTTGCAACATAAATTCCATCATCGCCATAGATATGGGTGGGTGTTGGGCCTGTTGTATCGGTCAGTGCACCTGTCTCCCACCACAATCCATCCCTTGAATCGAAGTCCCATTCGTAGGATTCTATTGTGCCGTCGGGGTCGAAGGAAGATGAGCCATCGAAGCTCACAGTATCGCCTTCGTTCACGTTTTGGTCAGGGCCTGCGTTGGCGATGGGTGGTGAACCACCTTCTCCGATAGCATACAGTTTATAGGGGGCACCAGAGCCAATATAAATAGTGCCATCGGAACCTATGGCTGGTGATGACCGCCCGCCATTCCCAGTCGTGAAACTCCATTTTTGAGTGCTATCCGAGTTAACGGCAAAAATTTTTCCATCCCAAGAGCTAATATAAACCGTCCCATCGGAGCCGATTGCAGGTGATGAATGGTGTATTTCATCTCCAGTTGCGAAACTCCATTTCTCAGTGCCATCAGGATTGATTGCATACAGCTTGGAATCGTAAGAACCGACATAGATCGTACCGTCGCTGCCGATTGCTGGTGAAGACTGGACATCGTCACCGGTCGGAAAATTCCATTTCTCAGTTCCATCAGGGTTAATAGCATATAGTTTTCCATCTTGGGATCCCACATAAATTGTTCCGTCTGAACCAATTGCAGGTGAAGATCTCACACCACTACCAGTCTTAAAATTCCATTTCTCGGTACCATTCGGGTTTATTGCATACAGTCTATGGTTACCGGAACCTACATAAATCGTACCATCGGAACCGATTGCTGGTGATGAATCGACAACGCTACCAATCGTGAAATTCCATTTCTCGGTGCCATCCGGGTTTATTGCATAAAATTTACCATCTAAAGAACCCACATAAATTGTACCGTCTGAATCGATTGCGGGAGATGACCGCACAATCCACCCGGTCGTGAAATTCCATTTCTCAGTTCCATCAGGGTTGATCGCATATAGTTTATTGTCGTGGGAGCCAACATAAATCGTTCCGTCAAAGCTTATTGCGGGGTTTGATCGCACAATAGCACCGGTTGTGAAATTCCATTTCTCAGTTCCATCAGGGTTGATTGCATATAGTTTATTGTCATCGGACCCCACATAAATCGTGCCATCAGAACCAATTGCAGGGGAGGAGAGAACATTATGACCCGCCGTGAAACTCCATATCAATTTTCCATTATTTGTAATCGTATCATAGGGACTAACCCCAGTATGATTGAGATTCTGCCGGAACATCGGCCATGGAGAATCTGCAAGACCTCCTGTTCCGCTCAAACCTGAACTCGGTTGCCCTTCAATTTGAGGGGTTGGTGGAGAAATGTTCGATAACACGGGACCCACTGCTCCACTCGAACTTGCAATCTGTGGTCCCACATTTTGAGGAATAGAGTCTACAAGTTCCTCACCGCCCATTAAATCAGAACCCGGGTTCCCCACATTTTGAGAGATCACTCCAAAAATACCTGTAACCATCACTACCAAAATAAGAAGACTTACCATCTTGGATTTCATTTTCCACACTCCCCATATCGCTGGCTTTATAAGAAACGCCCTTTCAAGCGTTCCTTCCGCGCCCTAATGGTAATAATGGTGTTTGTGGATATTTATACTTTTAGCTTTAAAACAAAATAATACTAGTGTATCTTAAAGAAAAGGGAAGGGTTTACAATCTTAAAACTTTACTAATTTATATTTTACTCTCTAATGGATTTTGGGTATAAAGAGTTTTATCGAAAGAGGGCCAATCCTTCTAACCCGTAAGAAGCACCAGGGTAAAGGTGGTGGTACCGCCGTCGTCGTCGGTTACAGTGAGTGTGATAGTGAAGGTGCCTGAAGTTGAATAGTAATGAACAGCTGTATCAGTGGCTGTCATGGGATTGATTTCAGGGCTTGGGAAGGGATCGGCACTTACCCCGTTGTTGAAGTAGGTGTTAGGTCCTGAAGTTGCATTATCCCCGAAATCCCAGAAGAAGGTCAGATCATCGCTTCCCGGGTCTGTTGCCGTTGCCTCGAATGTTATGTTGTGGCCCACAAGATGGGGATTGATCTCAACCTCCCAGGGATCGATATGATTCCAGTGGTCGCTGTCCCAGTCCGATTGTCTAAAAGTAAATTTAGTTCTGAAGCCTTGTCGGCATTCCTAAGAGAATATAATAAAAAGGTCCATTTATCAATGGGAAATAAAATATACAAGAATAATCATTAATATTATGGGGAATTATAACAATGAATGATAATCGTAGAAAAAGGAGGAATTAAAATATGAAAAATCAGGATAATTCGAAGTATGATATAGGAATTGAGAACCTTCCAAAAATCGATAAATTTATTGTTATTTTAATATCCTCACTGGCGTTATTAGTATTGGGGATTATGTTAATATTATTTTATTGGTCTTCTGTTGGATTTACATCTGAAGAAACCAAAGATTATTATGACTTTGGAGATCATTCGAGTGATGATCCTGGGCTAACATATACGGTATATGGTAGAGTAGCTTACGTAAAATATGTAGGATATAGATTCCAACAGGCAGGAGGAGTGAACCCTGGTCTACCAGTATATGAGGGGGATAATGCAACATATATTTCTCTCGATGGCGGAATTGCATTTTTTATCCAAGGAGATTATGAAGATAGGATTTCTGTTGGTCAAACCATATATGCTTCTGGACATTTTAGGTATATGGGGGCAAGATCCCCTTATTTGGGTCGTTCTATGATAGAATCGAAAATTGAAGATGTACATGATGCAACTTTCATTAATTTTTTATTCTATATGATAACAATTGTTGGTGCTGAACTTTCAATAGTCTCGATAGTTATATTCATTAAAGTATATAACGAAAGGGAAAGAAAACTACAGAAATTAGTTAAATTAATAGATGGGATTAGAACTGAGTTAGATTTAATTTTCATAAAATATCAGATGGGTAAAATTTCAACTGATGACATTAGTAATATCGATAAAATAGAACAAGAAGCTGAGATTATACAAAATTATTTCGAAAACATTGGTAATGTAAAATTGATTTCTAAAATAAATGATTTATTAGGTACTATATCACAAATGCGTTCTCAAATTGTTGTCTCTGGGGATTATTAAGAAGGTGAGAGCGTGTCCATCAGTGATAGCGTAGTTCAAAGAAAAACTATTGGGAACACAAAATCTACATGAACACCTCAAATAAAGATCTGTCTTTATTGTAGAGAGAATTTAAATTTATTAGGAACTCCTCGATTTTGTCCATATTGTAAAAAACAATTATTTGCATAGATATTATTATGATTTAAGACAATTTTACTATGTTAATCTTTCTATTGGAGTGCACGTCAGGATAAGTGAAATAAGCTTCATTGGCAGAGCTAATGGATTTTGGGTATAAAGAGTTTTATCGAAAGAGGGCCAATCCTTCTAACCCGTAAGAAGCACCAGGGTAAAGGTGGTGGTACCGCCGTCGTCGTCGGTTACAGTGAGTGTGATAGTGAAGGTGCCTGAAGTTGAATAGTAATGAACAGCTGTATCAGTGGCTGTCATGGGATTGATTTCAGGGCTTGGGAAGGGATCGGCACTTACCCCGTTGTTGAAGTAGGTGTTAGGTCCTGAAGTTGCATTATCCCCGAAATCCCAGAAGAAGGTCAGATCATCGCTTCCCGGGTCTGTTGCCGTTGCCTCGAATGTTATGTTGTGGCCCACAAGATGGGGATTGATCTCAACCTCCCAGGGATCGATATGATTCCAGTGGTCGCTGTCCCAGTCCGATTGTCTTACATTGAACGTGTGGTGCAATCTTTGAGTTGATCCATCCTCAAATTCCATATCAATCCATACCGGGTTTCCGCCCCAGACATTGCCGTTTATACGGGGGTCGTTTGGGAGATAATCTACCAAAACGGTGTAGCTCTTTGTGAGGTCAACCCTGACATTGGTGATGGTCGCCTTCTGCTCATCCGGGTCTCCCGGATATCTTGTGACTGTGGCAGCCCATATCTCGGAGTCATCCTCACTGAGGAAAATTCCCACGGAATGCCATTTTTCTCCTGCAACTCTCAGGCTGAAGTTGACATACATGTAGGTCTCAATGTTGATCACTGCAGGGGCTACATTTCTCACTACAACCACAAACGTAACTACAGTGATACCTGCATCATCATCTTCCACAGTCAAAGTAACAGTAAAATTGCCGTTGTCTCCGTAGGTATGGGTCACGACATCTGTAATATCCACAGGATTGATTTCAGGGCTTGGATAGGGATCAGGGGAAACTCCATTGTTGTAGTACACGTTTGTTATCGTAGGACCTAGCTCGAATTCCCATGTGAATGTTAGATCATCGCTTCCCAGGTCTATCCCTCGTCCGTTAAAGGTTATTTCTGTGTTCTCATCTACCACGTACGGTCCGCCAGGATCAACTTCAGGTGCGACATTGTGCACTGTAACAGTTATATTAAAAACATCCAAACCGCCATCATCATCCTCGACTGTCAGAATGACCACAAACACTCCATTGTCACCATAGGTGTGCGAAACGACATCTGTGATATTCATTGGGTTGAACTCGGTGCTAGGATCAGGGTCGGGACTGACACCATTGTTGTAGTAAATCGTCACAGTATCCGAGGTGCCGTCTCCCCAATTCCATGTGAATGTGAGGTCATCCGAACCCGGATCGGTTGCATGTCCTGCCAATGTAATAGCAACATTCTCATCGGTTACATAGGACTGCTCAAGAGCTCCCAATTCTGGTGCTACATTCCATACGATTATAGTCAATTGGTCAGAACCGCTGTCACCGTCATCATCCGTAACCGTGATTGTGACTGTGAACACTCCATCGTCGCCGTAGGTATGGCTTCCAGATACAGTACCGTTACCTGAGATTTCTGTGACGGTTCCTGCCTCTACTGTCCCATCACCCCAGTCAATTGTTGCAGTATGGGTATCCAGCCAGCCAGGGTCCGTGAAGGAAGCCAGAACCAAGGAAACTGAGGTTCCTTCATCCATCTCTTGATCTTCTAATGCCTCAACCGATGGTGCTACATTATTTACAGTGACATAAAGGAAATCAGAACCCACTCCTCCATCATCATCGGTTACTGTGAGGATCACCTGATAAAGACCATTATCACCATAAGCGTGAATGGTATTTAATGTTCCAGTTTCCGTATTTCCATCTCCAAAGTCCCATTCGATTGTATGGGTGTCCAGCCAGCCCGGATCAAAGAAGGAGCCAGAAAAGGAAATCGTTGTCCCCTCGTCAGTTTCCTGGTCACCGCCAGCTTCAACTTCGGGAGCCACATTGTGGATTATTACAATATAGGAAATTGAAGCAGTGGAGCCGTCATCATCTGTCACAGTCAAAGTCACTGTATAATCATCGTTATCTCCATAGGTATGGCTCGGATGTTGTAGGGAGCTTGTTCCGCTATCCCCGAAATCCCACTCCCAGGATACGATGACATCCGGATATGAGTATGAAAGGTCTGTGAAAGGTACAGGCGATCCCTCGTACTGCAGAGCAGAGGGCCACTCGAAATCCGGAATTGGAGCCAGATCGTTTATAACGATGTCATAAGAGATAGAGGAGGTGGAGCCGTCATCATCTGTTACAGTCAAGCTTATAGAGTATACACCATCGTCCATGAACGTGAACTGCGGGTGCTGCAATGTCGAGGTTCCCAGTCCGCCAAAGTCCCATTGCCAAGAAACAATCGCATCGGGATATGAGGTGGAAAGGTCAGTGAATTGCACAGGTGAGCCTTCATCCTGCGGAGATGGAGACATGGAAAACTCAGCACTGGGTCCAAGGTCGTTTACAGTAACTCTCAAGGAATCCTGACCCAATGCGCTTTCGTCATCCCAGACAGATAGGGTTGCAATATAAGAGCCATCATCCATGTAAGTGTGAGAGCCGGACACAGTGCCTGTTGAGTAAGGTGGTGTGTTTTCCTCAGTTACAGTTCCTGCGCTTGATGAGGTATCGCCCCAATCCCAGGATGCGGTATGGGTATCATATGCTCCTGGGTCGGAAAAGCTGCCTGAAACCGAAAGCAAAGTCCCCTCATCAACAGTTTTATCTGGACCGGCATTAACCGAGGGTTCGATATTATTCACAATCACTGTGAAGGTAAAGGTATCTGTTGCATCATCACTATCAGTGACAGTTAGAACCGGATAATATGTTCCATCCTCATAATAGATGTGTGTTGCTGTAAACAGAGTATCCCAGGGTGTTGTGCCTGAACTCGTTACACCAGGAGCATATGAATCCGCCCAGTCGAATTCATAATCCAGGGGATTATCATCCGAGCCCCAATCTCTTGCAAATGCACCAATGGTTATGGGGGTGCCTTCATCTGTTTCAACTTCCCCTGGTTCTGTCTGGGAAGAGTAAGATATTGTGACAGGCAATGACATATCTAAAACAATATCTTCTCCCGTGGCAAAATGGTAAACCCAACTGTCTATGTTATAGAAACCCTCGGGCGTAATCGTAATGTCCCATGATTCGTCAGTTGGCAACCCTGATAGCGATCCTCCATCCGTGTTGTCAACATAATACCATTCACCCTCCCTGTAGTCATAAGCAAGGTCAAATTCGCTGTACGGAGAGCCATGTGTCTGGCTTCCAAGGGGACATGAGGTCCATTCATGAAGTGGATCGTCGGATGCAGAGACATACGCATCTGTTGGTATTCCATCGAAATCGAAGAAAACAGCACCAGCTCCTGTGTGTTCACCGCCAGGAAAGTAGTCGATGTTGTGTGTCACAATCAATGTGACATCATCGGTTGTGATATCACGATGCAGCATAATCTTGCTCTCGGAAGCTGTTTCATAACCGGTATGTGAACTTGCACTGTAATAATTATAAAAACTCGCTCCAGAAGTTGCAGTTTCTATAGCCGGGATGGTTGTTGAGAATGAACCCTGTGTAAGTGTGTAGACATAGGTTGTTGAATATATTTCAGGGGGTAAATTTCCGACATTTACTGTTGTGGATTCGAAATCATAGACCGTTCCGTCAAATACGGCAAGTCTCACTGTATATAGTCCATCCTCACTTCTGTAAAAGTCGGGATATATCGAGGTGGAATCACCATAGCTTCCGTCGTTGTCCAAATCCCAGTAATAGTCCAAGGGATCTCCATCAGGATCGTATGAGCCTGAGCCGTCCAGTTGTATCGTGTCCCCTTCGTCACAGGAATAGGGACCGCCCGGATCCGCGACAGGAGGCTGATTGGCCTGTACATTCGTGGTATCGGTAAGCGAAGCCTGGATGTTCCACTCGGTTTGTGAAGAACCGGTTACAGTGGTATAATCTGTTGTGCCTCCTATCCCGGAGGGAACCTCCAGCTTAACCACAATATCAAAGCTTTCACTTAGACCGAGAAGACTTGTTTGAGAAATCTCTCCCGCGGACTCTTCAGAGGAATCAAGCACTCCGTCTCCATCTGCATCATGATAAATCCTTGTTGTCCAATCGTGATCTGAGGTTGCGCTCAAATCAAAAGTGTCACTTACACCGTTGTTCGTCAGGGTGTGGCCAAAGTAAACATTTGCACCTGGCGATACAGTTGTAGATAATGGAGGAACCAGTGTGGGCGGCGGGTTCACGGGAAGTGGGGGTTCCGTTATCGTGAAGATCTCATGGGATGCCTCGATAAAGTTCATGTTGTGGGCGTCCATTCCTTCAAATTTCATGTGCCACAATCCAGCGGAAAGAGTGTCACCCGCAAGGTAATCCGGGGTGTCTGCAGGGTCATTAGAAATTATGAAATTCTCCCATTCCATATCTCCCGAGGGGTCTGAATTTTCATATTCATTTAAATCAGGGTCTATGATGGTGTATTTGATGCTGGGATTGACATTACAACCATATAGGGGACTGGGACCGTCACGGGGGTTACCCAGGTTCACTCCTTCGGCACGTAATGGGCCACCTCCATCTGGGTCAGTATTGGGTGTGTTCGGATCATCTGTATCATCCGCTCTATCTGCATCCCCGTCCTGGAAGGTTATTGATGTGAGGGACCTGGGAACATAGAAATGAAAATTCCATTCACCGTCATATGAGTTTGCATCAATATTGTTGACATCGGGATCTGGGTCTCCTGCTCCCACTGGTGGATCCCACCCATAGATTTCCCATGGTGGATCGGGATTACTAGACGAAGGCGGATTCTGGGGTCCACCCATTATTGCAAATATATTCCCCTGAGCTATGCTGATTTGACCCGTGGTTCGGACCTTGAAATAGTTATTTGAAGAGCTGCTACCGGGACTCCGCCACTTTACCTCCATTCTGTAGAAATAATTACCACTGGGTGCTTGAGCTCCTGAGGATGTTGAAAACGAACGAAGGTACCAATCGTTATCAACCATATCATACTGTGTCCAAGAGGCAACTAGATTGGTTCCAGTGAGATCCTTTAGAGGGTCCTCATACAATTCGAAATCCATGTAGTCAGAACCGCTTCGAATCTGATCCCAACGACCTCCGATCTCTCCGTCGAACACATCCACGTCAAAGTCTGACTCATCTGAGGAAACACCTATATGAAGGATTATTGGGACATTTTCGATAGTTCCCCCACCCGCTATGCCTAAAAACTTCCCGCTGTCAGCATCATAGTCGGGAAAACCAGTGTAACCGGACCCGGATAAGGGCTGAATACCAGATGAGGATGTCGTGCCCAAAGTGCTCGCTGTGCTTCCAACAAAACTGGCCATAACCATAATCACGGCCAGGCCCAGTACGTTTGCATTCTGTATCACTCCAAAATTGTTCTCATATGCTTGTGTCAACTACTTCCCCCCAATCGTAAATCTTAACCTTTCGATTATTACTAGAGGCTTAATGAAATTTATTTGGTTATATTCCTATATGTAAGGGGAGATATAAGAAACTATTCATAAATATTACCCAAATCAAAGTTACTTTATTTCACTTAAAGTTAAAAATTCGGTTGAACATGATTTTCATATGTCAGGAAATATTCCTAGTTACCTATATATTTCGCGAAAATTGACTTGGCCTCTGTCTCGGAATCTGTTCCTTTCACAATAGCCCTTCCGTCCTTGAAGACACTGATTGAAACATCTTTGGATTCGAAAACCAGGTGCACTGGACCAAGCTTTACCTCCCCAACTTTTTTCAATCGTTCTGCCAAACGTTCCAAGGAGACCTCTCCATCCTGCGCAGGTGTAATCTGCACCGAGTTTCTACCGCATAATGTCATGACATTTTCGGTTTTCTTGGCGTTCAGATATTCGAAATCGTGTTCCCCACAAGATTTGCAATTCTCATTGATTTTGAGTTTGATGCTTCTGAAATCATGTTGCCAGACATCATAGACAATTAGGTTTTGGCTGTATTTCTTCCCAAGAAGTATCTTCAATGCCTCAGTGGTTTGGATGGATGCTATAATACTTGGGACAGTGTTTAAAACACCTACCGTATCACAAGTTGGCAAGGAGCCTGCCCTTGGCATGTAGGGAAATGCACAGACCAGGCATGGAGTCTCATTTGGGACTATGTTCATGCTCATACCGTATGTGGATACGGCTCCGCCGTAGACCCATGGAATTTCATTTTTCAAGCAGGTGTCGTTTAATAGATATCTTGTCTCCATATTGTCTGTGCCGTCCAAGACTATATCGACATTTTTTAAAATATTTTCGGCATTTGTGGGGTTCAGATCCTTTACCATTCCCTCAATCTCCACCAGGGAGTTGATTTTTTTGAGCTTCTCTTGCGCGGCTGCTGCCTTGGGAGCCCCGATATCACTTTCATCAAACAGAATCTGTCTTTGCAGGTTGTCGAGCTCCACTATACCCCTATCGATGATCTTGATCTTCCCTATTCCTGCCCTTGTAAGATGATCGGCAATAACAGTGCCCAATGCCCCGCAACCAACTACTGCCGCATGTGAATTTTTTAGCACATTTTGCCCATCTTTTCCGATATTCTCCAATATGATTTGTCGGGCATATCGATTTTCAAACTCTTTTGACATTACCTCTCACATCACAGTATATCGTAGCTTTGGTTTATAAAGATATTAGATTTAGCACTTCTATAATGTGAAAAGATGTGTGAATGATATTTGAATATGATTTATTCGACATCCAAAACCTGTTCCTCAATAGAAAATCCTCTTCGTCTCGCTTGCTTGACGATTACCTCTCCGGAAATGGTCTCAATGGGTAATACCCCTTTGGAAATCTTATCTTCCGAAGCCAGAATTGCAACAATTGAAGCATGCCAGCCAGTCAATCTCTGCATTGCGCAAAAACCTGTCTTTTCATCAAAGTAATCAACAAGCTCCACAATCGCCTCTTTCGGTAAACCTTCTTTTTCTCCTGTGCATTTTACCCGGATGATTCCCACATCCCTTGTATCGGGCTGCACGAGTTTTGGCTCCAGAAGTGCGTGAAGCACATCCCGCGGAATTATAATAGTATCATTTATATGTATAGGTTCAAGTTCGAGTAGGCCCAGCTGGGCGAGAGTTTTAAATTGTGCGAAGTGGCCGGGATAGCGGAGGGTTTTATTCTCCAGCTTTTCGAGTTTTCCCTCAAAGGTCCAGGGTGCGGTTGAAAGCCCTCCTGATGTTACGAAGGCTTCGAGACGATTGAATGGTGGGGGAAAGGTGAGTTCCTCGTGCTCGGTAAAGCAGGGCACCTCTGTGATTTTTCCATCCCGTAAAAAATAGGCATTGCCAAAGTACTCGTTGGTAAGACCGCCTATGTTGAAGGTAAGGGCATAATTCCAAGGAGGTTTCGGATTTTGCGGCAATCCGCCATCCCAGATGTATACTTCTCTGGGATTGTCCAAAAGGGACATTGCATATGTGGCTAATGATATGTTCATTCCAGGGCCCATTCCGCAGTCTGGCACTATCGAAACACCTGCTTCTTTTGCCTTGGCATCAAGTTCTAGCTGCTTTCGGACGATTTCCGTATTACCCCCCAAATCGCACATGTTTGCACCGATTTTGAGTGCAATCTCAGTTAGTGGGAGGTTGTGAATATAAGGTAAAGCGCTTATTATTGTTGTAACCCCTTCAAGGGCAGCTATCAAATGGTTTATATTGCAGACATCTGCCTGTTTTCCAACTGCAATATCTCGTCCCAACAATTTATTGATACGGTGAGCACCATCCTGGGAAGCAGAAGGATCTACATCTACCAGTATCACTTGTTCGGCATCACCAAATTTAGCAAGGTCATATGCTGCTGCAATGCCCTGGCGGCCTGCTCCAAGTACTGCGTATCTAAAGGTCATAGCATCTCATCCTATTATTATGCTGAAATTATTTATGCTGTTGTAATTTTGCCAGGTAATCGGGCAGCATCATTCCCCCTACCCCGATTTTTTCGTCAGGATAATCCAGAACAAAGACGTAATAGGCTTCCTTTGGTATCTGGGGTATTACCTTGCAGGCAACCTCTGTGAAACCCTCAACCAGAGCCTTACGCTGCTCTTGAGTTAACTGAGGTCCCTCAAACTTTATCACAGGCATTTTTTTCACCTCCGATTCTTTTTTGTCTCCAATGAGTCTACCAATTTTTTACCGCGATTCACAACAGCCGGACTCCCGCTTTTCATGACTTTTTTTAGTTCTTTTAATATCATGGGCTTTATCTTATTATCCTTCTGAGCAAAATCAGTCAGTGTTTGCATGGAAAATACTTTTACGATATTACTTTTACTGGTATCGATATAAGTGAATAATATCTGGATTACCTTATCTCTCTCTTTCTTATCAAGTTCAAGATACGAGAACATCTGGGCCACGTGCCAGCGGATCTCCTGTTGTTCTTGTTTTGCAATTTCATTAATCAGCCTTTTTTTGAAAGGTTGAAGGTATTCAGGATGTTTTTGGGACACCTTTTCAAGGGCATCGGCGCTGCGCATTCTAACCCTGGGGTCATCATGTATCATCCCCTCGAAGACCTCTTTATATAGAGTGGGATTCTTTAGAATGTCCTCGACAACTTCGTCTGCCCTTCCTATTGAGCGCAAATCTCCACCCGTGAGTTTTTGTAATATATGGCTCATTTCTCATTCTCCATGGTGTTGTAGGCGAATCAGAATCTCTCTGTTGCCGCTTTAAGCAGTTTCTGTGTCTCATCCTTAAACCAGCATTCCAGGAAATAATCCTCCTTTACTTTTAACTTCTTTAGAATTTTTAGTTTTACTCTCTCCACCCTGTTGGTTTTGATCATCTCGAATCCATGTGAAGGGAATTTTCCAAGCAACCTGGCCTGCTCTTTTGATTCTCCTTCAACCGAATCCTGGAGATATATCTGATCTACCATTCCCATTTGCATTAACTCTTGGGAAGCGTAGAATTCACCTACCTCCATAATCGTCCTGGCATTTCGAATGCCCACTATTTGTTTTAAAATCATATCACCCGGGTAGGGAACAGGCAAACCCAGTTTTATCTCGTTCAGGCCCATGAGTTTTCGACCCTGGACAATGAATCGAAAGTCGCAGCAAAGCGATAAGATGCAGCCACCAGCGGTTGCATGTCCAGTAATTGCAGCAATTGTGGGTCTGGGGAAAGTATACAAATCCAGACAAAGACTGTTGTAGGCTTGATAAAAGGTTTTGACACCCTCCCTGTCAAGTTCAACAAGGTGAGGTAGGTCGAATCCAATGCAAAAGAATTTGTTATTGCCACTTGTAATTACCAAACTTCGCACGGATGGATCGTTTTTCAGGTTCTGAAGATTTTTAGAAATCTCTGTAACGAATTCCAGGCTCAGAGCATTAGTAACACCGTTGTTAAGTCTCAAAACAGCTACATCATCTTGTTTTTCGATAATGATTGAATCCATACATTCTTCCCCCAAGTCTATGCGTAAGTTCCCCAATGGGATTACGGATAAAAGAAGTTATCGAGGCAGGTTTGGGGATAATTCCTCGAGATTATCGCAAGCGTCCTGATTTCTTAAGAACATATAATGCATCTGCAGTAATAAATTCATTCATACGTTTTTTACTGGCTCCGCCCCAATCAACAAGGGAACGCCCTGACACCCTATCACGTGTAACGCGATAATATTTCTTTTCTGCTGGAAATCCTCCAGTGGATAATCGTTTCGATTCCAACAGATCCAAGGCATCTTTGCACCGCTCATCACAAACGAAGCCTGCTTCGGCTAGAACTTTGAGGCCAAACAGGATATCATAATGCCAATAGCAGGGGTAATGCAGATTCACAAAATCATTCTTTATTGTTCTCCCGTCTTTCTGCCTTTTATAGCAATTGCGTTTTAGGAATATTTCTGTTGCATGTTTTACTGCTTCCTCTGATGATATTTTTCCTGTTGTCCTGAAATGAAGTGCCAATCCGCGAAGGGGAATTAGACTCTCCATAAAGGAGGAATTCACAGCCTTTGGATTCTTATCGCAATTCCATCCCCCATCAACCCACTGCCATTTTGCAAGGCGTTCTGCAAGTTCATCTGTTCGAGCATCAGCTAAACCTAAAGAGAGTAGATAGTAAAGAGCATTTCCTTCCTGGGAGGCACATCTTCTCACCCGCCCATTTATGGATTTGATCTTCTTTTCGTGCTCTTGTGAAAAAAGCCAATCGTAGACCTGCTCCCTTAATGGATATAGTGACTCGTCACCTGGAGGATAACCCATCTCTGCAAGATCGGTAAGCACCCAATGAGCACCATACCATTTTGCATAGGGCCTGAAGGGGATTTTTCCCTCTTTGTCTCTTTGAGAGAGAAGCGATTTCACGCGAGGTGATTCTTTAATTTTTGTGCGAAGTTCTCTGATTTCGGAAGATTCTTTCTTCCTATCCAAGACATTGATTAAAATCTTATATCGAATTGAGGGTTCTTCTGAATGAAGCAGGTCATCGATTATCTTCTTGTTTACAGGTTTCATTTTTTCAACCTTTCACGGATCTTATCACCTGTCAACTCACGAAGGGCATCAGAGGCAATCCATTTGGCGCTTTTAGAATCTATTTTTTGGATTTCTTTGGCTGTCCTTACAGCCATCTTATTCAAATGCAGGTTCCTTTTCCCGATCTGCCGGAGAGCCCAGTTTACAGCCTTCTTCACATAATTTCTTTCATCACCGGCTTCCCTTTTTATTATGGGAAGGAATTTTTCAAATTGTTCATCATCTGCCTTCTTATCCCGCACAGCCAGCCTTGCCATGAGGGAGAATCCTGCCCTTTTTACAAATTCTTCATCCCTGGCACTCCATTCAAATGCCTTCTCGTAGGCAAACCCGGATGAGAGAAAAACATCACTTGCGCAGTGGTCACAGATATCCCAGGAATCAAGATCCAAAACCATGCTTTCCAGCTGTTCCTCTGTTACCTGGTTCGAATCATCGATAGTGGCAGCAAGAAAACGGGCATCGCGAATCCCCGAAGCCCAGAGTTTTTTGGCAAGTTTGTGATCGCATCCAATTTCTTTTGCCAGCTTTCTTAAAGTTGTAACACTCACACCTAAATTGTTCTTGGGATTGATTCCGAACCTTGCCATACCTTCAACAGCTTTGGGATTTGACAGGGATTTTAATTTCTTGATTATGTCTTTATACTCCATCTTTTTATTAATTCCGGATTTATTCATGCTCCACTCCCTTTGACCACTCATTATTGAAAATTGTTCGAAGCCTTCTCATGATTTCCTTTTCCCTTAATACAAATACATAAGCAGGTTCCTCCCCTTTCTTGGCATCGATTGCAAAGGGTTTTTCCATAATATACAGTATACCTTCATCAAATCCCTTTTTCTTTCCAATGAAGAATGATAATCCCGGGGGAGTATCATTAATCACCTTTGCTCTCATCTTTTTCCAGGCTTGGGAATTCTGCCCAAGTATTCTTGCCTTGATATTCTCGAATCGTTTTATCCTATTGGAAAAATCGTTTAAGTCTTCTTCGGACCCACCAGAATAAAAGAGGTATTTGGCTTTTTTAAATTCCGGCTGGGAGTATACATCATGTATCTTTGGAAAAAGTTCGTCCTCTGCAAGGATCAATGGCGGATTGTACCATAACAGTTCATCCTCGAACTCCCAGATTTCTTTTCTGCATGGGTCCACAATCTCACATGGGACTTTCTGTCTGTACAACTCTTTATGGATTGCCTCGGTAATGGCTGTGTTCTTTTCCATTATCGAGACAGCGTTTTGAAATTTCTCCTTGAACAAGATATCTGCAATAGCCTCATCAAGAATATATGCACTCAGAAGTGTCAGAATCATTATCAATGCAAATGTCTGGGTGATGCTTCCGAAGGTTAAAAGAATGAGTGCGATAATAGCCGTAAAAATCACGGCTATAAGGGGCAATGATGCAAGCATGGATTTATATCTTCCCATATATTCACCTCACTTTACAACCAGTAATACCGTGTTTTTCATAATACTTTTGATGGAACTCCTCGGCTCTGTAAAACGTGGAGGCAGCCGAAATTTCGGTTGCGATTTCATTCTTGTACTTACCAGGGTTTTGGAGATTTTCCTTGGATTTTTGGGCCAAGGCTTTTTGCTCTTCCGTATGATAAAAAATCACGGATCTATACTGTGTTCCAACATCCGGGCCCTGTCTATTCAGCTGGGTTGGGTCATGAATGTCCCGGAACACATCCAATATTTCTTTGTATGATACAATTTTGGGGTCGTACTCAATTTGAACAACCTCAACGTGACCTGTTCTATCGGTGCATATGTCCTCATATGTTGGACTCTCCAATACACCGCCCATATAGCCAACTGCGGTTGAGGTCACACCCTTCACTTTACGAAATTCTGCTTCCACTCCCCAGAAGCAGCCTGCTCCGAATGTTGTTTTTTCCATTTTGAGATGCCCCTATCCCTTGTTTATTACATTTTTTTGATAATATCCTAAGTATATTTAGTTATATCTAACATTATAAGATAAAAGTTACGGATAAAAGTGGGAGATTCTGTGAAAACTCCCAATGAAAGTTTATGTGGTGCTGCCTGATTTCGAGAACCTTCCGAGAATATCAGAAAGATCTGCAGATGAAGTAAACATTCCCTCGGGAACTTTTGCTTTCGTCATTTTAATTGCTTCTTCCTTTCCATCCACAAACACAATGGGAACGTCACGGGCACCTCTATACGATCTTAATCCCATTGCGATTGCACTACCGTGAACAGGTAAACGTGAGAGGTAAATTACAATGGCATCTGGTAGGTGGGACAATATCTTTCGACCTGCATTGGCATCATCTTTGGATTCAACATCTACATCCCATCCTTCGTCTCGAAGTGAATACGCGTATTCCTGTGCCTCTATTGGATTCCAGTGAATCAGAAATAATTTACCTTTCATAATTTTGCCTCCCTTCCATTCGATTTCATCCGCAGAAAACCGCAGGATACCACCATTTTCAAATGGTGGAGGAATGCAAGGTGCGGTTTTCGAGTGATGATACCCACATTTTTCAAATGTGGGTTGTTCATTTGGTATTGCAAATTATTGGCGTGGATTTACCTTTGGCATCAAAGGTGTGATAGGTTTGAAATCCAGAGCCTCAATATATTGATATTGATTTACCAAAACTTAAATCTTGCGGATATTTTTGCATAAAACTCTTAACAAAATAATATTTTACCTATTTTCTACCGATTGGGCATACCGCGATACATATTCCGCACATGACCTCATCAATGCCCAGTCGCTGTTGTGCCAGCTCCAATGCCGTGTTCCTGCATTTGTGAGCATCAAAGAACTCCTCCCTCTGCATATCCGCAGACCAGGATTTTCCTGATGCTGCATTTGCCGGGCATTTTTTAACGCAGATTTCGCAATCGCCGCAAAGGTCTGTTTTAACAGGGTGTCCTGTCTTGAATTTATGGTTGGTCAATATGGTTACAAGACGAATCTTCGGTCCGAAGATCGGTGTTATCAAAAGTGCGCATTTTCCTATCCAGCCCAACCCACTTCTCGTGGCCGCGGTTTTGTGGGAAAATTCAACGGATAGGGTCTTGTAATAGCCAGGATAATTCTTTTCTTCAGATGTTTCCAATGTAGCCCTGATCAGTTCGGCCTTGTATCCTCGTCTCCTCAGTATTCTCCTGATATCCGTTCCGATTTTATTGAGTGTGCTATTTATATCTTTATAATGCTGTGCATATTCCTTTGTGGGTCCGTTCTTGATACCATTTATTATCTTGTCATCCAGTTTGATTGCAATTGAGATACCGTAATGCAAGCGTTTGAACTTTTTTGGAAGTAAACCTTCAAGATAGGAATAACCAATCATGTATTTGTTGGGGGTATGTCTTTGGATGATGTCTTCAATTTTGGATTCCATGTCCAGCATATTAATGCCCTTCATATGATAATGCTCTTTGAACGAATCGGGCCAACACTTTGAGGGTATATGAGTTTTACCTCGGGGTTCTCAAAATAAAAGAACTACACTCTCACGGGCCTTGAAAGAGT
>CBDVCK010000029.1:0-19751 GCA_965372465.1 uncultured Thermoplasmata archaeon | reverse complement strand
TAATCCCCAAAGGCGGTTGTCGTTCTACCCATGGCGGTTGAGGCAGTCCCACTAGCGGTTGTATCATACCCCATCGCGGTTGAAGCACTCCCGCTGGCGGTTGTATCATATCCCATCGCGGTTGAGGCATAACCGCTGGCGTTTGTTTGATACCCCATTGCAGTTGAATAATCCCCGAAGGTGTCTGTCCAACCACCCATCGCAGTTGAGGTATACCCATTGGCGGTTGTCCCTCTCCCCATTGTGGTAGAGAAACTCCCGAGGGCATCTGTACTCTCCCCCATGGCAGTTGACCAATCCCCGCTGGCGGTTGTATAATACCCCATCGCGGTTGATGCATAGCCGCTGGCGTTTGTCTCTCTGCCCATGGCGGTTGAATAATTTCCGAAGGCGATTGTTGAATCACCCATGGCAATAGCATAATCCCCGGTAGCTGAGTTATCACTGTGACCGATAGTTGCCGCTCCACCAACACTACCTGAAGTTCCAGATAATTCCACATCCAATTTTGCCTCTGGATTAGTTGTCCCGATTCCGATATTGCCGTTGTCGTATATCGTTCCATTTACAAGTTCATTGCCATTCCATTTGGAAGTAAAATTGAGTGCGTTCGCTCCGACTTGCGGGTCACTTTCACTTGTAAGATAACCAGCTAATGAGTGGTCACCCCAGCCATAAGCCGTGTCCCAGTTGGTAATATTCCCACTTGATATCCCTGCTGCTACGCTCACACCGTATACCGGGTCTGTCTCGCTTATCAGGTATCCCGCAGTGGAATGATTACCCCAGCCATAAGCTGTGTTCCAGTTTGTAATATCCCCAATTAATATTCCTGCTGCTGCACTGGAACCATATACCGGGTCCGTCTCGGTCGTCAGGTATCCCGCAGTGGAATGATTCCCCCAACCGAAGGCAGTATCCCAGTCTGTTATATCTCCACTTGAGATTCCCGATGCAGCACTGGCACCATATACAGGATCGGATTCGCTTGTCAGGTATCCCTCAGTGGAATGGTCACCCCAGCCATGGGCAGTGTTCCAGTCGGTTATATCCCCGCTTGAGATTCCAGATGCTGCACTGACACCGTATACCGGGTCAGTCTCGCTCGTCAGGTATCCTGCAGTGGAGTGGTTACCCCAACCGTAAGCAGTGTTCCACTCATCAGAATTGCCACCTTCAGCAGTGATCACACCATCCACATCCAGCTCTGTGGCAGGTTCTGTGGTTCCAATACCGACATTCTCATCTTTGATGGTGAATGGTGTGTCCTCGTCCTCATCCTCAGATAAGGATTGAACTGCGAGTCCTGCCAAGGCGCCTGCAATGGCGCCAAGTAAGAGTGCAAGAACCAGCATTGTGGGAATTTTTGAACCTGATTTTTCTTCTTGTACTTCCTTTCCCTTTGGTTCTGCCACTTCTTCTTCAGGTTCCTCCCCGTATTCCTCTTCAGGTTCTCCCCATTCCACCTCTTCTTCCTCCAATTCGAAATCTTCTCCATTCTCTTCCACATTCTCTTCGATTATAATCCCTCCAATTCTTTCATTTATTATCTTCCTCAGGATTCAGCCAAAGTGATTCATAAAAAAGAAGAGTATGATGTTCTCTGTCCAAATCGATAATTATGTCGAATTGCCAATCATGCCCCCTCTTTTCGTCACTTTTTTACGGCTGTAACGCAAAAAGTCCATTGCATTTGGAATATTTATCTTTTCCCATACATTAACCATAGGAAATGAAGAGGGCTTTCCTAAATAAGGGGTGAATCATCCGATAAACACAGTGTTACTTCCCATGAGAATGTTTCCACCCATTAGTGGTCCGCCAAATGGAGGGCAGAAACCCATGACCATGTCATTCTGTCTGGCAGCAGGTCTACCTCCGAACTGAGGGTTAAGATTGATTCTGGAACCCCTGATATCCGTAATCCCTGAACTGCGCATTTTTAATTGGGTAGAGCCTTTGATGTCCAATATCAAGCCAGCATCAATATCCATGTTCGTACCAGCATCGATTTCCATCTTCTTAAGCGAAGTAATTTTGATATCGTCAGCCGCTTTAAAATTCATATCTGTTCCGGTATCAATATCCATATAGGTGTATGTATCAATTTCCAGATATGTACCGGTCTCGATTTCCATACCCAAATCCGAGGAGATGCTCACTGTCTTTCCATGAAGACCGAGTATACCTTCTGAATTAATGCTGATATCATCTTTGCTCTCGATGGTTATCCCTCCCGAAGGATCGATTGTTATGATGCTGTTTCCTGCAATCAGCTTTATTTTTTGATTAAGGCTCTCAATAATAATGGTATCAGAGCTTACGATTCCTCCCTTGGGGTCCAGTTCACCTGCAATTTCGACGTCGCCAGAAACTTCCAAATCGGAGTCCACAAGTACATCTCCTGCTACATGAAGTTCCTTGCTGGGACTAATGGTTCCGATACCCACTCTATCAGTTGTACTATTGATAAATAATGTTCCGGAATCTATATTAAGCTCAATACCAGAAGACAAGCCAATAGATCCATTACCGTAAGTTGTTAAACCAGCAATAAAACTCCCACTAGTCTGGATATTCCCCGCTACAGAAAGTTTCTGGGTAGGGCTTATGATTCCAATACCTACATTTCCTGATATAGTGGCAATGTTGAATCCATTGGCAACAGCCCCCTCAAGGTCAGCTAGACTATCGTAATCCAGTGCATCAATTGCTGCGAGATTATTGATATCGGCCTGTAATGTGTTATCTGCTGCAATCCTTGCAGTAGTTTCGGCATTGATATTGGCCTGAAGCGTATTGTCAGCTGCTATCCTTGCAGCCTCCTCGGCATCTATTGCATCCTGCAATCCAGTAGTCACATTTGTCAAGTTGCCGAATTCAACATCAATGTCTATCCCATCCACGGTTCCGCTTACCACTATGTTTCCAACAACTTCCAGCTTTCCGCTTGGACTGGTCGTCCCGATTCCCACATTGCAATCGAGATATGTAGTGAACAAATTATCTCCTTCAATGGTCCAACCTGAATTCTGCTGGATGCCCGGTGGTGAGCCGCCTTGCCCAGGTGGTGTTCCTCCCTGCCCCGGTGGGGTTCCGCCCTGACCAGGTGGTGCAGGTACCGCTGGTGCCGCCATTATGGTCACTAACATCATCACTATAACAAACGCACAAATTTTTCCGATTCTTTTCATTTCACTCCCTCCTTTGTTTCACTTAAAGTAACCCTTAGAAGATGTAAACTAAAAGGCAAGATATCTCACTTCTCGGGGAATTCTCGTAACCCCGCTTTCTTAGTTCACTCCTCCCAGATATACCAGTAATAAGATATGCCATATTGGATATTAATAGCTTGTTGTTGAACATTTTTTAAAAAGTTCCCATCAAACTCTTCAAAAGCTTTCTTCATAGTAACATTCAATTGGTCGATGCAGTCGCTTATCTTCTTTCTCACAAGCTCGGGACTGATAGCTATTTTTAATCATTCTAAAATCGTAAATAATGTAGTTATCTTCTGCCAGCCATCTGTGGAAATGGTTTGAAATTGTGGCTCTGTTACCTCGGTTCTGAACTCAGAGCAGCACTCGCCTGCCCGGGCTTCAAGTACTATCGATACCCTCAATTCCCCCTGCTCGTTACCATCGCAAAATATCCAGTGCTCCTTTATTTCATTGCCCGTATTTCCTGATTGCATGCTGAGGCTCAATGGCTGATATTCCCCTGGGTCTCTATAATTTGATCTCAGTTGCAACGTATCCTTTGACTCTATCTTCAGTGCCAAGCCATATTCTGTCTCGATGATATTATAACATACTGATCCTTCAACAGCCATAATATTCGAGAAAATCGCCTCAATTGATTGGTTTGAACCGTATTCATTCACAAAGGGAGCATATACTGTGAAATTGAAAGATCGATTAGCCTCGATATTTATGGAATAGAGATAGGAATTACTGGCTGGCTCAGGAGGTTGAAAACAGCCGCTTCCCAAGGAAGTGAGAATAACCATAAGACAGAGCGTGAATAACTTTATCCTCTTCATTCCGACCCCATATTTCTAAATGGTGTAATTTATTTATATACTTATGGTTTAATTACTGAAAAAAATTCGATTTGGTGTCAAGTACCTAATCTTCTTTTATAAATTTACTATCGAACTCTTCCAGGGCCTTCTTCATGGTTATATTCCATTGGTCGATGCAGTCGTTTATCTTCTTTCTTACCAACTCAGGACTGATTGCACTGTAGACATGATAGTAACCCCCACGATCTATCGTCTTGGTGTCCCTGAAACATATTCCGCAGGAAATGAGCTTTTGTAATGCTCTGTATACAGTGGTTGCATCCTTTCCAACCTTCTTTGCCATCTTATCTGATCTTTGGGGACTTTCATTTACTAACTTTAAATATAACCCAATTTCGAATTCATTCAAATTAAAAAAACACTGCATCACATCCTCACACGTGGCAGCACCTGAGAACATCTTCTGCGGATCCATAAATTTTTCACTATTTCACGGTATTGTCACATTCATACTTAACCGTTTGTGCATCCTTAACGAGGCTCATCTATCTGGAAAAATGTTTGATTACGATAATCCTCTTACATAAATCATCCGAACAAGTAAGAGCCAAGGGTGGATGATTTATATGAGAATGAAAACCAAAAATTATTACTACCCAACCTCGGTATCCATGCGATTTCATGGCCGAGGTCGATATCGTTATCGCTGTAATCCTGGGTATTTTCCAGGGTCTGGTGGAATGGCTTCCCATAAGTAGTTCCGGACAGACCATCCTTGCCATGGTGGATTTTTTGAAAATGGATGCAGATACTGCACTGTCATTTGCGTTTTACCTTCATATCGGCACCCTGTTTGCGGTTTTGCTCAGATTCAGAGGTGATGTAAAGCATATCTTAGTTCAGCTGCCTAAATTTAGGGAGGATAAATTGGTTCAGTTCATGGTAATTTCCACAATCGCCTCTCTACTTGTGGGGTTACCTGTTTACATTCTTCTGTTCAGTCTATTTGAGAGTGGAATTGAGGGTGATATCGTCACAGCCCTCGTGGGTTTTTTTCTCATACTCACGGGAATTATCATTTACATTTCCAAAAGGAAGACCGGTTCCAGAAATCTAGCTGATTCCAATACAAAGGATTCCATTTTAGCGGGAATCTGCCAGGGATTTGCGGTTTTACCAGGCCTTTCGCGCTCAGGTGTAACTGTTGCTGCTTTGGTGACAAAGAACTTCAAACAGGAAGAAGCTCTCCACCTATCATTTTTGATGTCGATTCCAGCCATAACAGGAATCATGGTAATCGAAGTTTTTAGAGGAAAGGTAGTCGAAATCGGTGTGGCACCGGTAATTGCAGGGATCTTGGCATCTTTTGCAGTGGGCTATATAATGATAGATATCCTCTTAAGATTTGCAAAAAGGGTAAGGTTCGATTCCTTCTGTGTCGTATTTGGAATAATAGCAATTGCCGTGGGAATATTGGTTTTGATGTGAGAGGAAAAATGATAATCTTAGTCTATCATGCCTTCCAAACCACAATAGGGGCATCTGATATGTATAGGCCTTTTACTCAAACCAACAATAAAGACCTTGCTGCATTCCGGGCATTGAAACTGGGCTCCTTTTGATTTCTCAACAGGCTCTGCGGATGGAATCGGGGCTGAAATTTGTGGTTGTTCGGTTGGTTGCTCGGCCAGGAGTTCGGGTTGAACAGTTGATTTTTCAATCAAGGATTTGGGTGGAGGAGGAAGTGATTTCTCACTGTCTGGAGATAAAGGCTCCTGTGGTGTCATCTGAAATTGGACTTCTGGCTGTTGTTGTGTCTCCTGTGAAGGTTGGATCTGAAATTCTATCTGAGCATCCTGCGCGGGATTTGCCTGGGGTTCTTCAACCTTGAACTCCAACGATTCCTGTGCTTCCTGTTTCTTCTTTTTTCTTGGCATGTGATTCAGACTGAATATTATCCCGATATTTAAACATGTCCCTTTGCCAGGTAACGAAGAAGAAGATAAATAATTTGGAGGGTAAAATTTCTTCCTGAAAGTATGACTGGCAAACCGTCTCAAAAACCTTTAATAAGTTTGATTGCCATCCCCTCAAAGTCGCCTGGGCGACAGTTAAAATCAAAGAGGGTGAGGTAAGGAAATCAACCTTATTTCAAAATCGATATGGAGGCGTAAAAATCAGGGTGAAACTCTCGAAAGAAGACCTTAAAAACGACATAATCAAGGAGATAGAGGAACTCTCAGGCCAAAAGCTACTCGCCTGCTATCAATGCGGAAAATGTTCTGCAGGGTGCCCCATGGGCGAGGCAATGGACCTTCTTCCCAACCAAATAATTAGACTCTTGCAGATGGGGCAGGTAGAGGATGTAAAAAAATCCAAAACCATATGGATCTGTGCATCTTGCTTCACATGCGAGGCACGATGTCCCAAGGGGGTTGATCTATCTAAGATCATGGAAGCATTGAGGGTTCTTTTGCTCAGAAAAGGTGAGGATTTCAAAGAGATTTCGAAATTGTCGGATGAGGAATTGGAGGAAGCACCCCAGCAGCTTCTCGTATGCAGCTCGAGAAAATTCACTCCATGATATTCGGTGTAAAAATGAAAGTCATTTATTATCCTGGTTGTACCTTATATACAAAGGCAAAGAACCTTGGCGAGCTTGCCAAGGCATCAGCTGAACCCTTGGGAATCGAGATCGTGGAACAAGAGAACTGGACATGCTGCCAGGCTGCTTTTCCATTGGTTTCCGATAATCTCATGGGTTTAATCTCGGCCTCGAGGATCATCATTAATGCAAGCAAGGAAGCAGATAAACTCACTACCCTGTGCTCTTTTTGCTACAACGTGCTCAAACGCACCAACCATGTACTGAAAACAGATGAGGAAAAAAGGGCCAAAATCTGCGATTATATCGAGGAGGAATACAATCCCAATATCGAGGTTGTGCATTTTTTAGAGATCTTAAGAGATGACGTGGGATTCTCAAAGTTAAAAGAAAACGTAAAAAAGAATCTAGAGGGATTGAAGGTGGTGCCCTATTATGGCTGCCAGCTTTTACGGCCAGCATCCATTATGCAGATGGATGACTGTGAAAATCCCCAGATCCTTGATGACTTTTTGGCTGCCCTTGGATGCGATGTTGTTGACTTTCCCTTCAAGGTGGAATGCTGCGGCTCCTATCAGATTGTAAATGAGGATGTAAAGGATGTAGTTTTGAGCTGCTCCCATAACATACTCAAATCCGCAGTGAGCAACAATGCAGAAGCAATTGCGGTAAGCTGCCCTGTATGCTATTTCAACCTCGATAAGAAACAAGGTGAGATCGCCGAAAAATTCGGGGATTTCAAGCAGATTCCCATTCTGTATTTCACTGAACTTCTGGGATTGGCCCTGAGCATCGATAATCAATTGTTCGATTTTTCAAAGCATGCAATCGATCCAAGACCGCTGTTAATTGAAAAAGGATTCATCCATGATAAACGGATAAAGGTAAAAGGGGAGGGGAAATGAAGCGTATAGGTGTCTTTGTCTGTCACTGCGGAACCAATATTGCAGGAACAGTTGATGTCAAAAAGGTTGTGGATGAGGTTATCAAACATCCTGCCGTGGTTCATGCTGTGGAATACACCTACATGTGCTCAGATCCAGGCCAGGACATTATAAAGAAAGCTATAGTAGAGGAAAACCTGGAAGGTGTAATCGTTGCCTCATGCTCTCCAAGCCTTCATGAGAATACCTTCAGAAAAGCAGTCTCGTCTGAGGATATGAACCCCTATCTTTTCGAGGCCGCCAATATAAGGGAGCAGTGCAGCTGGGTGCACAAGGACAGGGAAGCCGGAACAAAAAAAGCAGTGAAAATCATAATGAGCATGGTTGAAAAGCTTGCTGCAAACAAGCCACTTACTCCTATTTCGATTCCAGTAACAAAAAGGGCCTTGGTTATCGGCGCGGGTATTGCAGGAATGCAGACTGCACTGGATATTGCTAATTCAGGATATGAGGCCGTTCTTGTCGAGAAGAATCCGTCAATCGGTGGAAAGATGTCGCAGCTTGCAGAGACATTTCCCACACTGGACTGTGCAGCATGTATTCTCACACCGAAGATGGTGGAAGTTTCCCAGCATCCAAATATCAAGCTCATGACCTATTCCGAGATTGATGAGGTCTCGGGATATGTTGGCAACTTCAAGGTCAAGGTGCGCAACAAGGCAAGGTCCATCAAAGAGGACATATGCACCGGCTGCGGTGAGTGCGTAAATAACTGTCTAGTGGCAAATGAGATCCAACTACCGGAATTAAAGAGCGTTAAAGATGACCTTGACCCCAAGATGTTAAAAGAACTTGACGAAATCTTGGATGAATATTCGGATGAGGTGGGACCCCTAATCCCTGTTTTACAGGATATCAACAGGAAGTACAACTATCTTCCCGAACTTGCCATAAGATATGTTTCCGAGCAGCTGGGAATTCCCCTTGGCCAGGTTTACAATGTCGCCTCTTTTTACAAGTCATTCAGCCTTAAACCCAGGGGTAGACATATAATAAAAATATGCCTTGGAACAGCCTGTCATGTGAGGGGCACAAACAAGGTCGTGGACGAGGTAATCCGTAAATTGAATATCAAACCCGGGGAAACCACTGAAGATGGGGAATATTCACTTGAGACTGTAAACTGCCTTGGTGCCTGTGCCCTGGGGCCTGTCATGGTTCTTGATGATGAGTACCACGGCCAGATGAATACAAGCAAGGTAAAAAAAATCTTAACTAATGGTAAAAAAGAAAGGAGCCTGAAAATTGATAAAGAAAATAACTAACACTGAAGAATTGAAGAAATTGAGAGAATCCCAAGAGGGATTAAAGGACCCGAACAAGACAACGGTCCTTGTCTCAACAAAGGCAACATGCTGCAAGCTTCAGCAAAGTGACGCCGTAACCGAGGCACTTATTTCCGAGCTTGAAAAGAGTAAAATGAAGGGTAAGATCCAGATAATCAAAACAGGCTGTCTTGGATTTTGTGAGCTGGAGCCTATCATCATAATTAAACCCAAGGGTATCCTCTATAAAAACGTGAAGGTTGAGGATATTTCAGAGGTGGTTTCCGAGACCATAATTAAGGGAAAGAAATTGGATAGGCTGCTTTATGAGAATCCTTTGGATAACAAGAAAATAGAGTTGGAAAATAATATACCATTCTATAAAGAGCAAAATCGTATAATCCTGAGTAATAATTCGGAAATCGACCCTGACAATATCGAGGACTATATCGGAATAGGGGGTTATTCTGCCCTATCTAAAGTATTGACAGAAGCGGAACCTGAAAAGATCATTGAAGAGATTAAAAATTCAGGGCTTAGGGGACGCGGGGGAGCTGGATTTCCCACGGGAAGAAAATGGGAATCTGCAAGAAAAGCAAAATCTGAAGACGGAATCAAGTATGTGATCTGCAATGCCGATGAGGGTGATCCCGGAGCGTACATGGACAGAAGTCTTCTGGAAAGCAATCCCCACAGCGTTTTGGAGGGCATGATAATAGGGGCTTATGCAATCGGCTCCAATCACGGGTATATCTATGTCAGGGATGAATATGAGCTGGCTGTCAAAACCCTGAAAAAGGCCATAAAACAGGCCAGGGAGTACGGTCTTCTAGGGGAAAATATTCTGGGCAGTGGATTTGATTTTACAATTAAGCTTTCAAGGGGCGGTGGTGCCTTTATATGCGGCGAGTCCACAGCACTTATGGCCTCAATTGAGGGCAAGCCCGGGGAGCCCAGGGCAAAGCACATCCATACAACTACAAAGGGATTATGGGATCGACCCACGAACCTGAACAACGTGGAAACCTGGGCAAACATCCCTGTGATTATAAATTCAGGTTCAGACTGGTATTCGAAAATCGGAATGGATAGAAGCAAGGGCACCAAAATCTTCTCTCTTGTGGGGAAGATCAATAATACAGGTTTGGTTGAGGTTCCCATGGGAACCACACTAAGGGACATCATCTTTAAAATCGGGGGTGGGATTCCCGATAATAAGAAGTTCAAGGCGGTACAGACAGGGGGGCCTTCAGGCGGCTGTATTCCCGAGAGCCTTATCGATCTTCCTGTGGATTACGAAAAGCTTGCAGAGGCAGGCTCTATGATGGGCTCTGGCGGCATGATTGTAATGGACGAGACCACGTGTATCGTGGATGTTGCCAAGTACTTTCTGAATTTTCTTGCTGATGAGTCCTGCGGAAAATGTGTGCCTTGCCGTGAAGGAATCGTCCAGATGCATGCAATTCTATCCGATATTTGCGATGGCAAGGGCAGAGATGGAGATATAGAGCTTCTTGAAGAAATTGGTAAGGTTGTAAAAAATACTTCCCTTTGTCAGCTTGGGGGGTCTGCTCCCAATCCCGTGCTTTCCACATTGAAATATTTCAGATCTGAATATGAAACCCATATCAAGGAAAAAAGATGTCCCGCAGGTGTTTGCAAGGCCCTTATCACCTATGAAATCGACCCCGATGCATGTACCGGTTGCGCCCTGTGCTTGAAGCAGTGCCCCCAGAATGCGGTTTCGGGAGAGAAGAAAAAACCCCATACAATCGATGAAAAAGAATGCATAAGATGCGGTGTGTGCCGTGATGTGTGCAAATTCGATGCGGTAAGGATCACGTAATTGTTTGAGGAATGAAAAGATGGTAAAGTTCAAGATAAACGGAACTGAAGTCGAGGCCGAAGAAGGTCAAACAATACTGGAAGTGGCAACTTATAACCAAATCCACATACCCACGTTGTGTCATCACAGGGCTTTGGACCCCTATGGTGCATGCAGATTGTGCACTGTGGAAGTCAGAGACGGCAACCGCACCAAACTTATTACATCCTGCACCTTCCCTGTAAAGGAAGGAATAGAGGTTGAAACCGAATCTCAGGACGTAATTTCCTCGAGAAAGGTCATTTTGGAGTTGCTATTGGCACGATGCCCCGATTTAGAACAGTTAAAAGAACTTGGTGAAAAGTACGGTGCCCAGCCTGAACGGCTGAGATCGGTTGGCGAGGTAGATGAGAAATGCATCCTCTGTGGATTATGTGTTAGGGTGTGCTCACAGGTCATGGGTGCACATGCCATTTGTTTTGCAAATAGGGGTGCAAACCGTAAAGTTACGCAGCCCTTTGATGAATATTCCGATTTCTGTACAACCTGCGGGGCCTGTGAAAGGGTCTGCCCCACCGGTGCAATCCATATTTCAGACGTTTCCGGGAAAACACCGAAACCCATTCCATCAGAGCACAACCAGGAAATGGCCGGCAGGAATGCAAACTACGTCCCTTTCCCCCAGGCTGTTCCCAACAAACCGGTAATCGACAGGGAGCACTGCATGCATTTTCTCACAGGTAATTGTGGTGCCTGCGAAAAGTTCTGCGATATCGGAGCTATTGATTACGAGCAGGAGGATACAATCCAGGAGCTCGATGTGGGCGCAATCGTGGTTGCCACAGGGTTTGACCTTTACAATATAGAGGAGCTCAAGGAATACGGCGGGGGTAAATACGAAGATGTAATAGATTCACTGCAGTTCGAAAGGCTCCTTTCTGCCTCCGGCCCCACAGGAGGGGTCATAAGACGGCCTTCCGACGGGAAGATACCCAAGGAAGTTGTGTTCATCCAGTGTGCCGGCTCAAGGGATCCCGAGCTTGGTGTACCATACTGCTCCAAAATCTGCTGTATGTTCACTCCCAAGCATGCCTTCTTATACAAACACAGAGTTTCTGACGGTCAGGCATATATATTCTATATCGACATAAGGGCCTCAGGGAAAGGATATGAGGAGTTCGTCCAAAGAGCTGTTGAAGAGGAGGGTATTTTATATCTGAGGGGCAAGGTTTCCAAGGTCTTTGAAGAGGATGGAAAGGTGGTTGTCTGGGGTGTGGATACACTTACAGGCAAGAAGATTGAGATCAAAGCCGACTTGGTGGTTCTGGCCACAGCCGCTGTACCCAGTGAAGGGACAAGGGAGATTGCCAAGAAACTGAGAATCGCATCAGATGAGGATGGCTGGCTAACCGAGGCCCATCCCAAACTCAGGCCCCTTGAAACAATGACAGCAGGGATATTTTTGGCTGGCACTGCCCAGGGACCAAAGGATATTCCCGAAACAGTAGCCCAGGCAAGCGGTGCCGCAGTAAAGGTTGCTTCCATGTTCTCTAAAGATGAACTATTACATGATCCGATAATAGCATATGTGGATGAGGAGGTTTGTATGGGCTGCGGAAACTGCGTATCAATATGTGCTTATGGAGCAGCCGAATTGGACGAGGAAAAAGGAGTTTCGGGAATCAATGAAGGGCTATGCGAGGGCTGCGGGGCCTGTGCTGCAGGCTGTCCTTCGGGAGCGCTTCAGCACAAGAACTACACAAAGAAGCAGATATTTGACATGGTGGATGCATTTACAGAGGAGTGAGTGTGAGTGATGAATCAAAAGAATGAATCGGAAAAGAAGGCAGCGGGTTCAGATTCGGCTCTGGTAATAGGTGCAGGTATTGCCGGAATTAAGGCTGCACTGGATCTGGCTGAATCCGGTTTTCATGTCCACCTTCTTGACGATTCACCCTATATCGGAGGCATGCTTGCAAAGCTGGACCGCCAGTTTCCAACAAACGACTGCGGAATGTGCAGGATGCTTCCTGCCTTTGGAGATGAGTTCTGTTCCGATATGTGCCTTCGAAGGGGACTTGTCCATCCCAAAATAAATCTAATTACAGATTCTGAAATCATTGGGCTTGAAGGAAAAGCCGGAGGTTTTACTGCTGCAATCAATAAAAGGGCACGCCTGGTGGATCCGGAAAAATGTATCGCCTGCGGTCTTTGTGTTGATGTCTGCCCCGTGGAGGTTGAGGAGGAGTTCAATTCCCGGCTTTCCAAAAGAAAGGCAATCTACATTGATTATCCCTCCACTGCTCCAAGGGTTTACACAATCGATTCCGATAACTGTACAAAATGCGAGGAATGTGTAAAGGTCTGCCCCACAAAAGCAGTGGACCTTACAAAAGAAGCAGAGGAGGAAAATTTGAATGTGGGTGCAGTTATTCTGGCTTCCGGTTTCTCCCCCTTTAATCCAAGTGAATTGGGTGCTCTTCATTATGACGAATATGAAGATGTTGTAACTGCACTGGAATTTGAAAGGATCATGAGCGGGACAGGCCCCAATATGGACAGGGTTCTTAAGAGACCCTCGGATGGTATGCCCCCCGACAAAATCGCATTCCTCCAATGTATAGGTTCACGGGATGAGAACCATAACTTCTGCTCACATGCCTGCTGCATGCACTCCCTCAAAGAGGCCATGATTGCCAAGGAGCTGAACCCGGATTTGGATGTGACGATCTTCTATATGGACATGCGGGCCTTTGGAAAGGGTTATCACAGATATTACGAGGATGCAAAGAAGATGGGAATCAATTTTGTGCGATCCAGGGTTGCCGACATCCGGAAGGGGAACCGGGAGAGCCTAGTTGTAAATTACGTAGATGAGGAGGACGAGCCAAAAAGCGAAGACTATGACATCGTGATTTTGGCCACAGGTCAGTCGCCACCCAAATCGGCTTCAGAACTTTCCAAAATCATGGATGTGGACCTTAACAGGTTCGGATTCTGTAAAACCAGAAAAGAAAATCCGACCTCAACATCTAGAGAGGGAGTGTTTGTATGCGGCTCCTCTTCGGGTCCAAAGGATATTCCTGATACCATTGTCGAAGCAGGCTGTGCAGTTGCTTTGGCGGGTTCGATTCTCAAAAGGGGATCTGGAGAAAATGAGGATGAAGACATTTCTGAAAAGGAGAATAGCGCAATTGGAGTCTTCATTTGCGGAGCAGATAGCTGTCTTGGAAATTCGCTTCATATCAAAGAAATTATGGAATTTGCAGAAACTTTAAAGGATGTAGGCAAGGTGGAACAACGCGAATTCCTCTGTCTCGAAATGGATGAAATGAAAGTTATTACCGCCGAGGCAAATGTCGGGAAGGTCATAATTGCCGCCTGCTCTTATTACCCCTTTGAGAATAAATTCCAAAACGCACTGGCCGAGGTAGGCATTGACCCGAGCTTAATTGAAATCGTGAACCTCAGAGAAGGCTGTGCTTGGGTTCACGATGACAAGCAAAAAGCCACACAGAAGGCAAAGGACCTAATTGCAATGGCGTATGAAAAATTAAGGATCCAAAAGCCTCAGAAGGCAATTGGAGAACCACCCCAGCAGAAGGCCCTTATAATAGGCGGAGGGATTTCGGGGATAACTGCGGCTTTGAGGATTGCTAAATCAGGATTTTATGTTGATCTCGTGGAAAAGAGCTCGGAACTTGGAGGAAATACAAAGGATGTTTATTATACCCTTGATGGTCTTGATGTGCATAAATATCTCAAGGGTCTTTTGGATGAAGTTGAGAAAAGCGAGCAGATCAACCTTTTTACGAACTCGGAAGTTCTGAAAGTTTCAGGACATGCAGGTAATTTCAATGCCACAGTATCCACCACAGAACGTGAAAAGAGCCAAAATTACGGTGTTGTAATTTTAGCCACGGGAGCAGGGGAAGTAAAACCCGAGGATTATCAATTTGGCAAAATCGAATCTGTAATTACCCAAAAGGAGCTTGAAAAACGACTTGTTGAAGATAAGGTTGAGGCAAAGAGTATTGTGATGATCCAGTGTGTTGGGATTCGAGATGAAAATCGAAAATACTGCGGAAGGATCTGTTGCATGCAGGCCATAAAAAATGCGCTGAACATAAGAAAATCCATTCCTGATTGCCAGGTCCATATCCTGTATCAGGATATCATGACCTACGGATTTTCAGAGGAATTCTATATCAAGGCCAAGGAAAAGGGCGTGAACTTCATAAGATACGATCCTTCTGATAAACCTGAGGTTATTGTGCAAAATGGAAATTTGATTGTAAATGTTAAGGACCCGATTTTATCCCAGGAATTATCACTTACACCTGATCTCTTGGTTTTAAGTGTGGGACCTTCTCCAGAGGGGAATAAAGAAATTAAAGAAATCTTTGATACTGATCTAAAACTTGACGATGACGGATTTTTCTCAGAGGCCAATGTGAAGTTCAGACCTGTGGATTTCGTTTCAGAAGGAATCTATGTCTGCGGACTTGCCCATTCACCAAGGACCATACCTGAATCCATTGCCCAGGCCGAGGCTGCAGCAGGGAAGGCGTTAAATATTCTTTCAAAATCCCAACTGCTTCCAAGGGGAATTATCTCTGAAGTTCATGAGAGATGGTGCACAGGGTGCGAGGCCTGTGTTACTGCATGCCCTTATGATGCCAGGGAAATTGCCAGTGACAGAAAGGTGGCCCACGTTGTGGAAGCACTCTGCAAGGGCTGCGGCATATGTGCTGTGGTATGTCCCTCAGGGGCTGCAAAGCTGAGAAGTTATAAGGATGAACAGATACTTGCTATGATTGATGAGGCTGTAAGTTAGGAGGATAAAACGGAGTTGATGATATGGTAGAAAAGAAAGAAAAAGTCGAAGAAAATTTCGAACCTAAGATAGTAGGATTCCTATGCAAGTGGTGCTCATCAAGCGCAGCAGATCTGGCTGGCACTGCAAGAATCCAGTATCCTCCAAATATCAAGATCATAAGACTCATGTGCTCTGGCTCTGTGGATTCAGCGTACCTTATAAAAGCCCTCATGGAAGGCGCTGATGGAGTGCTTGTAGCAGGCTGTCATCCGGGTGATTGCCATTACATCGAAGGCAACTATAAAGCAAGAAGGAGAATGGCGCTATTAAAGGATATACTGACTACACTTGGCCTTGAAAGCGAAAGGGTATGGATCAGGTGGATCGGGGCCGATGAGGGAAGGAAGTTTGCCCAGACGGTTAAGGATATGACAGACGAACTTAAAAAGATGGGCCCTAATCCCATGCAAGGGTACTGGAACATGTAATAGGTGGGGTGATAAATATGAATGATGACCTCTCAAAAAATATCGTAAAATTTCTTAAAGAAATGCTCACACAGGGCTGCGTGGATGCTGTTTTGGTTCCTACAAGACTGCCTGTAGGTGAAGGTGTGGTGCAAAGCCTTGTCTCGGATCCTGGCATGCTTGATAGTGCTTCCCCCCTGGCCTTTGTAATGCCAGTGAACTCGGGAACCATAATATCTGATATGACCAAGATCACCCCCAGTGAAAAGAAAATAGCCTGCGTTCTGAAATCCTGCGAAATCCGAGCGGCAGTGGAGCTTGTGAAGCTTAAGCAGGCATCGTTTGAGAATTTAGTAATCGTAGGTGTGGACTGTCCAGGGACCTATTCGGTTAATGATTACAAGGAGCTCTTATCCGAAGGTACTTCTCCCATGGACCTTTTTCTGAAGAATGCAAAAGAGGGAAGGGACGACGACAGGATGAGATCAGCGTGCAAGGCCTGTGAATATCCGATTCCCGATTATGCTGACATCACAATTGGAATTTACGGCTCAAATTTTAAATCTCCGATTATTATTGCCAGTTCGGAGGAGGGTAAAGATATCCTGAAAATGATGGATGTCAAATCCCAGGAAGAACCGAAAAAACGGGATGAAGAGGTATCCAAATTAAGAGATAGAAGGCTTGCTTCCTGGAATGCACTTATGGACTCAACCCAAAAGGAGGTAGGCGGACTTGATAATCTTCTCAGATTCTTTGACTCCTGCATCAACTGCCACAACTGCATGGATGTGTGTCCTGTATGCTACTGCAGGGAGTGCTTCTTTGATTCTCCAACATTTGAATACGAAGCCCGGAAGTACCTGTCTTGGTCCCAGAGAAAGGGAATTATCAAGATGCCCAAGGATACGCTCTTGTTTCATGTAACAAGGATGAACCACATGGCAACATCATGTGTGGGATGCGGCATATGTGAGCAGGCCTGTCCTTCCAAAATAGAGCTTTTAAAGATTTACAAGACAGTGGGGCACAATGCCCAGAAGGTCTTTGATTACGTACCAGGGAGAAGTGTGGATGATGAACTGCCGCTGCTCACCTTTAGAGAGGATGAGCTTGAGCCAAGGTGATGAATATAAACTACGGAGGGTTAAAAATGTCTGAAGCAGTAGATGAAAAAACCCAAAATAATGGTGACGATAAAGTTGCAATCTATATAATGGGAAAGAAGTACGATGTGCCAAACAACCTTACTATAATGAAGGCAATGGAATACGCTGGTTACAGATTGATCAGAGGCTGCGGATGCAGGGGAGGATTTTGCGGGGCCTGCGGAACAGTTTACAGGACCAAAGGTGACTACAAGCTCAAGCCAGGGCTTGCCTGCCAGTCTGTAGTTGAGGAGGATATGTACCTCACCCAGATACCTTTCTTTCCCGCAAACAAGGCAATCTACGATATAGAGAAGCTCAAACCCACAGCCGAGGAAGTAATAAGGCTCTATCCCGAGGTCTTCCGCTGCCTTTCCTGCAATACTTGTACCAAAATATGTCCCCAGGAAATCGAGGTCATGAACTATGTCAACGCGGCTCTCAGGGGTGATATCGCAAAAGCAGCCGATATGTCCTTCGACTGCATCATGTGCGGATTATGTGCAGCCCGCTGCCCTGCTGAAATCGTGCAGTACAATGTTGCGATTCTATGCAGAAGGCTCCATGCAAGGCATGTGGCGCCTCTTGCGGGGCACCTTGCCGCAAGAGTTGCAGAAGTTGAAGAAGGAAGGTTCGATTCCGGACTAAAAAAGCTCGTAAATTCTGATGAGAAGACATTGAGAAAGCTCTACAATGAAAGGGATATAGAGCCGCAATAGGAGGAATGAAGATGTACAGTAAAGAGATGTTGGATTCCCTAAAAATCCTTGAAGAGACGAGAAGTCAGAGAAAAAACGAGAAACTGCCCTTACTCAGTCCCGAGGACAAGCAGAAACTACTTAGCGAATTTCATCCCGATTTCAGGCCAGATACCACAAGGGAAATGATAATCGGTGCAAACAAAGGGGAAAAGGTATACCACGAGTATGCTGATCTTCTCGAGGCTAAAAGCGTAATAGACCCTGATAAGTTCAAGATTTCAGAATATGACTTTGATGTGGATGTTCTGATAATTGGCGGCGGCGGAGCAGGAGCCGCAGCAGCCTTGACTGCAGATGCAATTGGTGTAAACGTGCTTTTGGTCACAAAGCTTAGGCTTGGAGATGCCAACACAATGATGGCCCAGGGAGGGATCCAGGCTGCAGATAAAGAGAGCGATTCCCCAGAGAGTCACTATATCGATGTTGTAGGCGGAGGAGGATACCACAACCACCCGGAGCTTGTCTCGGCCCTTGTTCACGATGCTCCCGAGATTATTTTGTGGCTTGAGAAACTGGGTGTGATGTTCGACAAGGAAAAGGACGGGACAATGGTCACTATCCATGGTGGAGGGACTTCACGCAAACGAATGCACTCTGCAAGGGACTATACGGGAGGGGAGATCATGAAGACCCTGAGAGACGAGGTTCTGAACCGTGAGATAATGGTCATTGAATACTCTCCTGTAATCGAGTTTTTAACTGAGGGTAAATCGGTAACCGGAGCAATCCTTTTCAATCTGGAAACCGAGGAGAATATCATAGTACGTGCAAGGACAACAATTCTCGCCACAGGAGGCTCAGGCAGGCTTCATATCCAGAAATTTCCCACTACCAATCATTACGGAGCAACGGCAGACGGACTTGTCCTGGCTTACAGGGTGGGAGCCAAACTTGCTTTCATGGACACAATCCAGTACCATCCCACTGGAGCTGCGTTTCCAGAACAGATCGTAGGACTGCTTATTACAGAAAAAGTCCGAAGCCTTGGAGGCCAGCTTGTGAATTCCGAAGGAAACCGATTCATCTACGAGCTCGAGACAAGGGATGTTGAGGCTGCGTCTATAATCAGGGAATGCCAAGAGAGGGGTAAGGGAGTTACGACCCCCTCGGGAATGCAAGGGGTATGGCTGGACTCGCCGTTAATTGAGGAGATCCACGGCGAGGGGACAGTTAAAAAGCGCGTTCCTGCCATGTACAGACAGTACCAAAGATATGACATCGACATTGCAAAGGTCCCTATACTTGTCTATCCCACACAGCATTACCAGAATGGCGGAATCGCAATCAACAATAAGGGCGAAACAGGAGTTTCGGGTCTGTATGCAGCTGGAGAGACCACAGGCGGGGTTCACGGAAGAAACAGGCTCATGGGCAATTCCCTTCTGGATATCCTTGTTTTCGGAAAAAGGGCTGGAGAGAATGCGGCATCATATGCAAAAGATGCAAAGCCTGGCAAGCTGACCCTTGATCACATCAAGAAATATCATGAAGAACTGAAGAAGGCGAAAATTACGGAGAAGAAGCACTCCCCGATCTTGCTTCCGGATTATCGAAGGGAGGAGACAAAAACGCGGCATGTTGGGGTGTTTTAGGGGGTTGGGTAGACAAATCCGATTATTCATGACCCATATTATCTTAATAAATCGTCATTGAGTTTTATTATTTGGAATTTGGACCACCTTTTTCTTATCTATAATTGCAATTAAAAGTAGTACTATTCCCAGAATAAGTAAGGTAATTGGTGGAATGGTTTCATAAATACGTGTATTGCTGTCTTTAACCTCGATCACTTCCCATTCGGAATCGTAGGGATTCATATAGAACATGTAATTATACTTAATCACAAAAAGCACTTCATCACGTTTATGGTATTTGTTTCAGGCAGCAGTCTTT
>CBDVCK010000028.1:0-20007 GCA_965372465.1 uncultured Thermoplasmata archaeon | reverse complement strand
AAGATTCCATCGCAGCAATTATATACTTGTAAATCTTTCGCATTATTGCATCACAAGTTAAGAGAAATTACGTGTTGGCTCACTTACCATTTGATAAACATCATTTGGGTGAAGCCAATCCATAAGATCATTACATATAACTATCGGGGGGAGTAATATCAAGATTCGATGGCACGGTCACTCATGTTTTGAAGTAGGCAACGGTGTTACAATCGTAACCGATCCTCATGACGGGAAATCCATTGGAATAAAACCACCGCAAACTAAGGCCGATATGATTCTAATCAGCCACGATCATTTCGACCACAACCATCCAAAGGCAGTTGAAGGACGCAAAACAAAGGTATTTTCCAGGGACATCGATACATCCCAAAACGGAGTGAAAATAAAAAGCATGAAAACCTATCACGATGATTCCAAAGGAAAAAAACGCGGGGAGAATCTTATTTTCAAATTCACGGTGGACGGGATTACCCTCTGTCATTTGGGGGATCTGGGACATACGCTTTCACCAAATCAAATTCAAAAGCTTGGTGAAATCGATATCCTATTCATCCCGGTTGGCAATGTGTTTACCATCGGTCCCAAACAGGCCTGGGAGGTCATTTCTTCAATAAAACCAAAGGTTGCAATTCCCATGCATTACAGGGTGGGCGGACTTTCACTTTCTATAAAACCGGTTGACCCTTTTTTGGAAGATGCAAAAGAGGAAAGCGTGGTTAGGGTAGGAAACGAGATGGACTTTGAAGGCGAGGACTTACCCCAGGAATTGGAGATCTGGGTCTTCACATTGTAATTATCCTAGTCATACAGTTTCAGTGCCTCTTCGATTCTTCCGAGCTCTATTGGAGTTGTGGATTCCCCGACAATTGCACCCTTGGTATTTGCAATCATACATGCCCCCACAAGCGGGGTTCCGTAGTTTGCTGTCCCAATGTCGGCATTCACACCAAAACTTTTCTTCAGATTCTCCAGTTCTTTTTTTGTAGTATGTGGATGGCATAATAGACCCGAATTTGTAACAACTCCAGCTGCACCCACGGTTTTCTGCTGTGCGATCCCTCCTAATCGAACCTCGACATCAAGCGTATCTTTGATCATTTTTCTTGTTTCGTATGTTATATCAGGATGAACCAAGGCGAATTTGTCGTTGGCAAGGATGTTGTTTCCCACGGCATTTAAAACATCGGGTATGAAAAGAATATTGTACCTTTCTTTTAAGGGTTCAAGCTCCTCCTCTTCAGCAAAATTTGTCACCACGATTCCATGAGAATTCGAGCATGTTAGAACCCCGATAAGGGGGGAACCTGCAATAGTGGTCTGGATGACCTCCACATCCAAACATTCTGTTATCGCTGAAATGAGCTTTTTTGAGAAATTATGAGGAACAAGGGCAAATTCTTCATTTACATGACAGTAAACACCGATATAGGGATTGCCATTGATATTCATTTTTTTAAGCAAAAGAACCCTACCTCATGAAATTTAATGATTCATTCTTCCAGAGTGGACACTTCCACCAAACCGTCTTCGAATTTTATTGCCTTTACACGAATTCTCGACGGTGGTTTTTGGATTCCCCTTGCCCAAACGCTCTCGTTGACGCTATCCGAGTCGATCCATACACCTTTTTCGGGAACCTTCATATGGTTGGCAATGAAGGTTCTGATCGTGGTGATCGCGACCCTTGCTCGTTTTGTCCGTGGAACGTTTTTGCACTTGGAAAGTGGTACCGTGAATATATGCTCCTCTTCTTCTTCCTCAGCCATGGTTTTCACCTATGTTCATCTTTTGAGTTTGGAACTGCGCCAGGAATGCCGCTTTGGATGTCTGGCGAACCTTCTGTTGGTGCGCATCATCACCCATGTGGGTACTCTACGATTTCTTTTTGTGGCCCTAATGAGCCTTAGTTTCTTAGCATACGGTTTATTTCTTGCCATGTTAACACTCATCTTCTTTCGATTTTTATCTCTCTTTTCCTTGGAATGAGCCTTGAAAGGAGTTTGCGAAGTTCATTATCGTCTATTTGGCCCACCACTCGTCCGGCCCTTGCAAGTGTTATCAGTTGATCCTCGATATTTGAAACCAGTTCAGGTCGTGCCATCTTCAATCTACCCAGTCTTTCCCTGGCCTTGGGTGTGAGAATCTGGCGCATTATCTTCTGCCTTTGTGCCTCGATGTACTGCTGCTGCTCCCCAAAAGCCTCTTGTTGTTGCACCTGCAATTGGAGTTCTTGAACCTTCCGCTTCCTTATTGTCTCCAATTCCTCATCTTCACCCATAAAATCACTTACATTTCAATATTTTGAGAGCTCAACATTGTCCTTTGCCAGTTCCTTATAAACATCATATGAAACGTTGTCCAGAAGGGATCTTCCCGAAGAAGCAATGATTCTTCCTCTTCCCTTTTCGTTGACAACCAGGCCCAGTTCTTCCAACTGTTTCAGTGCTACCCTTGTAATGGATCCGCTGCCCTTTCTCGCCCTGTATGGTTTTGAGCCCCGATCCACCCTTCCACCGAATTCCGCACTCAATCTTGATACTCCGATGGGGCCTTTAATATATATCTTTCTGAGCACAGCCGCAATCCTATGATACCACCAATCATCCTGTTCTGGGGCCTTTTCTTTATGTACCCCTGTTTTGACATAATCCGCCCACTCAGGGGGATGGATCTTACCTTCGCTCTTGAGTCTCGCTGCAAGTTTTACTATGAGTTGTTCTGGAGGAATATCATATACGTTGACCATTCACATACCTCTCTTTTATGGAATCACCAGGAAATTTGGTGTTCGGTGCCATAGCCTTTCATTATATTTTACAGTTTCTATGGGTTTTACATGTAAAACAGGGTTTTTTGTCCTGTAATAGCTAATGACCTAATCGAGTATATCAACCAATGTTATGTCAAATATAAGGATCTCTTCGGCAAGTTCGTGGCTGCTTGAATTGTATTCTATTGTGATTTGGCCATCTTCAACACCATTTACCATTGCACTGTGATTCCGATATACTCCCTGCATACCCACTTCAACATCGTGTTCTACAATAATTCTACCCTCACCACCATTATCCGATTGATTCTTGTAAGTAACCTCAGTGTCCCAGCCATACGGGGTTGTTATTTGATTAACCCGGGGTTGGTTGAGAATCCTCACCAGATTCTCATCTTGGTTTACATAATCCACTGTGATATTCCATTCCCACATATGATGTTTTAACAGCATGCCTTCCATAGGAGTAACACCGTAATTCTGATTAAATTCGCCTAGTGTCATATTCTCAAACATGGTCAACTCTTCTGTAAGGTTTATGGTGGTATTTTCATATAATCCATAGGCTTTGGATGGTTGAAGAACAACGGTACGGGACTGTCCTACCCGCATTCCCTTAATTGCCTCCCAGAATCCCACCACTGTACTTATATAATCATCTGAAGTATCTGGATCTTCTGGACCTACATAGACCTTTAGGGGTTCATACGAGGGGCGTTGTGAAAACGATGTAGCTTTCATTATTGCATTTTCTGTTGCTATATCCTCGTTGGATGTGTCGAATACTCTAAAATCACCCAGGTATCCAAGATAGTCCACAGCTACTTTATCTCCCTCACGAACTCTTACTCCCTTCTCTTCAATTACAGATACGGATAGACCAAAGGATCTTTTCCAATCACTGGAATCCAGGGTAACCTTGATTGTGATCTTATACTTGTTTGCTTTGGCATCCTGGGAGGAATTTACTACCAGGAAACTGCCATATGAAGCCTTTTTGGTCAGGTTGAATGTGGATTGGCTCAGGGTTGTAACCCATCCCGTTGGATTTTTCGTAACACTGAGGGTAACTGTATAATTCTTTTCACGATTGTTCTCAACAATGACTACAAAGGTTGTATTATCTCCAGCATAGATTTTGGCGGCACTGCTCCCCTGACCGCCCCACAATTTTACACTAATGGGACTATCCTCTGATTCCTCCTCGAAACAGCCTGTTAATGTCAATGTGAGCATTAAAATCAATGCAAACAAAGCTGTGAACTTTTGTTTTTTCATGTTCTGTCTCTCCTTGGAAGATGGATGAGAAGTTGCGTTATAGCCTTTACCATATATATTTTTTGTATACCGGTTATCTGAGTTAACTGCTACCATCCCCTCTCCTGAAGCCTCTGCTCCTTTGGGATGTCGGCAATTTCAATACCCTTCATTGCGTCGCCGAGGCCCTTTGAGACCTCTGCTATCACCTTTGGATCATCGAAGTGTGCGACTGCTTCCACTATGGCCTTTGCTCTGGGTTCCGGGTCCTGGGATTTGAATATACCGGATCCAACAAAAACTCCATCAGAGCCCAACTGCATCATCATGGCAGCATCAGAAGGTGAGGCCAATCCTCCGGCGGCGAAGTTCACAACAGGTAATCGTTGCAGTTTGGCCACTTCCTCAACAAGCTCCAAAGGAGCTTCAATCTTCCTAGCAATAGAGGTCATCTCCTCATGATCCTTGCCTTTAAGCTCACGTATGGTTCCCGTAATCAGTCTCTGATGCCGAACAGCCTCTATAACGTTGCCTGTTCCTGCTTCCCCTTTTGTTCTTACCATTGCAGCACCTTCATGAATCCTTCTCAGAGCCTCACCTAGGCTTCTGGCACCGCATACGAAGGGTACAGTGAACTTGGTCTTGTCCACATGGTAGAATGGGTCAGCAGGGGTGAGCACCTCTGATTCGTCTATCATATCCACGCCCAGGGATTCAAGCACCTGCGCCTCAACGAAATGGCCGATTCTCACCTTGGCCATTACAGGGATTGTAACGGTATCCATGATCTCCTGAATTACTCTGGGGTCAGCCATCCTGGCAACCCCTCCGGCTTCCCGGATGTCGGCTGGAACGCGCTCCAGGGCCATTACAGCCACAGCACCTGCCTTTTCGGCAATTGCTGCCTGCTGGGCATTTGTGACATCCATAATCACTCCGCCCTTTTGCATCTTGGCAAAGCCTCTTTTGAGCAGTTCGGTTCCGTGCCTTAATTTGGTTAAATCGAGGTTCAATGTCATGTTCTCCCCCTCTTTATCATATATTACAAGTTATCCCTAATAGTAGGGTCAGATATTTAAGTTTTGGTAAGTATCATGAGATTATGGGTAGGTCTTCTATCGCCAAAAATCGTCTAATCCGCCTCCTCAAGCTCCACCCCGCATCTGGGACATGCGGTCTCTGAGGTTCCGATGGTGGCACCGCATACCGGGCACTCGAATTCATCGTCCTCCTTGGGAGCCTCTTTTGGTTCCTCCTTGATTTCACCCTTATGCCCTCCCTCTAATTCCTCGATAAGCTTTTCCAGGGGTGCTTTAATTGCTTCTTTTGTCGGTATATCCTTTGGTTCCCCAATTGGCTCCTCAACTGTTTCTTCAATTGGCTCTTTGGCAGGTTCTTTTTTTGGTATGATGATTGGAACAGTACTTGAAACCGGAGTTGGAACCTCCTCGGGCTCTTTTTCGGATTCCATTACCTTTTCAGTTTCAGCAATTGGTTCCTCTTCAATCACTTCTTCAGGCTCCCCTTGAATCTCCTCCTCGGGCTCCTGCAAAATTTCTTCTTCAATTATTTCTTCTAGCTCTCCTTCATATTCCCCTCCCAATAATAATCCTTCCTCCTCTTTCTCACCTTCTGATTCTGGTTGTTTAAGTACAAGAGTTGTGAGGCCGATAAGCCAAAAGCCAACAAGCAACATAAAACCTATGACAAGAAATAGTATGGCCTCTTCAAGTTCCATCCGAATCCCGACTAAGTAAAAGAATGAACTCTCATAAAATTTTCGCTTCCGGTATCGGATTTAAAATCAAGGATATTATTAAACACATATCAATCTTGTTTATTAGTACATAATTATAATTTTTCTTACTCATTCCACAAACTTCATATCCCTATTTTACAATACGGGGAAGGTCAAGTAAATGAGGGCGCTTTTAGTACTGGAAGACGGAACCTGCGTTAAGGGGGCAGGTTTCGGGGCAGAAAAAACGGTTTTTGGAGAGCTGGTGTTCAATACCAACATGACTGGCTATCAGGAGTCTCTCACAGACCCCTCCTATAAAGGCCAGATTCTCATGCCCACATATCCTTTGATAGGTAACTATGGGGTCAACAAGGACAATTTCGAATCCAAAAAAATACAACCTGAAGGATATGTTGTGTCTGAGCAATGCGATTTTCCCAGCCATCGTAAACATGAAAAAACAGTATCCGATTTTTTAAAAGAACACCATATCCCGGGGATTGCAGATGTGGATACCAGAGCCCTGACAATAAAAATCAGAGAGCACGGAACAGTAAAAGCAGCCCTTGCCACATACATTGAGGAAATAGATAAAGAAGGTCTGATAAAAAAAGTAAAAGAAATGCCCCATCCCACGTCCCAAAACCTGGTTGATCTCGTTTCCTGCAAGGAGATTATCCGTCATAAAGGAAAGGGCGTCTCCAACATAGCCTTGGTGGACTGCGGTGTCAAAACAAATATTTTAAGATTCCTTTTAAAACAGGCAAATGTGATTCAGGTTCCGTTCAACATCACTGCAGATAAGATATACAAGCTCAAGCCCGATGGTATTCTGGTTTCAAACGGTCCTGGCGATCCTGCACATGCCGATATCAAGGCCACAACTGTAAAGATGCTGTCCGAAGTTGCATCCGATTTTCCTATCATGGGCATTTGCCTTGGCCACCAAATACTCTCAATGGTCTTTGGGGCTGAAACCTTCAAACTCAAATTCGGTCATAGAGGCGGAAACCAGCCTGTAAAAGATATAGAGAGCGGCAGGGTTTACATAACCTCGCAAAACCACGGCTTTGCAGTAAAACCCAAACCGCAAGATGAACTGAAATTCACGCATTTCAATGTGAACGACGGCACAGTGGAGGGTATGAAGCACACGAAGCTTCCTATATTCTCTGTTCAATATCACCCCGAGGCGTCCCCTGGACCCCATGATAGCAATTTCCTTTTCAATGAATTCATGGACATTGTAAAAAGCAAATCCCGGGGTGATTCGATTTCCTAAACGCACCGACCTTGAAAAGATCATGATAATTGGCTCGGGACCTATAATAATAGGCCAGGCAGCAGAGTTCGATTTCTCGGGCTCCCAGGCCTGTCAATCCGTACGAGAAGAGGGTTACAAGACTGTACTTGTAAACTCCAACCCTGCAACGATTCAGACCGATATCGAGATGGCGGATACCATTTATATCGAACCTCTCACATTGCCTTTTATTGAAAGGATTTTGGAAAAGGAGCGACCGGAGGGAATACTCTCAGGAATGGGCGGGCAGACCGCCCTTAACATCTGCAGCGAGCTTGCGGAAAAGGGTATTCTAAAAAAGCATGGTGTGCAACTTCTTGGAACGCAGCTTGAGGCCATTGCCACTGCCGAGGACAGGGACCTGTTCAGAACCCTTATGAATAAAATCAATGAGCCAGTGCCGAAAAGCAGGGCTGTAAATTCCATGGAGGAAGCCTTGGAGACGGTGCCCGAGGTAAACGAGTATCCCGTACTTATCAGACCTGCATACACTCTCGGAGGGACAGGTGGTGGAATAGCATTTAACAAGGAAGAGCTTGCGGAGGTCGTGGGAAGGGGTTTGGTCTACTCCAGAATCCATCAGGTTCTAATCGAAGAGAGTGTCCTGGGATGGAAGGAGTACGAGTACGAGGTGATGAGGGATTCTATAAACACCTGTATTACTGTTTGCAACATGGAAAATCTGGATATGATGGGAATACACACCGGGGAAAGCATTGTAATCGCTCCTGCCCAGACGCTTAGCGATGAGGATCATCAGATGCTGCGCTCAGCCGCCTTAAAAATCATCCGTGCCTTGGGAATTGAAGGAGGCTGCAATATACAATTTGCATTGAACCATGACACAGGAGAATACAGGGTTATCGAGGTCAATCCCCGGGTTTCCCGATCAAGTGCATTGGCTTCCAAAGCAACCGGATATCCCATTGCCAGGGTGGCTGCCAAAATCGCGGTAGGCCTGCGTTTGGATGAGATCCCAAATTCCATCACAGGCAAAACCTACGCATCCTTTGAGCCAACTCTGGATTATGTGATTATGAAAATTCCCAGATGGCCCTTTGATAAGTTCATTTCCGCAGATAAACGCATAGGAACCCAGATGAAATCCACAGGAGAGGTAATGGCCATAGGAAGGAGTGTTGAGGAAAGCCTCCTTAAGGCTATTCGCTCCCTTGAAATAGATAAAACATATCTTGAGAGGTTGGATATAGACGATCATGAACTTATGGAAGAGTTGAGGAGCCCAACCGATAGGAGGTTGTTCGGGATAGCAGAAGCCCTAAGACGGGGAATAACACCCGAAAAAATAATAGAAGAAAGTGAATATGACCCTTTTTTCCTCAAAAAAATCCAGAATATTCTGAGTTTGGAAAAACTCGTACAAAGGGAAGGACTCGAACCGAAATTGCTCAGAAGGGCAAAAAAACTCGGGTTCTCAGATGAATATCTCTCCAAAATTACCAATGTATCAGAGTTGAAAGTAAGAAAGCTGCGCCATGATAATAAAATACTGCCTGCATATAAGATGGTTGATACATGCGCTGCCGAGTTTGCTGCAAAGACTCCTTATTATTATTCAACATACGCTTCCCATTGCGAGAGTATCCCAAGCAAAAAAAGGAAAATAGTAATAATTGGAAGCGGTCCAATAAGGATAGGTCAAGGTATAGAATTCGACTATTCCTGCGTACATGCAGTAATGGCATTAAGGGAGGAAAGAATCGAGGCTATCATGGTGAACAACAACCCAGAGACCGTATCCACTGACTACGACATTTCCGATAAACTGTATTTTGAGCCCTTGACATTTGAAGATGTGATGAATATCATAGAAAAGGAGAACCCTGAGGGCATCATTCTTCAATTCGGGGGCCAGACATCCATTAACCTTGCCGCACCGATTCAAGAGGCCCTGTCACTTGATGATAAGCTTAAAACCAAGATTCTGGGCACCTCTTCGAAAGCTATTGATCTGGCTGAGAACAGAAAGAGATTCGGGGCCCTGATGCGAAAATTGGGTATCCCTCAACCCGAAGGCGCAACCGGTCATTCCTTTGAAGAAGTGAGGGATATTGCAGAAAAAATCGGTTACCCTGTGCTTGTAAGACCTTCGTATGTCCTGGGTGGTAGGGCAATGGAGATAGTCCAGGATGAAAAAGAGCTGGAATTCTATATGAGCCATGCCGTGAAGGTGTCAAAGAAGCAGCCCATTCTTGTGGATAAATTCCTGAACAATGCAATAGAAATCGATGTGGATGCGGTTTGCGATGGAGTTGATGTGTTCATAGGAGCCATCATGGAGCATATCGAGGAAGCTGGAGTTCATTCAGGGGATTCTTTCTGTGTGATACCCCCTCAAACCCTTTCTTCTGATGTGCTTTCAAAGGTCAGAAATTACACAGGAACGATCGCCTTGGCATTGGAGGTTAAAGGCCTGTTAAACATTCAATTTGCCGTCCAAAAGGGCATTGTTTATGTCCTGGAAGCGAATCCCAGGGCATCAAGAACCGTTCCTTTCGTATCCAAGGCCATTGGTGTGCCCTTGGCAAAGGTTGCAACCCAGGTCATAATAGGGCATAAGCTTAAAGAACTAGGATTTGACCACGAGGTGAAGATAAATCATGTATGCGTAAAGGCTCCTGTTTTCCCATTCCTTAAACTACCTGGAGTTGATACCATTCTCACCCCAGAGATGAAATCAACTGGTGAGGTCATGGGCCTGGCACCCACCTTCGGAGGAGCCTACTACAAGGCAGTACTTTCGGCTGAAGGTAAGTTCGTAACTGAAGGTACCGCCTATGTGACTGTCAATGACGAGGACAAGCCAAAAGTGTTGCCCATTGCAAAAGAACTGAAGGAGCTGGGATTTAATATGGTCGCAACCAAAGGCACAGCCTCATATCTTCGGGAAAACGGTATCGAAGCTGAAACCGTATGGACAATTACCGAGCCTTACTCTCCGGATGCACTGGATTTAATGAGAAGAGGGAAAATAGACCTCATCATCAACACACCCAAACCTGGTGGAGGTCCCAAAAGAGACGGCCATGTAATGAGAAGATTGGCAGTGGAGCTCATTATTCCTTTTATTACCACCATACCATCAGCATGGGCCACAATACAGGCAATAAAAAGTGCAAAGAAAGGAGTATATGAGGTAAAATCATTAAACGAGTACATTAATGATTCGAAAATCGCCTTAAAGCAATGATTCAAGGTATTCTATAAGCTCGTCGATCATATCCATTAAATCCTCTTGAGCCTGAGGATCAATTATCCAGTCGTTTTTACCCTCGCCGTCCATTTTCGGTCTGATATCGTTTTCCAGTTTATCAATGGCTTCCTCGTAATCACCATCGAGAATCATCTGCCTGACCTCTTCCAATTTGTTTACGAGTGCGTTCTTCCTCTGATCCGGATTGTTTTTGAAAGCATCATCAGGTAATCCCAGGATGTATTCAATGATATCATCGAGGAGGTCATCGGGATCTATTTCGTTGTGGATGCAAATTAGGTTTCCCCCAATTCTGACAATAATCTCGGCCAATCCGTCCCCATCCAAGTCCACCACAAGTGGCCCTCCAACCCAATTACCTTGCGAATCGTAAACCCAATCCACACTGCCATCATCTGCATTCAAACTGTAGAGATTCAATCCACCACCCACTATTACTTCAATCTCGCTGTCACCGTCAATATCAGCTGTTATGAGACCAGGAGACATGAAAATCCCTTCAAAGGGCTCTGCTGTGTATATGATATCACCACTCATTCCATCATAAGCAATGAAAACCAGATCGTTGGAATCTACATTCAGGATATCGAGATGGCCGTCGCCATTGACGTCGTATAGTGTAGGGGAAGAATAGAAGAATGTATGCTCCTGATTGCTCCAAAGTAGATTACCCTGGTAGTCATATACCATTGCCATACCGGGTATATTCCTATCAGCCCATCCAACAGAGAACATGATTATCTCATCATACCCATCACCTGTGAGATCAGCAAAAATCGGTGTGGAAACAATACTATAGGTTGCATAAATCTCCCAATCAATGCTTCCATCCATTTCAAACATTCTTGTCAGTGCATGATTGTCCACAACAAGGATTTCGTCTTTTCCATCATGATCAATATCTCCGATTGGTGAACCTGCGCGGATGAAGTGTTCGAATTGGCTCTCCCATTCGATAGTCCCATCAAGACCGTTCAGGGCATAGAAATTGTTATCCCTGGTTCCTATGAGGACATCAAGAATATCATCCGAGTTCACATCATAAAAGGAAGGTGATGCCTCGAATCCCTCCGCCCAAGATGCTCCATTATCTTCTGTTGAGAAAGTCCATAACAGGCTTCCATCCTCTCCGTTAACAGCATAGAGGTTCGGGTCTCCTGTTCCCTGGAAATAACCTCCGATTACAACCTCCATGATTCCATCGCCATCGATATCTGCGATACCTGGTGGAGTATAAAAGGGACCTATACCCTGAAATGACCATTCTTCCTGGCCATTCTCATCAACGGCATAGAGGGTTCCGTCACTTGTTCCGTAGACTATTTCAACTTCCCCGTCACCGTCAATATCCCCTGCCATGGGCATGGAACCTCCTGCTGCATTGGTCTCAAAGGACCATCTCTGTCCAGGATTGACGATATTGCTTGAAAGATATGAAATCCCTGTTCGTTTTTCATCGTACCTGAAACTCGGTGCACCTAGAACTGGTAATATTACGCTGAGAAGCATTACCAATACCAAAACCGTTGTAAATAAATCCCTTCTTTTCCAATCTGTAGGCATAATATACCCCCTTACACTCAAACATTATGATAACATATTGTAATATGTTTTAAAGTATATAAAGTTTACTATTCACTGTTAACAACTTAAAGTGGAAAAAAGTCCATTAAATACCAAAGTTCGCCTTTTTTCCAATAGAAATAATTTCCATTTTATTGTTATCATCATTTATAACATTATGTTATTTTTCTTCCAAAAGTTATATAGCCTGTATGTCCGAGAGCATCAAAACTGGGTCTTACACTTCTCTCACTTACAACCATCTCCCTTTGAAGCGTTTCAAGGGTTTTAATCCCCACAAAATCACACTTTCTCATCTCATTAACGGTTTTTTCCACCTGATTTATGGTGGGTGAATAGCTCGCAAAATGCCCTCCCAATTTTAACGCTTCTTTTGCATTACTAATGGCGTCCCATGGATTTGGTATGTCAAGAATCACAGCATCAACGTTTTCCTCGGTTATCTTTCTTGTAACATCGCCTTTTCTGATTTCCACATAATCGCCAAAATCGGCATTGTTTACGTTCTTTTTGGCAATCTTTGCAAATTCGTCCCGAATTTCATAGGAAATCACCACACCATCCGGTTTCACCGAATTTGCAAGAAGTATGGTCAGTGCTCCAGAACCTGCCCCCCCTTCAATGATCCTGTCTCCAGACTTTATATCACAATAAAAAACAATGAAGACACCGTCTTTTGGGAGAATGATCTGGGCCTTTCTTTCTATAGAGGAAATCTTATCTGCAATGGAAGGATCCAAAACCATGAATTTTCTATTACCGATAGTTATGTTTTCATAATAATCCTTACCTATGAGCTCATTTGGATTGTAGACTCCAAGCCCTTTAATTTTTTTAATCTTGCTGCCCACAGAAAAAAGAATCCTATTACCTTTTTCATCCACCAATACAACTGAATCGCTCTTTTTTATGGTTTTTGGCATATTCTATCATAGATTGATGTTGGTATAAAAAGATTTTTATAACATGATTAATTTTTACCCCTGTAGTCTTTTTCAGATGCAACCCAAGGAGGCAAATGTTACAGTGATGTTCCAAGCAGTTAAGGATAAAACAGCGATTGTCTACAATAGCGCCCATGTGGGTCATAAACCTTCGGGAACCAGTAGCCCGGAGAATCCGGATAGATTGACCAGCATAATGGATTACCTGACAACCGTTGCCAGAGTGATTGATCGTAGCGGTATATTATATTCCGATTTTGAACCTGCAACAGAAAGAGAGGCACTCTTGGTTCATGAAATGAGGTACATTAATTTTATCAAGGACTATTGCCGGCGAGGAGGAGGATTTCTCGGGGACAGCACATATCTAACAAAGGATTCATACAAATACGCTCTCCTAGCAGTCGGTGGAGCCATAAAAGCTTCAGAGCTCGTGAGAAGCGGTAAATATAAAACATCATTTGCCATGATAAGACCCCCGGGTCACCATGCCAGCGTAGACACATATGGAGGTTATTGCATACTCAATAATGCCGCAATTCTGGCACGATACCTCCAGAAGGTCAATGGATTAAAAAAGATCATGATAGTGGATTGGGATGTCCACGCTGCAGACGGAACCATGAAAATTTTCTACGAAGACCCTTCCGTTCTCACAGTATCGATACATCAGGATCCAATAGATTTCTATCCCAACAATGGGTTTATAAGACAGATAGGGGCAAGGGAGGGCAGGGGAACGAACATCAATATTGTTCTACCCAAAACATCAAGCGATAAAGAATATCTCATGGCCATAAAGGATGTTGTTCTTCCGGTATACGAGCAATTCTCTCCCGACTTCGTAATCGGATGCAATGGCTTTGATGCGCATTTTAGCGATGAGAACGCCAATATGAGAATGACATGCGAAGGTTACTATGGAATTGTAAAGAAATTAAGAGACAAGATGCAGGGAAAACTCACCATATTGATGGAAGGCGGCTACACGAAATATAATGGAAAACTGGCCCATTCAATAATCGCAGCCTTAACCGGTGAAGATCAACCATACGCACGGGAAATCGACATTCACAGTGATTCTTTGTTTAAAGTGGGAAGCACAATAACGACATACCAAAAAAATCTTGAACATTTGAAATTTGTGCTCCTGGGGCATTATAAGTTGTGAATTGAATCTTGAATGTCTGAATTTATGGCCCATTTCTTCTGATTCGATTAATTTACATATGATATCCGCCGCAAAAAATCATGAAAATGGTATCCGATGACGGCCACGATATATTTATGTATTCAGTTCTACATGCAGTTTGGGTGCGAGTTGTGGAGATTCGCAAGCAAAGGATTTGGATACGCAAGGATGAAATAGTGGATACCTTGGAAATCGAAAATGAGGGTAAAATAAGGTATTATAGCTATACTTACAAGATCAAAGGGAAACAGGGCAAATGGGTTTCCGCTGTCAGATGGGATAACCTTGAGCAATCACCACATGTGGATAAATATGATGAGAACAATGCATTGGTGGACCAAAAGCCCTGTCGGGAAAAACCGTTAACAGAAATATTGAAGATCATCAAGATCTTTAAAAGAAATCTTATGACAATGGATGTTTCGGAATTGTAATGAATTGTAGGTGGCGAGTTTCAATATGTTGACAGAAATAATAAAATCTTATTCAAATCAGCAAATACTGGACGAAAAAAGTCATTTGGAGAAAAAATACGAGTCCCTCGAGAGCCTGCATCAAAAATTCTCTGTACATAAATGCAGTAATCCCGAATTGGTGGACGATTATATGGTTTTAAAGGCTCTACAGGAAGATGACCTGAAAATCACTGAAAAGATCGTTTTAAACAATCTCAGTATCTATCAAATGGTAAGCCAAAAACGCATGGAAATCTTGGATTACCTCTCCACCCATGATACAAAATCCCTTAAAACCTTGGCAAAAGAGCTTAAAAGGAACTATAAAAATGTTTACGATGATATTAAGGCATTGGAAAAATTTAAACTGGTAGAACTCATGGATGAGGGCAGGAATAAGCGGCCCATTACTAAAATAGAGAGCATTATCGTAACGCCAGATAAAAGAATCGGACCTGCTTGAGTTTTGTTTACGAATCATACCATACACCCACCAAGAATATGCTGGCTAATATTGTTTATGAATTATACCATACCCCTTATTTTTGTTAAAATTCATGATTTTAATAGAAAGTTATTTAAGCGATAAGTATTATTTGCTTTCATCAGGTAGGAATTATGGAGCTTCACAAGATAGAAAATGTAGATTTTAGCATCAATCAAGGAGTGGTTGAAGACCACATCAACTTGATATGGAAGGAGGGTGAGCTCTACCTTTCCATTAAGAATATTATTTTAAAGGATAAGAAAAGATGGTACGATATTCCAATAAAGGAACTGGAAAATGTCCAAGTAATTTCTGAAAATCCCACAAAATTGAAGTTCCAACTGTCTTCTCTTGAGATTATTGTCTCTGGAAAATATGCAGAGCGCCTTTTGGCCCTCAGACACTTTCTTTTACCCTATATTCAGCCCAAAAGAAAGGAGATAATGAAGGAAAGTCTTAATAATTTGATCAAATTCTGGCATCTAGGAGTAAGAAGCCCTGTTGCCCTTGCCACCATCATGCCTCTTACCACAGAGGAAATACGAAGGCAAGTTTCATTTGCCAAAGAAGAGAACCTCTTAACTATGGATGATAAACTCACAGATAAAGGATTCGATAGGTTCACACCCGAGGAAAGGGAACTATTGAAGAGGTTGGAGGTTAGCAATGGTTGATAGCGAAAATCAACAAAAAGGGCGATTTCAGAGCTTTGCTGAAGCCATTTCATCTCTTGAAAAATTAACCAAGATCGAGACCAAGATATCTACTGCCATCGAAAAATCCCGTGTTCCTTGGAAAGAATCAAGAAAATTACTCAAATGTATGAACCCGGGGCAGGTATCCAACACGACTTTATTTCAATTTATGCAGGATTTGTTCCTTCAAATGGGTTTGGGAAATCTGGAAATTTCAGGTGTAAACAAGTTCCATTACGCATTCTGTTTCAGTAATTGCGAGGTGTGTAAACTTTACCCCACCCAGAAAAGCGGAAAAATCTGCTTCATAACCTCGGATGCTCTCTTAAAATTCTTTGTAAAAGATCTCGATTTACCCTGCACTGTTGATGAAACGAAATGTACCATTGATGGGGATGACCTCTGTGAATTCAAGGTTGAACTGCAACCTTTGGGTGTTTATAAGATTGCACTGGATGATATTGATGGAGCGATAATCGATGCCATTATGAGCGAAAGTTTGGACATTCCAAAATTTGCAGAGGAATACTTAATCGAGGAAGGCGAGGTTGAATATCGATTGCTGGTTCTGAAAAACTATCAAATAATCGATTCTGATCACAAGGTCACGGAGATAGGCACAACCTATAAAAAATTCGCACAGGGCCTCAGGATGCTGGAGGAGGATTTCGAACCTCCATGGAAGAGCATCGCGGAGATTACATCCGCAATAGCTGCCAAGAATTCATTTGCAGAAGCCATGAGCGAAACTTTAAATCCTGACCCGTTTATAACGGTTGACTCTTCAAAGATTGTGGATTTGATTGAGGAGGCAAAGAAGAGTAAGAGCTTTGCCGAACTCATCACGAAATATGTTAAATCTACGGAATAAAAATCAATGGAGGAATATGAGATGGCAGGAGAAGGCGAAAGATTGAGTAGCGGGATCTTTGGACTGGACCAGATAATCGAAGGTGGATTTAGAGACAAATCCTCAATAGTATGCGTAGGGTCCAGCGGGACAGGAAAAACAACTTTCGGATTGCAGTTTTTAATGCATGGAATAGAGAAGGGGGAACAAGGACTATACGTCACCATGGAGGAATCCCCTGACCAGATAATGAGAGAAGCAGAATGGATGGGCTGGGATATGAGGCAGCATTTTGAAAAGAGCCTGTTTTTCATTCATCTTAAAGGAAAAAACTTCAAGAAGATGGTAGATGAACAATTACCACAGTTAGTAAAAGCCAGAAGTGATTATGATATTAAAACCAGGGTGGTAATCGATCCCATGACACCGGTAATCTGGGCCACCCAAGATAAACTCCTGCAAAGGGAGCTTATCGGAAAGCTTTTTTACACCTTAAAAGAACTGGGCGTGGTCTTTGCAACAGTAGAAGAACATTCAAGACCCGGGGAAACCATAGGATCGGACGTTCTCTTACCGATCTACCTTGCAGACGGTGCTATTCATCTTGAATACTACCCTATAGGCGGTGCGTTCAACAGGACATTAAAGATCATCAAGATGAGGGGAACACACCACGGAGAGAGTGTGTATCCTTACATATTTGCTAGAGGATTGGGAGTTATTATAAGAACCACCCCACTTGAGATTGTTGGGGATGAGGCAAAGGACTACAATACAGTGTTTGACAAAGCTATCAAAACTGCAAAGGATTTGAAGGCATCCGAGTCCATGATAAAACAGCTTCAGGTAACCAAGGAGAATTGGACATACGATTATTCACCTGAAGAAATCCTTCAAATAATGTTTGATTCACTGAATTTGAAATAAAAATTAAGGATTTATAAAAAATGCATAAAAAAAATATACAAGTTAGGGGGAAAAAAGGTGATAAAAAAGATCGATAAAACCTTAGAAGCCGAGAACATCACCTTGTTAAAGCATTTACTGAGCCTTGAGCTGAGGAGACTCTGTTCCGGGAATGATATAGATATGGCTTTCTTCATGGGTGTTGACGGAAGAATTTTCTCCTCTCATATCCCACTGCAGCTGACCCCTATACAGTTCCGTCTTATGAACCTAATAAAAGCGAACCTAAAACACATTTGCGGACAGCTTAAATCCAAGAATATGACTATTTCCATCCAGCAATTCAAAGAAGGCACTATCATGATCTCCGGTGTTGGAGAGAATGCATTTCTTGTATCAATAATCGGAAAAAATGTGGAAATAGCTCAAATACAGGATACCATCGGTGCAGTCACTGTGGCAAGCGCGGTTTTAAAACATATCCTGGAAGTAAAACCCATAAACGAACGAGTGTTGGCCGCATATCCCCCAGCGGTTTCTGCCGAATTAAAAAAATTAAGCAGACTGCTTTTCAAGGAGCAATTTGCGCAAACCAGGGAATACAAAAAGAACATTGAAATACTGAACTTCCTTAAAGAAAAGATTAAAAGTGTTGTGGGTGTGGGTCTTGTTGACGAGATCGTTACCATAGTCTTTAACGAGTTAGGAACCGCTCCGGCATATATGAACAATAACCAATGGAGGATGTTCGTTGACAAGGTGATTAAAGAGCGCATAACCGAAGCAAGAGGAGATATCGTTGCTGAGGAATGCCTGAAGACCTGGGTTCCTGAGATGGAGAAGAAATTGAAATCCTTTGTGTGAGGCGAAGCTTATGACCGAGGTCTGGGAGGAGAAAGATAAGATTGATTCTGTAAATACCAATGGCCAAGCAGCCAATAAGCCAAGAATCGAAAATAACACACCCATTGAAAAAAATGATATTAAAAACAGGACCTGTCATCTATGCGGTCGTGTTTTTAAGAATGAACGTGCTCGAAAAACACATGAACACCATTGTAAGAGAAGAAAGGAATTGGAGCAGATAGAAAAAGTGGAACCTAAGGAAAAAGGAATTGCGATGGATGACCTTGATATTCTCAAAGAGGAGCTTTTGGCCGATATGGAGACCATAAAAGAGGAACGGCAGAAATTGAAAGAGGAAAGAACTGCTTTTAAGGCGGAGATAGCGGCACAACTTGAAAAAATAAGAGGGGAGAAAATCAATGAGATTGTAGACGATTTCACAGATTCAAGTTCACAGGATTCAACACAACCGCACCCAAAAACTAATTCTGAGCCCAAGGGTGAGGAAGAGATAATAGATGAACAGCAAGAGGGTATGGTCGTTTTAGAAGAAGATGAGGAAATTGAAGATGAATATAGCCTGGAAGATATGGAAGAGGATTTGGAGGTTATTGAACCCGAAATCGCAAGGATTGGGGAAGGGATTAGCGCCACTGAATTAGACCAGTTATCTATGGCATTGGAGAGTATGGAATCGGAACTGAATACGAAAGTCGATTTTGCCGCACTCACAAAGATGTCAACTGATTATCAAAAGACCATTTCGGCTCTGGAGGATTCCATTTCCAAAATAGATCATAAGGTAGATGAGGTGATTTTAGAAATTGAGGAAAGTGGAAGAAAATACGGTTCGTTTCATAATGTGGTAAGGGAAATGGAGAAGCTGGATGAAAGAACCATTGAGATTCTTGAAGAGATAGGTTTTGGGGAGAGTCTGAATGTAACAAAGATACCCCCGAATATTCTTGAAAGCGTATACGAATCAACTATTGAAGGCGTGGTCAATGAGATACGCCGAAACTACGGCAGTCATGATGCCGAGAAGATAATACAAGGAACCATAGAGGATGTCAGGACGAGAACCAGCGGTAGTGAACTTTTTTATTTCGATGGCCGGGGCCTTAAAACAAGGAAACTGGCCCAAGCTATTTCGGCTAAATTGATATCCGCAAAACAGGTACAGACAACATATGATGAACTGCTTTCAAAACTTCAGGATTACGTTCCAGGATTTAAAGCTAGAAACTTCAGGGCCATGATAAAATTAAAAAGCCAAGAATATTCTGTTGATAAAACCACAGTTCTCCTTGAAAGTCTTGATACCCTAAGAGAGGATATTGATAATCTCAGAAACATGTTAGGAACCATTTCCAACCGTCAGAATAGCATTGAGAACGAAATCAATAGCGTGTTGGGATCAAAGGTTGGAAAGGAAGAGATTGAACAACTTGCACACAATATTGAAGAAATCCAGGCAAAACAGAAGAACTTCGTTGAAATGATAAATGGTATTAATGAAGGACTAAACACTGAAAAAGAAGGTTTTACAAAGGCCCTTGAAACCATTACAAAGAGAATAAACGATCTTGAAGGAACCTTAATAGAAAAGAAAGCTCCTTTAAAACAACCGAAAAAAGAAAAGAAAGACAAGACAGAGGAACCAGAAAAGAAAGAAGAAGAAACAGTAAAAGAAGAGGATGAGAAACAATTAACTAAAAAATTTGAAAGTGAACTGAACG
>CBDVCK010000027.1:0-20016 GCA_965372465.1 uncultured Thermoplasmata archaeon | reverse complement strand
ATCCCCCCATGATTTGAAAATATTGTATTATTGGTGACAACCGGATTACCAAAACCAGAAATTGCAAAATCGAGGTTGTTATAAAGCGAACAATTATTAATCTTCACATCACCAAACCCAATGAAGATTCCTCCGGTAACACGGCTTACATGAGAATCAACCATTGTCATGTTCCCAGAGACATAAAATGTGAAAAATCCTCTAATGGTGGTAAAATTGGAATCGGAGATGAAAATTGAGCTCCCATAATCAACATATATGCCGATATCACCACTTAAGGTTGAGTTGAACAATAAGGTGACATTTTCCAGGGTCAAGGATGCATTGTCTAGAACCTCTAGGTTATCATTTAACACAATGGTCTCATTAGATATGTAAGTATTGTTTGTGATTATCCAATCTCCATCATCTGGCGGTGGAAAATCTCCTGATCCCTCCCCTGAAACTCCAATGCATGAAAAAAATAGGAATATCATGAAAATCGAAACAATAAACAAATATCTGTAAGAATCAACTCTCGGGCCCATACTGGAACCTAAGAAGTATGGCCATTTTAAATTTATGGTAGGAAATTATCGATTGAAATCATCTTATGCAGCGCCTGCCAAAAACAGCAGAGCAAGCCCCTGCCTCACAACCAAAAGAAATCCCATGGTAATCAAGGCTATTGCCATGATACCAGCCGCTGAATTGATTTTCTGGGGTGTTACTTTCGAGGAAGCATGACCTGCTGAGGCATTGAAAACTATCACGGGAATGGCAGAACCCACTCCAAAAATAAACATGGTAAAGGCACCTGTTAGGGCAGTGGCCACCCCGAACGAAGCACCGAATAATGCAGATGCCGAGCCAAGAATCACGGCATCCAAAAGGATTATCTCAAAAAGACAGGCCACACCCATAATCAATCCCAGAATTATCAGGGCGACTGTCTCGTTTGCAAAGAGCCTGGGGTATTTCTTTCGGTATTTTTCAATGGTCTTGAAGTGCGACTGGCATTCACATTCAGGATCAAGCTGTCTCTTTCTTGCCCTCCTGTATAAGGTTATTCCCAGCACAAGGGAGTAGACTCCAACCAGTAGATAACCAAGTAACTGCATGGAAAGAAGAGGAATATTGAATCCGCCGGAAATCAGGATACCTGCAAAATATCCGATTACAGCTCCCACGGCTGTGATAAGCGCTATCCTCCCAATGTTGAATTTCATTGCAAAAATGGCCCCGGATTTCCAGTTGCGCCCCTCACTTATAGTATAGCTCATGAGGCTGGGTCCGCATAAGAAGGTACAGACCGCAGTACCCCTTACCAAACCGGTTATGAAGGCGATTGCAATAAGCGAGCTCAACGCCCCTATAAATTCACTCATTTTTATCCCGTTTTTCTATCTCTTTCAACGTGTCTGATATCTGATATGATGAACTTTCCACTATGTAAATCCTTTGCTTCATCCGCAGAAAACCGCAGGATACCACCATTTTCAAATGGTGGAGGAATGCAAGGTGCGGTTTTCGAGTGATGATACCCACATTTTTCAAATGTGGGTTGTTCATTTAGGGAGTATAAAAAAACATCTTAATCTGAATCGGTGCTCCTGTTGGAATCGCCAATTCCCACAACACCACAGTCATCACACTCGCACTGTAAAGTTGTATGAACGATCCTCCATCTCTCACGAAGTAGCTTATTAATCTCTTTGTTTATCTTCTCTGTTTCCCTGACGCTCATGCTGTCCACAAGGATATGGGCATTTAAGGCATGAACATTGGAGCAGATGCTCCATACATGCAAGTCATGTATGCTCTGTACCCCTTTGATTTTTAGAATTTCCTGTTTTAATTCCTCAAGATCTATATGTTTCGGAACTCTTTCCATTAAAATATCCACAGATTCCCTGAGCAATCTCACAGAACCGAATATAATTACACAGGCAATCACAATACTGAGAATAGGATCCACAATATAGTTGCCGGTCAGGATTATCAATACTCCTCCAACTATCACACCAAAAGAGGACAGAGTGTCCCCAAGAACATGAAGGTAAGCTCCTCTTAAATTAAGGTCATGATGTCCTCGTAAGGTCAACGTAACAATTAAATTGACAACCAAACCAATTGATGCAAATATCAGCATCTCGAACGTCCTGACCTCTGGTGGTGAGATCAATCGTTCATAGGCCTCCTGTAGAATGAAAATCACAACGATAACCAGCAGTATGGCGTTTATCAGTGCAGCGAATATCTCGGCTCTGTGATAGCCGAAGGTGGCCTTCTCGTCCAAGGGTCTACATGCAACCATTACCGCAGAAAATGCAAGGCCCAGAGCAAGTACATCCATAAAGACATGTGCCGCATCGGTAAAAAGAGCAAGGCTGTTGGATATAATGCCGCCTATTATTTCTACGATCAGGATGATAGAAGTTAAAACAATGGCGAGTTTCAGTTTCTTTCCAGAATTGATTCCGCATCCGTCTTCCAAGAGTTCATCCTTCTTTTTGTTCCTTTACATGTTCCAGACATTTTTCGAACATGCTCAGTATGTGGTCATCATCCAGGGAGTAGTACACGCTCTTCCCCTTCTTTTCGAATCTGACCAGTTTGAGGTTTCTGAGAATCCTCAACTGATGTGATATAGCGGACTGGGACATACCCAACGCTGCAGAGAGGTCGCAGACACAGAGCTTCTTCTTTGAGAGGGCGTAAATAATTCTGATTCTCGTGGGATCCCCCATTGCCTTGAAGGTTTCAGAAAGTTTTTCTGCAGTCCCCCCGGTTATCATGGTCTTTTTTATAGTATCCACGCTCTTTTTGTCGATTATCGTGGTCTCACAGGTTTCATCTTTCATGGCATCATCTTATATGAACGATTGTTCATATATTCACTTAAGTATATAATAGTTTGCGTTCCAATTTAATAATGTGAAAATATGCCCACCACCTCCTCCCTCCACCCACCCTAATAACCTGAAATTGGGTTTGGATACAGCTAAGTTGTGAATGTCCTATTATATATAAAATTGGTGACGATAGCCGTCTGATAACCTTTATATCGGGAAAGCATAATATCGGTGCGCACAGGGGGAGACTAAGTGAAAGAAATTGTCATATTAGGTGCAGTAAGAACGGCAATGGGTAAGTTCAATGGTACACTTTCCGATTTTCCTGCACAAAGGCTTGGTGCCTCAGTAATTTCGGAAGCTGTAAAACGGGCAGATTGCGATTCATTAGCAATCGATGAAGTGATAATGGGTAATGTTGTATCTGCTGGTTTGGGGCAGAATCCGGCAAGGCAGGCAATGATTTATGCAGGTCTTTCTGAAAAAATCGGGGCCATGACAGTCAACAAGGTGTGCGGCTCGGGTTTAAAGTCGGTGATGATAGCGGCTTCGGCAATCAAAGCAGGTGATGCAGACATAATAGTAGCCGGCGGAATGGAGAATATGAACCAGGCACCGTATCTTTTAAAGAACGCCAGAAGTGGTTATAGGTTGGGTGATGGAAAGTTAATCGATGCCATGGTGAATGATGGACTTTGGGATGTGTACAACGACTTTCACATGGGCCTGACAGGAGAGATAATAGCAGAAAAATTCAATGTTACAAGGGAGCAGGCCGATGAACTCGCTTTTCAGAGTCATATGAAGGCGATAGAGGCAATCAAGGGCGGCAGATTCAAGGGGGAGATCGTGCCTGTAGAAATTCCCCAAAGAAAGAAAGACCCTTTAATCTTTGAAACAGATGAAGGGCCAAGAGAGGATACCTCCACTGAGAAATTGGCAAAGCTTAAACCCGTATTCAAGAAAGACGGCCTTGTCACGGCTGGGAACGCTTCCCAGATTTCTGACGGTGCTGCAGCTGTCGTCGTGGCTTCAAGGGAAAAGGCAGAAGAGTTAAGCCTCCCTATCATGGTAAAGATCATAGATTACAATACAGGCGGCCTTGCCCCCGAACTCGTTATGGAGGCGCCTATACCCACCTCCCGGGCACTTATGGAAAGGACGGGTTTTGGAGTTGACGATATCGATTTATTCGAGCACAACGAGGCCTTTGCCTCGGCTTCCGTAGCCGTTAAAAGGGAGCTGGGGATACCTGATGAGAAGTTCAATGTTCACGGCGGTGCAGTGGCCCTGGGCCATCCCATAGGATGCAGCGGAACAAGAGTGCTTGTGACATTGATTTACGCGCTAAAGCAAAGGGAATTAAAAAGAGGCCTGGCAACCCTCTGTCTAGGAGGAGGAAATGCGGTTGCCATGATAGTTGAAATGGAGTGAAGGAGGAATTTTATATGGAAATAAAATCGATTGGAGTTTTGGGTGCAGGAGTTATGGGAAACGGAATTGCCCAGACGTTTGCTCAAGTTGGATACCAGGTTGTAATGAGAGATATCGAGGATAGATTTGTTGAAGGTGGAATGAAGAACATAAACAAGAACCTGGCAAGAAGCGTAAAAAAGGAGAGGATCACACAGGAGGATATGGATAATATTCTTTCCAAGATTACGGGAACCACAAAGATGGAGGATCTTTCGGATGTTGATTTTATAATCGAGGCCGTGATTGAGAATTTTGATATCAAAAAGTCGGCATATGTGGAACTTGAGGGACTTTGTAAAAAGGATATTATCTTTACCTCGAATACTTCCTCGATTTCAATAACCCAACTTGGAGCTGCCACTTCAAAACCTGATAAATTCATAGGTATGCACTTTTTCAATCCTGTTCCCGTGATGAAGTTAGTGGAGGTAATCAGGGGGATAGCAACCTCGGAGGATACTACCCAGATTGTTGTTGAACTTTCCAAGAAACTTGGGAAAACACCTGTTGAGGTCAATGACTATCCCGGCTTTGTCTCAAATCGGGTTCTCATGCCTATGATAAATGAAGCCATTTACTGTCTTATGGAGGGTGTGGGAACAAAGGAGGCGATTGACGAGGTCATGAAGCTTGGCATGAACCACCCAATGGGGCCCCTGGCCCTTGCGGATCTCATTGGATTAGATACCTGCCTTCACATCATGAACGTTTTGTATGAGGGTTTTGGCGACTCCAAGTACAGGCCCTGCCCACTTTTGAAAAAGATGGTGAATGCAGGTTATCTGGGAAGGAAGTCAGGTAAGGGGTTCTATGATTACTGAGTTCCAGAATCATTAGTCAATCTCTTTTCGCATAGGTGATACCCCTGGGCTATCCCCCGTAATATTTTAATAAAGACCTTGTCATATACAAAGTCGTTAGTGGAGGAAAGCACATGCAAGCTGCGAAACTTGATGAGGTTAATGCACAGAAGTTGGAGCGTATATGGACCGATATGACACCGGACCACCTGGACCCCGATGTCAAAAGATATTGGCGATGGATGGGATTGATCATTGCACATGTTTACTTGTTCATTCTATTTCCCATGCTATTCATTTTATCAATAGGAGCGTGTATCGTTACCTATGTCGTTATCATAGGGGGGCTAGGGATTTTCCTGATATTTTATACAGACCTGCTTTACTATTCTTATACATTCCTACTCACGGATGATATGATAATTATCGAAAAAGGAGTGATCTGGAAAAGAAAGAATGCAATCCCATACAGTAGAGTTCAAAATATAAACATCACCCACAATCCCCTTGAGCGCATGTTAGGTATTGCAACAGTACACATCCACACTGCGGGTATGGGTATGGCCTATGCCGAAGGCAAGGTTCCGGGGATACCATTTCCCGATGAGCTTTCTGAGATTATATTAAGGAAAGTTAGAGTGTATAAATATGGATCGGGCCTGGGTGATGATACTTTCGGAAAAGATGTTGATATGTTCATGGCTAAGTTCAGGAATTATATGATGTCAAAGGGTAATAAATAATATCAGGTTAAAAAAACCCTCAATGACGGGGGAATTAGGAAATTCACCCTTATCTTGCCATTTGCCTCCGCAAATGGAACACGATAAAAAACTATAGCAAGAGAAAGTGGCTGACGGCGATCCAGGCTTCCCATGGGCTCGCGCACCATAGTACAACAAGGAACGCTGGTGGACTTAACTTCTGGGTTCGGAATGAGACCAGGTGTAGCCCCACCGCTATGGCCGTCATACCCTTTCTTGAATCGGGATAATACCTAAACCTTTATTTAAGGCTTTCTTTTTGTTTTTTCACAGCTTTCGGGGTATTGTTACCCAATAATCCCAGTCTTTGAAGATAAGATACATTTATATATAAAATAGAATATAACCGCACAAAATCGTTATTTCTTTGGCGTATATGGGGTATATGGCATGATAGGCGAATCCCTCGTTATGTTCTCGTTGATAGCTGCTTTGGTTGCGCTACTGTTCGCTATGCTCCTTTCAAGAAGGGTAATGCAGGCTGATCCAGGAAGCGCCAAGATGCAGAAGATATCAGATGCCACAAGGAAAGGGGCCATGGCATACCTGAAGAGACAGTATATGGCGATACTGATCTTCATGTTCGTCATGATATTTGTACTGACCATATTAATCGGTCTTTTGACAACCATTGCATTTGTTCTGGGTGCGGCATTATCCACTTTCGCTGGATTCATTGGCATGAATATTGCCACAAGGGCAAATGTAAGAACAACCGAAGGGGCAAGGCAGGGTTTGAACAAGGGCCTGAGAATAGCCTTCTCCAGCGGAACGGTTATGGGTCTTTCAGTGGTGGGCCTTGGACTCTTGGGCCTCTTAACAATGTACGTGTTCTTCTCGGCTGTTCTCAGCGATGATCTGGGCAAGATCACCACCGTGATTGCAGGTTTCGGCTTGGGTGCAAGTTCTATAGCATTGTTCGCAAGAGTAGGCGGCGGTATATTTACGAAGGCTGCGGATGTCGGAGCAGACCTTGTGGGAAAGGTTGAAGCAGGAATTCCTGAGGATGACCCGAGAAATCCAGCAACAATAGCCGATAATGTAGGAGACAACGTTGGGGATGTTGCAGGTATGGGTGCAGATTTATATGAATCCTATGTAGGTTCGATAATTGCCACAATGGCCCTGGGTTACGTTGCATATTCCCATGGTGATTTGCCTATCGGATGCATCCTTTTACCTATGGTAATTGCAGGTCTTGGAATATTCTCCTCAGTAATCGGCACCTTCTTTGTTCGAACAGGAGAGAAGGCTGAGCAGCGGCTGTTACTTTTGGCCCTGAGAAAAGGGATATATCTTGCTGCAATTCTTGTTACCGTATTTTCCTACGGGGCTGTATATTTCGTTTTGGGTCCAGAGAACATCATGGTATTCGGAGCCATTCTTTCAGGCCTACTGGCAGGCGTGCTAATAGGAATCAGCACCGAGTACTTCACATCAGACAGCTATAGACCCACACAGGATTTGGCAAAATCCTCCCAGACTGGAGCAGGTCCAACCATAATTGCGGGGCTTTCGATCGGAATGAAAAGCACGATGTTTCCCATACTCACGGTTGGAGCAGCCATTTTGTTATCCTATCAGTTCGCGGGATTATACGGAATAGCAATATCTGCAGTTGGTATGCTTTCAACACTGGGAATTACGCTTGCAACAGATGCCTATGGCCCTGTAGCAGATAACGCCGGGGGCATTGCAGAAATGGCAGGTCTGGGTGAGCATGTAAGAAAGAGAACCGATGCCCTTGATTCCCTGGGAAACACCACTGCCGCAACTGGGAAAGGCTTTGCCATTGGTTCTGCAGCGCTCACCGCTCTTGGCCTTACAGTCGCCTATACGAATGCAGCAGGTATAACCGAAATTTCCCTTCTCAATCCCGCCGTGGTTGTTGGTCTGTTTGTAGGGGGTATGCTTCCTTTCATATTCAGTGCAATGACAATGCAGGCCGTAGGCCGTGCAGCCTCGCAAATCGTGGAGGAAGTAAGAAGGCAGTTTAGAGAAATCCCGGGTCTTATGGAAGGAAAAGCTGAACCTGATTACGAATCCTGTGTAGATATAAGTACCCGAACCGCGCAAAGAGAGATGATTTTGCCTGGTCTGACCGCAGTTACCGCCCCCATCATAGTTGGGCTGCTTTTAGGCCCCGAAGCCCTTGGTGGTCTCCTTGCAGGCGCCCTTGTCACAGGATTTCTGCTTGCCGTGATGATGGCCAATGCAGGGGGAGCCTGGGACAATGCCAAGAAGTATATCGAGGCAGGTCATTACGGAGGAAAGGGTTCCATGCCACACAAGGCTGCAGTGGTGGGAGATACTGTGGGTGACCCGTTCAAGGACACCTCTGGCCCCTCGTTGAACATACTACTTAAATTGATGTCGATAGTTTCTTTAGTGTTCGCATCCTTTATAGTGGAGTGGACCATTGTAGGTTAAGGTTTAGGAGTTTGAAATTAAAGTTTCATGGAAGTGATTGGAAATGTATCTCATAGTTTCAAGAGAAGAGGTCGTAAGGATTCCTCCAGAACAGCTCACCGATAATGTGGATGAGATCGTTGAAAAACTGACCCAGGAAAACTTTGAAGGGAAAATTACCAAGAATAGTGGACTTACGGTTCTCACCACCAATATCGAGAGAATAGGTGATGGAAGGATAGTTCACGGTGATGGTGCAGTGTATCAGGGCGTGAAGTACGATGCACTGGTATTCGTTCCTGAGCTGCAGGAGATAGTTCACGGGACAGTATGCGAGATGCTGCGTTTCGGAGCTTTTGTACGCTTCGGTCCCCTGGACGGCCTTTTACATATCAGCCAGGTTATGGATGACAGAATAGATGTGGATGTAAGCAACTCGAGACTCATTGGAAAGGATTCAAGGCGAGATCTCAAGGTGGGGGATGATACCAGATCAAGAGTTGTAGCCGTCTCCATCAATGAACGCAGCCCCAGGGAGAGCAAGATAGGCTTGACCATGAGGCAACCCGCACTTGGAAAATTCGAATGGATAGAAGAGGATGTAAGAGGAGAAGGACCCAAGAAGCCCAAAAAGAAGAAGGGAAAGAAACCCAAGAAAAAGGGTAAAGAATAACATCAAATAGGGGGATGAAATCGTGAAGACATTAAAGGCATGTAAGTCATGCAGACTCATTACCGAGGAGGATAAATGCGCAAGATGCGCCGAGAAAACCTCCAGGGAATGGCAGGGTTATCTTATTATGGTCAATCATTCACGCTCTGATATTGGTAAGAAAGTGGGTATTGATGCAAATGGCAAATACGCACTCAAAGTCAGATGAAGACTTAATCGGGATAAAAGGCACGATAAAACTGCCCATAGAGTTGAGGGATGAATTGAAAAACCCCTTGGGGGAGGTGGTTATGGAAGATCACCTTCATGAGGTTCTCGCAAACTCAGAGAAAATAGTATCGGTTGGCGACTTATGTTCCCTGACCCTTTTTGAAAAGGACATCATTCCTGACATCGCGATTGTGGACTTTGCCACCCGGAGGGGTGATATCGGGGAAATGAGGGCCAAAATCCTCAAAATCGGGCAAAGCGTTATTAACGTGAATAACCCTGGCGGAATGATAACCAAGGAGCTTTGGGAGGCCATAGAAACTGCATATCAAAGCAAATTAAAGGTAAGAATAGAGGTAACAGGCGAAGAGGATTTGGCCACTCTCCCTGCGGTTTGGCTTGCGCCCGAAAAAACCGCGGTGATTTACGGTCTTCCGGGAATTGGCCTAATAGTGGTTACCGATTTGAATGATGCAAAGACAAAGGTCAAAAATGTGCTTACGAAGATGAAATAAAAAAGAGGTTTGGATATGGAAGTGGAGATCATTTCAAAAAAGGAAAATCCGGTGATAGACAGGATGGAATTGAATTTCAGGGTTTCGCATCCAAAGGAGGTCACACCAAAGCGCAAGGAGATCAGGGATGAGATAGCAGCGCAGCTAAAGGTTCAAAAGGACAGGATCGTAATAGATAACATGAAACCGGAGTTCGGAAAACCCGAGACAATGGGCTATGCCAAGATATACAAGAGTAAGAACGATGCCCTCAAAATTGAATCAAAGGCGGTCCTTAAAAGGAACAATCTTATGGAAGAGAAGAAGGAGAAGGCAGAAGAAGGTAAGGAAGGGGGCAAGTGATGTCAAAGATCGAGAATTATGACGTTACGGATGGAAAGTTAACAAGAAAGAAGCAGACCTGCCCCAAATGCGGTGATGGTGTGTTCTTGGGGGAGCATGCAAATCGCATATCCTGCGGTAAATGCGGATACACTGAATTCAAGAAGAAACAGGAGCCCAAAAAACCGAAAAAAGAGGAAAAGAAAGAACCAGTGCCTGACACCGGAGCACCAAGCCTATTTGAGGAGAAGTAATTCCATATCGGGCCTGTGGTGTAGCAATCCGGGCAGGGTACTGTCCGGACTATAATGGATATCACTGGGGCCTCCGGCATCTATTTTCTAAGATGGGGACAGCCCCGAACTCGGGTTCAAATTGTGTGATTGCGCACATGAAAATCCCGGCAGGCCCGCTTTCCTTTCTAGAATTTTATCAATATATTATCATTAAAATGAAAAATTACATTAGAATTCTCTCATATATACTCTTCACTTTCTCAGCTGTCTTTTCCCAGGAGTAAGCCCGCATCTTTTCCTGGCCAGCCTTCCCCATATTTTGTGCAACATCCTCATGTTGGAGGAGAAAAACGATATTCCTGGCAAGAGCCGTCACATTTCCAAGATCGCATAGAAATCCATTCACTTTATCATCCACAAGTTCTGGTATTCCCCCAACCTTTGTGGCAACCACAGGTTTTCCTGTGGCCATAGCCTCCATTATGGACAGTCCCCATCCCTCCATTCTTGATGGTAAGGCAAACACATCACATGCTGTATAGTACTTGGGCAGATCCTCATCATCGACATCGAATACAAAGCTCACGCTGTCCTCTAATCCCAAACGTTTTATGAGAACATTGAAGAAGGTTTTCTCCCCGCGATTGCTGCTGAAGGCTCCCTTCCCCAACACAATCAACATCACATCCGGAATTTTTCTTTTCACCTGCTCCATTGCAAGCAATAGGTATTCCAGTCCCTTTCGCGGTTCAAGGCCCCCCACGAAGAGCACTACGGGTCTATCGCCTAGTTCATGTTTTTCTCTCACTGCATAACCATCTACCCTGGGATTAAAAAGAGCTGTTTCCACACCATTATAGGAGAGATAGGTATCGATATTTAATTTCTTTTTTAGATAATTTTGCCAATACTTTGAAACAACCATTTTATGGTCACAATATTTCACGGATTTATTCTGAAAATCACGCAGTTTCTTGCTCCTGAAGGAATCTATATGATGTATGGTCCGGATCGTTGGAGCGCAAAGAAGGTCCTTTTTCTTTAGTCTATACAGGGCATTACCTCCGATACAATCATGTGTATGATAGAGGTCAAAATCCTTTGGCAGGTTCTTTACATATTCGTTAATCATCTGGTTAACATTTGTAATTACATTCTTTGTCCTTGACTTATATTCATATATTTTGCATGGTACCTGCAAAGGGCGGTAGAATTCCACTGCTTTGTTTTTGGGATGTTCATTTCTGTCAAAAAGAGAGAACAGCCCAACATTAACACCCAATTTTGAAAGGCATTCTGCTAGTTTTGTAGAGTGAACCACACCCCCTCTTGGCATTGTTCTGTATGTCATCATTGCAACTTTCATAATCAAGGCTTCCCGTTGAGGGTTATGTAGTCTTTTATTATAAATTTACTTTCGATTCCTATTTAATCCCAATACTTTCATCCAACCCTCCTCAATAGCCTTTTAAACAGAAAAATCAATTACCTTAGTGGAGTGGATATGAGAGCTTCCCTGGATGAAGGAATTGAAAAAGGCATTCTATCGAATTATAAGGGAGATTCTACAACAACTTGTATTCTCTGCAGGGGCACCAAGATGCTGTGTGGTAAAAACAGATGCCCTGTTATGGTAAAGATGTACTCCAAAATGAGAACGGCACCATTATTCGACTCAATGAACATTGAAGGCTCCTCACCACCCAGTGTTTTTATCGGTAGATATGGCTATCCAAAGATAAGCATAGGTCCCATGATACCCCCTATACATGGAGATACTTCCCTCATGGACACTCCAGAACTTTGGATAAATAAAAGCATAGACGAAATAGTGGATTTTCGCAGTCAACTGGTGCGAGGCAAGTACACAGTGGATATTTTCGATGTTGAAAGCTCAAACAAGATAGTGGGAATAACTAGGGAGCTTGCCCTTGCCAAGGAATCCCCTCAGGTGAATGCAGAATTTTTGAAAAGACCCAGGGGTAAAATCGCCCTTTCGGATGAGGTTCAACCCCACGGTCCTTCTGCCCCATTACGCAGGCTGAATGTTGACAACATCAAATACGAGTTCAGAATCGAAAAAGCGTATTATGACATAGATTTAAAGGCTAAGGATGCTGTTTTGGGCCTATACAAAAACAATGTGCTTGTATCCAAGATCCAAAAAGCCTTCAGCGTGGGAGCTTTTGGTGAAGGCAAAAGAAGAAAATTCGTGCCTACAAGATGGAGTATAACCGCAGTGGATTCCATGGTAGGCGAGCACATGATGAATTTCACAAAGACCTATCCCTGGATAAATGAATACAGATTGTACGAGTCCTATAAACTTGACAACCGCTGGCTGATTTTGATGATGCCAACTGAATGGTGCTATGAGCTCATCGAGGCATGGTATCCGAATACAGCATGGAACCCGCATGGAAAGGGAATCAGCATATTCAACAGCTACGAGTTTTTCGAAGGGCGGACAACGTATGCCGAAATCGGAGGTTGCTATTATGCCGCAAGGCTTGCAGTGAACGAAAAACTTAATAAAGAGAGAAGACAGGCCGGAGTTGTGGTTCTAAGAGAGGCCCATCCAGGTTATATTCTGCCCGTTGGAGTCTGGAATGTGAGGGAAAATGTAAGGGCGGCCTTAAGAGACAGGCCCAGAAAATTCAATACAATTAAAGAGACATTAAATTACATCTCCTTGAAGATGGACATCCCAACAAAGAGATGGATAAAAAACAGTGCAATTCTAAAACACAGGCTGTATCAAAGAAAGCTGGAGGATTTTTTGAATGCAGAAAATCAAAAGGGAAGAGGAGAAAATAAGGGTAACTGAAATACAATGCAGAACAGCGCTTTCACCCTCCCGCCTCCCGGGATTTGATTATGCCTTGAATCCGTACAAGGGCTGTGTGCACGGCTGTCTATATTGCTACGCTCCAAACATTTTAAGAATCCCGAGAGGAATATGGGGTTCTTTTATCGAGATAAAAAGGAACATTCCAAAGGTACTTGCAAATGAACTGAAGAACAAGGAAAAAGGCGTTGTGGGTATATCAACAACAACGGACCCCTATCAACCCATTGAAAATGAATTCAAGCTCACACGATACTGCTTGGAGCAACTTCTAAGATATGATTTTCCTGTGAGCATCATCACGAAATCCTCACTCGTAACAAGGGATCTTGATCTACTCTCACAATTCTCCGAAGTGGAGGTAGGTATGACCATTACAACCGATAATGATAGGGAAAGAAAGTTATTGGAACCCAAATCCTCTTCAATCGAATCACGTATATTGGCACTGAAGGAATGCAGTGAAAAGGGAGTTGCTACATATGCATTTTTAGGACCCCTATTCCCCACTATCGATGATAATGGGCTTTCGGAACTTATCAAGAACTTAAAGGATGCAGGTGTGTCAAAGATAATGGCTGACAGGCTCAATCTAAAACCAGGTATCTGGAATTCAATTTATGATGCTATCAACAATGATACTGCCTATGCCGGTATTTGGAAGACATCTGTTTTCGGGGAAACAAAAGGGTATGACCATCTCTTTTCAGCCCTTAAGAACATCTGTCATGAAAACGCTCTTGAGTTTAAAATGCAGACTTATTGAGGAGGAGAAACCGAAAATAGTTAATAATCATACTAAAATCCCTAAAAACCTGCATTATCACTTTTGAAAATCGTTCAGAACATTTCCATTTACCGTCGTTAAGAATTATTTTAATTTCATTTTAAATGGTACGCCAAATCACCATTGAAATTCACTGGTGGTTCTCGAGTCACTCATTATTTATATTCTCGGTAACATGATTTTGTATCAGGTGAATTAACAATGAGAGCAGTTGAAGCATCAGACGAAATCGTGTGTCGCTTCTGCAATCTGAACGGAGGTTTAGAAGCAGCAATGCCATTTATAGCTTATCAGTTCAAAAGAGCTGGGGCTGATTTCGGCAATCCCACTAAGGATCAGCTAAGAGAAATTGTAGAGGGTCTGTTGAGGCTTTTAATAGACTGTAAACCCACTGACGTTGTGGAAAGGGAAAGGAGAATAATGCTTCGATGGATTGAGACTATCGAACCCACCTGAAGCTCTTTCTCCTTTACATCGGGTATTTAGGCGCAAAATTGCAGAAAGCCGGTTCTTTTGATGAAATCAGTAAATCCAAGCGCGTCAAAAATACCCTTCTTTTACCCTTAAATAACACGATTTTTTCCATTCAAATTCCTTTTTTTTAGCCAAACCCATAAATTCTATAAACGCATTCCACTCTCACTGGGATAAGTCTTGGTTTAGCGACGATCATATGAGCTAAAGGAGGCGACAAATTTCATGTTAGGTGTAACAGGCGGAGTAGGATTTTCAGAAGCCGAGATATTCAAAAATACAGATTACGAGGAAATCGATACTCCCTTTGGTAAAGTTAAGCTACTGATTACAAAGAACCTCGCATTTATTCCTAGGCATGGCATTCAAAGTAGGGTCCCGCCGCATATGATCAATCACCGTGCAAATATCCATGCATTCAAGGCAAAGGGGATTTCTCAGGTAATAGGGATGAACTCTGTGGGCAGCTTGAACATCAAGATACAGCCACCGTCGATCATAGTTCCCCATGACTACATCAATTTATGGGGCCCTGCGACATTTTACGATGACAGAATAGTACATATCATACCCGCACTGGATGAAGAGCTAAGAAAAAAACTCATTCTTCTTGCTGAAAAAATTGGATTAGAGGTTATGGGAAGTGGTGTATACATACAAACCAATGGGCCGCGGCTTGAGACGAAAGCTGAGGTGAGGCTGCTTGCCAATTTCGGAGATGTGGTAGGTATGACCATGGCAAGTGAAGCCACACTGGCAAAGGAATTGGATTTGAATTATGCCAGCATCTGCTCCATTGATAATTACGCCCATGGCATAGTTGATGAGCCTCTGACATCAGAGAATATCTTGAAAAACGCCAGGGAAAACAGCACAAAAATAAGCAACTTCATTCTCAAGGCAGCCGAGGAATTCCAATGAGCATTCTCATTAAAAACGCGCTTTGTAAGGGAAAAATCACTGATATTTTTATAGAAGAGGATATCATATCCGAGATAGGAAAGGTAAATGTTGAGGCAGAGCATGTTTTAGATGGAAAAAACAAGGCAGCAATTCCGGGTTTCGTGAACACCCATACACATGCTGCCATGACTTTACTTCGCAGCTATGCCGATGATATTGCACTTTCGGATTGGCTTACAAATAAAATCTGGCCTGTTGAGGTCAAGTTGACAAAAGACGATATATACTGGGGCACGAAACTTGCCTGCCTCGAAATGATCAAATCCGGAACTACCACCTTCAATGACATGTATTATCACGGTGAAATAGCAGCCAAGGCTGTAGAAGACACGGGCATACGAGGCGTTCTTTCCGAGGTTTTTTTCGATCTGTTCGATGAGACCAGAGGAGAAGAAGGTAAAAAGAAGGTTAAACGGGGCATTGCAGAGTTAAAAGGGTACAAAAGCGGTAGAGTGATTCCCGCCCTGGGCCCTCATGCGGTCTACACAGTATCACCGGAGGGTCTTATGTGGGTCTCTGAATATGCAAAAGAAAATGACCTTCTGATCCACTTCCATCTAGCGGAAACACAAAAGGAAATTGCAGATTTTGAATCCAAGTTCGGAAAAAGACCGATTCCGTACCTCGAGGATATCGGTTTTCTAGGCCCCAATTTAGTGTGTGCTCACTGCGTTTGGCTCAACAAAAATGATATCGAAATTTTTGCAAAACACAAGGTCAAGATATCCCACAATCCAATATCCAATATGAAGCTTGCCGTGGGTTCTGTATTGCCTTTCAAGGATATGAGAGATGCTGATTGTCACATTTCCCTGGGTACGGACGGCTGCGCGTCCAACAATAACCTTGATATGTTCGAATCCATGAAATTCGCCTGTTTGGGGCAAAAGATGCATATGAACGACCCCGTGACGCTGTCGGCTTCAGAGGCGTTCGAGATGGCGACAAAACACGGTGCAGAGGCCATGAGGTTAAATACTGGTGAAATCAAGGAGGGGAAACTTGCAGACCTTTTGCTCCTTGACCTTATACAGCCCAATTTCACTCCGAATCATAATCTCATCGCCAATATCGTATATGCCGCAAACGGTTTTTGTGTAGATACAACCATTTGTGACGGTAAAATCCTCATGCAGGCAAGGAAGGTTAAAGACGAAGAGGTTATAATGCAGAAAGCCATCTGTGTGGCAGAAGATCTTATAAAAAGGAGTGAAAACGAAGGATAAAAGTCTTGATATCTTCCCAGATACTGTATCAATAAGATTTAAAATATAGAAAGGAAATATCCGACTGAAAGATTAATCCTGCGAAAACCCGGGAGGTTTAGCAATGACCGATGTTGAAAAAATGATAAATGAAGCCAAGAAGCTATTGGGTAATGGAGAATTCAAAAAAGCGGTAAAGATATTCGATAAGGTGATAAAGGCGGATCCAAACAACTCAATTGGGTATTTTGGAAAGGCCGAGGCTTCCATCGGTGTTCCAAAATTTTCAATAGTGGATGTGGCTCAGCTGTATAAAAAAGCAATAGAATTGGAATCCGATAATCCTTTTTACCATAAAAGCTACGGTGATTTCTGTCTTGATAACGGCCTTTTAAACCAGGCGGAGGAAGCGTACCAAAGCGCAATAAAACTCGATCCAGAAGCAGCTCGCTTCTATTACTCGGATTTAGCAGTGGGATACTACAACAGCGGGAAGCTCTTTCCGGAAAGACAGCTGAACATGACCGAGGATGACATTGCCAAAAAAGCTCTCCAGTTCTCGTTAAAGGCCTTGGAAATGGACGAAAAAAAGGCAATCGACATCCTTTCAAATAAATAATGTGGGCAATGATTAATGTTAAATACCTCTTCAGAGAATTATGGGATAAGGAGGTCAAACCATGGGCGTTGATTTGAAAAAGGTATATATGAAAGTGGCAGAGGCCAAACAAACCGGAAGAAGGGGAGTTTTTTTAAAGGTAAGCAAAAGTGGTACAGTTTTAGGGATAAACGGCACACAAGAGAAGGTAACTGATGCAGTAAAAAATCTCTATGCAAGCAAGCGAGATATAATCGATTTTTCAAAATTGGGGTCAACTGATTTAAGCAAATATCATCTTGTGGTAGTTGGCTCCCATGATAAGAAGGACCCGTTAACCGAGAAACTGAAAAAGTATGTTGAAGATGGAGGCTTTCTTCTAACAACAGACAAAAGCCTTGATACAATTGTATCAGAGCTGTTTCCCGATATGATAGCCTTTGAAAAAGAGGAGATAAAAGGCGGGGCCGTAAAGGGCGAAATTTCCAGTTTGAAACACCCTTTTATCCGGGGTGCAACCAAGAAGAAGACATTAAAATTCTGGATAGAGGATAAATCCCACCCCATCAAGAAAATAAGACCTGACATAGAGAACATTGTAACTTCAAAAAAGCTTGAGAAGAAATACGGCTCAGGGGCAATGATGGTGGCTCTCAGATTCGGTGACGGCATGCTGGTGTATATGATGCCTAAACTGCATCCCTCACAATCCAATGAAGAGGGGCATCTTGTGAGTGCTCATATCCTAACCAATATCCTGGATGAGGCCGTGCAAAGAGCGATCCAAGATGAGATCAGAAGACCAACGGATGCAAATCAGATGGCCTATGTGAACCTGGCGGTATTAGATGATCCCTCCTCAAAATGTTTGTTCTGCGGAAGTACATTTGCGGATTTCGAGGGCAAGGTATTTCGCTGTTCGTCATGTGGAACGCATTATCATGAATTCTGCATTGAGCAGCAGCTGTCAAGGGATGGAATATGCACAAATTGCAAAAGGGTCATGATCTATGAAAAGTTCAAGGGGGATATGGATGCTGCAATGACACCGCAGCCCTTCCAACCACCAGCACCACCACCTGAAAAGAAAGAAAAGGAGGAGCCGCCCCCTCCACCGCCGGAATGATTACATTTTAAAGCAGTTTGTCGATTTCCTCGGATAGTTCGTCGTAATATGTAACACTGGTCTCTTGAAATGCGATGTTTCCATCCATATCTACTATAACAGTAACTGGAACAGCTGAAACATCATAATCCAGATGGGCATCAACGGTGTCGAATGCATATATCCAATCATCACCGTATTCATCCTTGAACCACTGCAGTTCTTCCTCTGTGTCATCCAGACGAACATCTATCGTTATGATTACCACATCACTTGAGTCATAGTTATTGTAAACCTCTTTTAATTCCCCCATCATCGTAATGCAGCCAGAGCAGTTAACGAACATGAAATCCAATATGACAACCTTTCTATCTTCATATTCGGATAGAGTGAAGTCATCACCGTCAATAGAGATTAAAGAAAAATCTGGTGCAGGCTCTAGATTTGGCTCCTCTTCTTCCTCTTTTTCATTATCTTCTTCTGTACATCCTGCTGCAAGGGAGGTTAGGATTATTAGTGCTGCAATGCCTATCAATAGTAATTTCTTCATGCTCATACACCTTGGTTGACAAGTATTTTTTACGTATTAAAACTTTGTGCAACTATCTGGCTCGAAGTACGAAATTTATGATGTAATCGCCCTCCTGGGAGAAAGTAATAAATGATTCTTTCCTCATGTTGCCATAACTCGAAAATCTGTAATGAGCAATGGAAGGTGTGTCCTTGGAATCCGCAATCGTATTATGCGAAGGTAATTTCGGGAAGTACATAGGGAAGACAGCCAACGGCCTAGTTCGACACTCTGAACGATTCGAGATCCTTGGTATAATCGACAGCACAAACGCAGGAAAGATGGCCCATGAGGTTGTGGAGGGAGCCAAAGAGGGTATCCCGATATTCGGGAGTCTGATGGATGCATTACCTAGCCTGAATAAACAACCCGAGAACCTGATTATTGGAGTGGCAACAATTGGGGGAAGACTGCCTTCTGGGTTTCGTCCTTTGATTGTGGAGGCTATTGAAAATAAAATAAACGTAATAGCAGGTCTTCATGAATTTTTATCTGAAGATAAAGAGCTGAGTACACTTGCCAAGGGATACCATGTAAAATTGATTGATGTAAGACGCGAACCCCCCTTGAAATCCATGCACCGCTTTGCCGATCTCTGCAAATCCATACCCGCAATCAGGCTCCCGGTTCTGGGAACCGACAGTTCCATTGGAAAAAGAACCACGGCAATCGAACTCACAAGGGCGTTAAATGAAAGTGGAGTGAAAGCAGTATTCATAAGCACGGGCCAGACCGGTATATTGCAGGGCTTTAAATATGCCTTGCCAATAGATTCCATTCAAGGAGATTACATTGTGGGAGAACTCGAGCATGTGATAATGACAGCTTATGGGAACGAAAAACCTGATGTGATAATAATCGAGGGCCAGGGAAGCATCAGCCACCCAGCCTATGTCTGCGGATCAAGGGCCGTAATTACGGCCTCTCAACCACAGGGCATCATCCTTCAGCACGCACCCAAAAGGAAATATCGGAATTTCAGATGCAACGAGCTTGAGCTTCCAATGCCAGATCTAGAAAAAGAAATTGAAATGCTTGAAATGTTCTCCAAGGCAAAGGTGATAGGCCTTACGCTCAACCATGAGAACATGGCGGATTCCGAAATCGAAAAAACCGTCGAGGAATACGAGGAAAAGTTCGGGATTCCCTGCTGTGACGTCCTGAGGCACGGCTCAGAAAAGCTAGTAGATGCAATTAAATTGAATTTTATTGATGGTTTTAAGAAAT
>CBDVCK010000026.1:0-20466 GCA_965372465.1 uncultured Thermoplasmata archaeon | reverse complement strand
TGTTTACTCTAACTCTAGTGTATCCTTCCTTGTTCAGATCAGATATTAATTTTTCGTAGGTGCCTTTCTTCTGTCTAACAACAGGTGCCAAGACCGTGATCTGGCCTTTAACATCCTCTGAAATCCTTTGGGCCACCTTTTGGGGGGACTGCACCTCGATTTTTATCTTATGCTTTGGGCAGTATGGTGTGCCGATTCTGGCATACAGCAATCTGAGGTAATCATAGATTTCAGTAACTGTTCCAACTGTGCTTCTCGGGTTTTTGGAAGTTGTGCGCTGCTCAATAGAGATTGCAGGTGAAAGGCCTTCAATTGAATCCACGTCAGGCTTGTGCATCAAGCTTAGAAACTGGCGGGCATAGGCTGAGAGGGATTCCACATAGCGTCTCTGGCCCTCTGCATAGAGGGTATCAAAGGCTAAAGTGGATTTACCGGAGCCCGAAACACCAGTTATCACAATGAACTTGTTTCTGGGAATCTTCAGGCTGATGTTCTTGAGATTGTGCTCTCTTGCGCCTTTGATTTGGATGTCTTTCATTATCAGCAAAAAATATGAAATGAATATATATAGTTATGTATTGGGGGAGAGTGAAAGGACCCATGCAAGGACAGGACAAATATTACTTTCATTACCCACAGATTCGGGAGGCACTGTCTCCCGATTTGGTAAAAATGCCTCCTCAAGCAGCGTCTATATTAAAGAAACGGGATTCTTGATATTCAAACCCAGTCTGAAATAGTGCGAACAATGTCAGCACAATTGCTTAGACAACAACCTCTTCATGTCAAGATACCTGCTTGAACTTCTTAAGAAGGAAGATATGCAACGCTTCCTGGAAGAACAGGTGAAAGAGCAAGGAGAGAAAGTTGAATGACAAAAGGACACAATACCGAACTCATATTTTAATTAACAATAGAAAGCTATAAATATAATAATGACATTAATTACTATCATGCAAAGCATAGATGAAGTAACCCTGGTAAAGAAAGGCGCAATGGACAGAAACAAGACTACAATAACGGTAAAACTCGGAACTAAACACAGGTTACAGGAGCTGGCAAAAAAAGGTGAATCCTATGATGATGTGATCTCCAGGTTGATTATTTCGAGTGAGAGGCATAAGGATGAGATTGAATATTACAGGAACCTATTGACACATTACGATAAGGATTTCGAAAAAGTAAACATAATCGAAGCCCGCAGATTGGAAAGAGGTATTGATGCAATTACACTTTCAAATGAAGCAGTGATACAGTTCTCCTACAATAAACCCCAGATACCCTTGGACGAGTTCTATCAAATGGATATTCAGTTTGACAAGGTCATTTCAAATAAGAAAGGTAAAAAGCAGATCGAAGAACTTCTAAAAGACCCTTATCAAAAAGTTATGATAAATCTCTGGATGGTTGCAAGAGTGATCAATCAACACTTTGACAGTGCTTTTGAGATACCATCCAATAAGATGATAATAGATCCTGTGTACTGGAAGAAAATAAAGGAGAGGATTGGCCTAACAGAAAGCTCTTATAAACATGACATTATCAGGCTGATGAAAGAATACGAGGAAGGACTAGATGAATGATAAACCCACACTGGAAACCGACATCCTTAAGGCGTACTTCAATAAAACAAGATATCAGGATGACAAGTATTCCATAATAATCAGGCTGATATCAGATGTTGAACATTATGGATTTGAAGTCAGCCTTGAAATCAAAGAACCAGAAAGTGATGGCGCATATCCGCAAAGGAGGGTTGCTTTCGAACAGCATACATCGATGGGACATGAGGGTGTTCATGTTCAGATTAACTATCATTTGATAAGAAATGACCTTAATATAGGAAGGCTCTATATTGTGATAGATTCCCGAAGTGATGAGGAACTTTTGGAGTTAGGCGAAGGATTCGTTTACACGTTATATGAAATATTATCTAATTTTGGACCGGACCTTATGAAAGTTCTTCCTGTATTATTCAAAATAGAACTTTTAGAAGGAATAAAGGATAAGAAGCACATCTTGATGGAAAAAATCAGAGAGAGTTTAAAGAACAGGGTAATAGAGGTTCGCAACCTTGCAGGAGAGGTCACTCTAATCGAACCAGAGGACATTCGCAGGTTGCTGAAGTCAAGAAATGAGTTGAGGCCTTTATTGGGTTCTGTTTTGGAATGAAAAATAAATTCTTCTCAAATCACATCTTTATCTCTAAGTTCTTTTAAATCATACCCAAGCCCGCTATATATCTCCTCATTATGCTCTCCAAATCTCGGAGGAAAACTCAGTGAAACTTCTTTTACAGAAACAGGCGGCGGGGCAAGGGAAACGGAAAGGCCACTTCTGGGGTCCTTGATCTCCAAGAGTTTTGAATTCAGATATTTATCCTCAAACACGTCGGGAACAAGATTCACTTGAGATACAGGGATTTTTCCACCGCGAAATTGGGTGAGGATATCCTCGGTTTTCATCTTTGACATGGCCTCTCGAAGCTCCCTGTTCATTTGCTCTTCATTTGACTTCCTATGATTGTTTGTCTTGTACTCTTCCTTATTCAAAGCTCCGAATCCTGAGCAGCACACAATTGCCTCCCACTGCGCATCGTTTCCAACTGCAATTGATATGTACCCATCTGAAGTCTTGTAGACTCCAACTGGTGAGAAAATCGGATGCGCATTGCCTGATTTTGTCATAGGGATACCCAAACCTGCCATTGGCAGGTGAAGTGCCAAAAGGGACATGCAGCAGTCCAGCATGGAGATATCCACTCGGGAGCCTTCTTTCGTTCTTTCCCTGTGAAGTAGGGCTTTCATGATCTCAGAATAGGCTTGATTTGCTGCTTCCAGATCTGCAATTGAAACTCCGAACTTCAAGGGCTCTGAGCCTGGCTCGCCGTTTGTGTCCATGATGCCTGAATAGGCCTGGATCATGGGATCGTACGCTGCCTCGCTTCTCTCAGGGCCGAAACCCGAGACCCCCACCCAGATGAGGTCCTTCTTCACCTCCCTTAATTGCTCATAGGAAATCCCCAGTTTTTCATAGTTATGGGGCAGCTGGTTGGTTGTAAATATATCCACTTCTAATTTCTCAATTAGGGTTCGAATAATTTCCTGGCCTTTTTCGGATTTCAGGTTGAGAGTAATTGATTTCTTTCCCGAATTCACTGATAGAAAATATGAGTTCATGAGCTCCTCGTCAAGGATTTTTTTACCGACTTTTCTGTTGGGATCCCCGATCTGGGACTCCACTTTAATTACGGTTGCGCCGTCGCAGGCCAGCCTCCATGTGCAGTAGGGCAGCGATACTGCCTGCTCTACACTTAATACTGTCAACCCTTTAAGCAAATCATCTACACCCATTCAAGGTTCCTCCTTATTCATCCTCCACCAACCGGATACGAAATAAGAACTTCATCGCCGTCAGTAAGAGGTGAGCTTAATTCCTTTGATACACCATTAACTGCAAATATCACGCTTCTGTTCTCCAGATCCTGTTCAACTAGCTTTCGAAACTTTCTTCCATAGCGAATGTAAAGCATATCCAGAAGGTCCTTTACTGTCGCACCTTCATCTATTGTCATCTTTTCCTTCTGCTTTCCTGTGACCTGGGAAAAGACCATGAGATACTTGACAGTCACATCTAGCATGCAATCAACCCTTTTTGAATTTTATATCTGAAGCTCTTCTTATGAACGAGAAGGAGGTTTTTCCCCGGGAAATGGGCAAACCCGCACAATTAAAACATAGTTCCTTTCCGCTATCGAAATGATTTCTGCAAACCAATTTTTCGCAGTTTGCACATTTATATGCCCTGACACCTGTTTGGGATAAATCGATTCTCTGTTTGCAGATTCTGCAGGCAGGCATTTTTAACTCACCTTTTCTTGGATTTACCCTTTTTGGAAATAACAAGATTTCTTTTCTCCAAATCCGAAAGTACATCCTTCATATCCAATTCCTTTAATTTTCCTTTCAAATGAAGCCCGGTCTTTTTGTCCCAGCCTCTGAGATCGTAATACTCGTCAACCATTTTGTCCAGTTCCTTCTTTTTAAAGATCTCACCCTTGGCAGGGCCTGAAGGAAGAGGCTCTGAAATGAACCTGTGAGGCAAGGTATCATCCTTTCTTCTGATCCCAAATCGTGTATTGATTGCTCTTTCGAGATTTACAATTCTATCTCCTATTTTAAGCATTTCCTCATAATCAATATCCAGGCCAGTTGCGGCCGATATCCATTCATGGTACTTTATGGAATGAACTTTGCGCTTGCTCTTTTTCTTTCTGTGCTTCGCCCTCAATTCAGGTACAGGATACTGGGCATAGTACGAGGCGTGCATGAACCTGCAGGAGCCTATTGAATCTGTAATTGCAGCAAGATTCTCATGCCAGAACACCATTCTAGCTTTACCCTTGTAACCGGTTAAGGTGCAGGAATCTTCAGAGCCAAATAGCTCCTTTCCCACTGCTCCATCCAATCGTATCATCTCGAATACTGGATGGGCCCTGAGATGATCAGAGCCCCTTGATGATATCGCATAAGTAAATCCGAAACCCTTTGCAGCCCTGGGATCGCATGAGATCGAATCTATGCCTTTTACGCAGGTTGTGTATTTCTCGGAACCTTTGCCAATCTTCTTTGTAGCCTTGGCTGCCCCCATTGCACCCAGTTTTCCGAGCTTACCCTCCAAATTGGCAATTCTGTGGACCATCTCCACCATGGCTTCGGCGTTTCCGAATTTCAGATCTATCTTGTCATCTTTTTTAGAGTTGATTATTCCCTCTTCATTCAATTCCATGAATGTAGCAATCATATTTCCTGCTGAAACACAGTCCATGCCGTAGTCGTTTGCCAGCATGAAAGCGTGGAACACTGCTTCCAAATCGTCAACTCCGCATTTTGAGCCAAAGGCCCCTACTCCTTCGAACTCGATACTGCCCCTTGTGCCTGCGTATTTTCCTGAATCGATTCTTCCGAATCGCTTGCACCTGTTGGGACACGACATGCAGGCCCGGCCACCAGGGACTGGTGCTTGTTTGATGGAATATTTATCCCTGAACTCCTCGCCACTTATACTATCTGCTCCTTCGAACACGCTCTCCCTGAAGTTCCTTGTAGGTAGCCACCCTTGTGCATTACCCCAGCTAACACAGACCGATGTGCCCAATGCCTGATGCTCACCCATTCGAAAGCCTGGGTCATTGGTCAAACCAAGCCAGCCGTCTTCGATTATCTCCTTGTATTTCTTGGGGTCTGCAACAGAAAGTGCACCGGTTCCTGAGACTGCAATAGCCTTGAGGTTCTTTGAGGCCATGACCGTGCCCATACCGGTTCTCCCTGCAGCGTCCCATAAATCAAAGATCACACTGCCAAATAAAACTCCCTTTTCAGCAGCTGGGCCAACTGAAGCCACCCTTGTTTCATAGCCATTGTACTTCTCTTGAAGTGACAGCGTGGTTTCAAAGACCCCTTCTCCCCATAATCGCTTGGCATCCTTGATCTCAACTGTATCGTCCTGGATGTTGAGATAAACCGGTTTTTCGGCTTTTCCTGTGATGATCAGGCCGTCATAGCCAGCGTACTTGAGCTCGGGCCCGAAATTGGTGCCTGCATTGGAGTTGCCATATATCTCGGTAAGCGGGGATCTGGCAGCCACATTCACCCTTCCTGTGGTTGGACCCAAAAGTCCTGTGATGGGTCCTGTGGAGATGCAGAGAATATTGTCCTTGCCAAGTGGATTTGCTTTGACTGGTAATTCATCAAACAACACCTTGGCGTCCCTTCCCCTGCCTCCCAGGTATTGTTTGCAGACCTCCTTTTTAAGCTCTTTTGTCTTTATTTTTCCCTTTGAAAGGTTTATATGAAGGGTTTTTCCGGCATATCCGCCAAGTTTTTTGCTCATCTATTCTACCTACCGCTATTTTGTAAATCTGGCTTCGGAAGAAGCCTGGGCAGTCTTTTCAGCCCGTTTTGTTCTTTTACTTCTGAGTAAAGAATCCAGATTATCTGAATATGTGATAGCCTTGGTTTCGCACCATTTTACACATTCAGGCTCACCTGCACACAGATCGCATTTGTAGAATAATTTCCGGGAATCATCATAATGTATGGCGCCGAAGGGGCAGGCCGCCAGGCACTGCTTGCAGCCAATGCATGCATCCGAATTGAGAATCACAGCACCAGTGCTTTTGTCCTCGTAAATAGCCTTAACCGGGCAGACCAGCATGCACACTGCAGAATCGCAGTGCTCGCATCCAACTGGCACATCGATTCCCTCCTCGTCGATTCTAACCACCCGAATCCTGGATTTTGAAGGTGAGAAAACCTCCTCATGATGAAAGCTGCAAGCAAGCTCACAGGCACGACAGCCAGTGCAGTTCTCGGGAAAGAAGGTAAGCTTGGGCATGGGAAATACTTCCGAGTTTTCTTAAGAACAGGGGTTCTAAACAGAATCAGAGGTATATAAGGGTAACTGTAAGCTACACTGAAAGATATAATCAGGATAAATCTTGAAGCACATTTTAAATAATATGATAATCATAAAAACATATGCAAAATAGGCAACCGAAAAATATATAATATATGCAAAAAACCCTACCGAACTCCACTTATATGGATTTTTTCATATATTCTTCAAAGGTGATGATTCATGAGGAGAGGTAAAATAATAACCATCGTATTGATCGGTATGCTTATTTTCAATTTTTTCCTGTTCTACCAGGAAGAATCAGAGGCTATAGAGGTGGATTATATCGTTATCACGGATTCACCCAATGGAACAGCACTTGACATAGTGAATCTGGATTTTGGAGGAACAGTCCAAGCCTATGCTTCGGGTTATAATTCCACATCAGGTTATGTGGGTCTTGTTGAAGTGAATTGGAGCGGGAACGGGGGCAACTGGGCCCCGGTTCTGGGTACGAATTCCACATTTACCGCAGGAACATCTCCGGGTTGGTTTACCCAAACCGCTCAGAACGCATCCATGGGTGTTACAGATACCTTTTGGGTAAATATTTCCTCACCTTCTATCGATTTCTTGATTATAAGGGATGCACCAGACGATGGGGGAACTGTGGTTCAGAACAGGACCTATTATGTTGGAGACAATGAATGGTTCTATGCTGCAAGTTATAACTATACATACGGCTTTATAGGGGATGTACATGGAGATTGGTGGAGCAGCAATACAAGCGTGGGAACAATAACCCCGGTCCCACCGACACCGGGTACTGCTGCAAATTTTGAAGCAGTAGGTGAAGGAACCTGTGTTATCAATGTGGATTACGGAGGGAAAACAAACGTTACAGGCACTATAACGGTAATTTATCCTAATATAGACTATGTAATGATTCGCAATTACTATAACGGTGAAGGCATGGTAGTGGGCAATATGTTATACATGATAAATGATACTGATTATTTTTATGCTGCAGGGTATAACAATACCTATGGCTTTGTTAAGGATCTCGATGTAAACTGGACAAGCGATGATGAAGCAGTGGGAAATGTAACCTCCTCAGGAATTTACACGATGTTCACAGCTGTTGGCCACGGAACATGTATTGTAACTGCCGATTACGGAGGAATTTCAAACACAACCGGGGTTCTTACAGTTGCCCAGGTGGATTACATAGTGATTCAGGACGGTCCTTATAATGACGGCTTTGAAATCGGGGAAAGGTTCTACTTCACATGGGGTTCTGGTGAACATTATTGGGCAGCTGGTTACAATAATACACATGGATATGTGGGAGATGTGAATGCAACGTGGTCAAGTAACGATACCGGTGTAGGAAACGTCACCTCCCCAGGGGAATTTACGTATTTTGATCCAATTGGAGATGGAACGTGTATTGTAACTGCTGATTACAATGGATTGACGGACCAGACAGGTATTCTTACCGTCTCCAGTGCCACAATAGATTATATTCAGATTCGCAATGCTCCGGGAGGAGGAGGTTCGGTTATGGTAAATCAGTCCTATGTTGTGGGGGAGGAGGATATTTACTACGGTGCATTGTACAACTTTACGTCTGGATATATATGGGATGTTACCCCTTACAGACCACCGGACCAAGGGTCCTACTGGTTCAGCTCAAATACAAGTATAGTGACTGTATTTACATATGACTCCCAGGCAAATATCACATGCAATGATACAAATACAGGGACTGTAAACGTAACTGTGTGGGCCTATGGTGTCATGAACTCAACAATAATTAATGTACTAAGCTATACAATTGATTATATATCTATTATGGATGCTCCTTTGGACTCAGGGAATCCAATAGTTGATACAACCTATTGTGTATGGGATACAGATACCTTCTATGCTATCGGCTATAATTACACATATGGATATGTTGCTGATGTAACAGTTGATTGGAGCAGTGACAATCCAAGTATTGGATCCGTGACCACTCCAGGTCTTTTTACTACATTTTCGGCACATTGGGTTGCGGCCGACGGCACATGCCAGGTGACTGCCACATATAACAGCCTTACAAACACAACAGGCATCCTGACTGTTCTTGCACCAAGGGCAGATTATGTGCAGACCCGGGATGCCCCCAATGGGATGGGAGCCATTATTACAACCATTGGCTATCAGAGGGGAGATACTGATACGTATTACGGGGCCGCATACAACTATACAGTGAATTTCATGGGAAGTGTACCACTTACATCCACCTGGACTAGCACAAACGCCTCCATCGTTTCAGTAACTAGTCCAGGTAACTCTTCCACAATCAGTTGCGATAACAACAACTGGGGAGTGGTTACAGTGACCCTGGATGATGGTCTGGGTCATACTTTTGTGACAACTGTTACTGTGTTGTCCTTTAATGTGGATTATATATTGATCAGGGATTCACCAAATGGAGGGGGAATAGATCTCAGCGATCCTGCCAATTATCCCAGTTATCCAGTTGGACACACGACCACGTTTTACGGGGCCATGTACAACAATTCCGCAGGCTATTTAATCGATGTTGCCAGCACCTCGATTTGGACGAGCAGCAACACAGATATCGTGGATGTGACTTATCCTGGAGCGTCTTCGGTAATCACCTGCAGTAATACCAATTATGGAACAGTGACAGTCACGCTCTTTGAATGGATGGGGTATAGTGCTACAACCGAAGTTACTGTACTCAAGCCAACAATTGATTATCTGCAGATCGTTGATACCCCGAATGCTGGAATCGATTCTGTTGATGATACATTTTATATTCTGGGTGATTCTGATTTGTTCTATGCGGCAGCATTCAACAACACTGCAGGGTATTTTGAGGATGTGCATGTGGATTGGAGCAGCAGTGATACAGGGGTTGGTACAGTCACAACACCAGGAACCACGACCAATTTCTCAGCAGAGGGAACAGGAACCTGCATTGTAACTGCAGATTACGGAGGAGGGATAACAGACACAACTGGCACCTTGACTGTGAGCCTTCCCACAAATATCACAGTGGATGACAGCGGAGGGGGGTATTTCACAAGCATTCAGGATGCAATTGATTTTGCAAGCGAGGGAAATACGGTATATGTTCTTGCAGGAATCTATTTTGAGAATCTCATAGTAAACAAATCAATAATTCTCATGGGTGAGGACAAGACCACTGTGATAATCGACGGCGGAGGTAACGGAACCGTAATCCATGTTTCCGCAGATGATGTCGATATAAGCGGGTTTACCATTCAGAACGGAGAATATGGAATCTATAACGACGAGACCGATTCAATATTGATAACATACAATATAATCAGGGATTATGAAACCGGTCTTTACAATTACAAGACCACTGGTGGATGGGTTACATATAACCAGATAAAATTCGGGGAATACGGAATAGTAACTTATCTTGCCCACAACGATGCCATAAGATACAATACAATTTCATACAATACCGTATACGGGGCAAAGGATTACGACTCGCAATTGAAAAACTGCTTCAACTGGAATTACTTCCATCACAATCACATTGCATATTACTATGACCCCGATATACCCCTGGATGTGCTGGAGTTCGATGGAAATCTCCTTGAGGATAACTACATTGCAATCATGGTGGAAAACGCATCTACAATAACAATTACCAATAATACCATGATTCGCAACGAATACGGAATTTATCTGATAAACGCCTCTCCCAATATTTCTGAGAATACAATTACCACAGCTAAGTATGGAATCTATTCCGAGGATTCGGCCCCTCGGGTTGTGAACAATGAGCTCAGTGATATCTCGGAATATGGAATCTATGCCCAATCAGGGGATTCTTTTGAGATCATGAACAATTCCGTAACCGATTCGAAAATGATATTCTTTGATTCCACAATCAAGGAGCTGTGGCTTTTAGATTCCGATATTATAACAGTCAACACCAATGTTGAAAACATTCATTTGGACGAAACATCGAGTCGTGAGGTAGGATGGTACCTGGATATTACAGTGATTGATTCAAAAGAAAAGCCAGTTGAAGGTGCTGTGGTTTTGGTGTATGATGTCCATGAAGCTCTCATAGCAACTATGGCAACAGACCTAGAGGGAAGGTCAGACGAGATATTGGTAATCGAAACCAGGGTTACCGCATCTTCAACTATCACGTACAATCCGTATCGCATTGAAGCTAGGAAAGGATCTCTTAAGGAATCATCCGAGGTAACAATTGAGGATAACACCCAGGTTGTTATTGTCCTAAGTGGCGGGGGAGCCAAGGTAGGTCCCTTTGGCTCGATGTTCTTCTGGTCCATGTTAATCATGGTGGGATTCATCGGAGCTATCGGTGTAAGCGCACTTTGTATTGAGGGGATGAAATATGGAATGCTTACATTATTCCTGCCGTTATACACTAGAATCAAGAAAAGCAGGGTGCTTGATCAGCCAACAAGATATAAGATCATTGGATACATAATCGGCAATCCCGGTGCACATTTCGGCCTAATCAAACATGAACTTGAACTGGGTAACGGACAGCTTACCGATCATCTCAGGCAGTTGACAAATAACCATCTGATTTATTCAAAGGAGGACGGTTTGAAGAAGCGATTCTACCCAATAGGATTTCCAAAATCCCAAAGCATTACAAATCCTTTGAGTAACATACAGGATAAGATACTCACCGTAATCAAAGAAAACACGGGAATCACCCAGAAGAAGGTTGCTTCGTTCATCGGTATGAGCCGACAGGTTGCTGGCTACCATCTCATGAAGCTGGAGCGCGATGGTGTAATTGAAAAGGAAGTTGTAGGGAGGGAGAGGCGGTACTATCCCTGTCAACCGCTGGGAATTTAAAATGCCTCAGTAATCTCCTTTTTCTCTTTTTATTTGGGATTATACGTAATCCATCAAACAAACATCTTATATATCAAATAATCATTTCTAAACAACCTCAAAACTGCGAATTAACAGGCAATTTCAGATAAATTCAGGGCGTGAGAGTATAGAGGGAACCATTGTACTTACAGGGGCAAACGGCTTTCTGGGAACCCAGATAGCACTTCGAATTGTGAAGCAGACCCAATACAAAATCATAGCACTTGCCAGGGGGGAGAATGATGACGCTGCATTTCAAAAGCTCTCACGAGCATGGTGGGACTGGCCCGAGCTTATTAATGCCCTAGGAAAAAGGGTGGAGGTTTTAAAAGGGGATATTTCACTTCCCGATTTGGGTCTTGGAAGCAAGTACTATGAAGTTGTAAAAAAGGCAACCCATATTATCCACACTGCAGCGGATATGCGTCTTGCAGGGCCCATTGACGAACTACGGAAAACCAATGTTACGGGTACAGCCAATATAATCAGGTTTGCCAAAGCCGTACAAAAGGACCACGGCCTCACAAGATACTCCCATGTTTCCACTGTGTATGTGGCGGGGGCGAGAAAAGGTGAGGTATCCGAGGGTTCCTTAACAGATGAGTACGGGTTTTCAAGTCCCTACGAGCTCAGCAAATACGAGGGAGAGAAACTTGTCCAGGCTGCCAAATCCGAATTACCTATCTCGGTTTTCAGGCCTGGTATGGTGGTTGGTGATTCAAAAACAGGCCAGATTAAAACATTCAACACCCTGTACTTCCCATTGCGATTATTTTTCAAGGGCCAGATGAGGATTTTTCCCTTAAGGTCGTCTTTGAGGGTCAATCTGATACCTGTGGATTACGTGGCAGATGCGGTTTTCAAACTCACGTTCGAGCCAAAAGCGAAAGGACTGAATTTTCACCTTACGGCGCCTTATGAAACCCTGCCGACTGCAAAGGAGCTTGTCATGTTCTCACGGAAGTGGGCAAAAGAGAACCTTGGTGTCAAACTTCCCAAACCCCTTTTCATACCTGCGCCCACAGGAGCCACCAGGGGGAGGTATAAAACCCAGAAGGTTGTTCAGAAGAAAAGGAAGGGATTTTTGGAGGCTTTAATCATTCTTGCACCGTATTTCAATGAGCGCAGGAAGTTTGCAAGGAACAATGTGGATAGATTTTTAGGACATTATGATCTGAAATGGCAGAAGATACTACCCCACATCCTTGAATATGCAACCTACATGGGTTTTTTGCATAGGAGTGAAAGAACTGTTCATGAGCAGATTTTATTTCGGCTCAAGGGAAAAAGCATGCCAGTCTCTTATCATGATGTATACGAGGGGCGGATTGTAAAAAAAACTGCAGGCCAGATGAGAAAGGATATTCTAAAGGCCTCATGGGCACTGAAATTTCTGGGAATCGAAAAAGGGGACAGGGTGGCTCTTGTCGGGCACAACAGCACAAGATACCTGACACTGGATGTCGCCATAGGGATTTCAGGAGCAGTGAGCGTTCCCTTATACTACACAAGCCCGCCTTCCGATATCGATACAATCATTGCAGATTCGAAATCCAAAGTGCTCTTCATCGGTGCACCGGGAATACTGAAAAAGTCAGACGAGCTTGACTTGAATATACCTGTTGTTTCGTTCTGCAGAAAGGACCCTGACAAGAAACCAAGCAGGGATATAATGTCCTGGAATGAATTCCTTTCAAAAGGGGTGGATGCAAACGAACCTCCATCATCGGATTTCGAATTCGGGGATCTTGCCACTGTTCGGTACACATCCGGCACCACAGGAAAACCAAAGGGGGTATGTTTCGATCACCAAGGATTGCGATGGATGGGGGAATCGCTTTCCTCGCTTTTACCGTGGAAAACCAGAAATTCGGGGATAACGTATCTGTCCTTTTTACCCATGAACCACATTGTGGAGGGCATCCTTGCCATGTACTGCCCCTATTACTCACCTGGACCATTGGATATCTACTATCTTGAAGATTTTCGCGATCTCCAAGAAACCCTTCCACAGACGAGGCCCACCTTATTCTTTTCTGTTCCGAGATTCTATGAAAAGGTCTGGGAGGGCCTGTTGAAAAACAATGTGGGGCAAAAATATGTAAATTCCAAAGAAGGACTCAAAAAGAACATTCTGCGCAGAATCCTCAGAAAAGCGCTTTTGAAAAAGGTGGGTCTCGACAATTGTGCCCAGCTCATTGTGGGTGCGGCTCCCATGGGAGATGACCTGCTTTATAATTTCCGCAACCTCGGAATCGAGATTCACAATGCATATGGATTGACTGAAGCTCCTTTGGTTACAATGAACAGGCTTGGGAAAAACCGCATCGGAACAGTGGGTGAGCCCATACCCAGGACAGAGCTTTCGATTGCAGAGGATGAGGAGCTATTGATTCGCGGACCCCAGGTCACGCCGGGCTATCTTGATGCAAATATCGAATCTCCTGTGAAGGATGGATGGTTCAAAACAGGTGATCTTGCAAAGATTACACCCCAGGGCAGTCTTGTAATTTTCGGAAGAAAAAAGGAGCTTATAGTAACATCGTACGGCAAGAACATCCACCCAACCAGAATCGAATCCATGCTTAAGGATATCCAAGGAGTGGATGAGGCCATGGTTGTGGGTGATGGCAGGCCTTTTTGCGGAGCATTTTTATGGGCGGGGAATGAAAACAAGAGCCAAAATTTTGTGGCTTCAATCGAGCGCTCCATTGTCGAGGTGAACAAGAAGCTTTCGCATCCAGAACAGTTGAAACGGTGGGCGATTTTGGAAAACGACCTGTCAATTGATCAGGGGGATCTGACGGCAAGCCTGAAGCTCAAACGATGGGATGTTATGAAAAGAAGGGAGGATGTTGTAAAGGCGCTTTACAGTGAAAAAGAAGCAAAGCTTGCGGGTCTCATCCATCTTGGCGGTGGTAAAGAATAAGATATTACTTTCCCTCTTCGATTTTTTTGTAACCCGATTCAAAAGCCTCAATATTGATATCCAATGAATGTGAAGGGGATTTTTTTTTGATCACTTCCAGGACAATATCTTTTGGAAGGAGGGCATTTCTCAAAGCCGAAATCGCCCCCAGCATGACAACGTTCAAGGCAATGGTGCTTCCTGCCCTTTGAGCCAGAGCAGAGGCATTTATTGCATAAAGCTCCCGGGATCGTGTCATCATAACATCTATCACATCATCAATGGAGGGATATGAGCCAGCACCGGAAGATACTGAGGTAGGGACAATGGGTTTTGTGTTGAGGATAACCTTTGATTCCGAATCCATATAATGAACGTGACGCAGGGCTTCAGCTGGTTCAAATGCCGCAAGCAGTTTCCCAAAACCAACAGGAATCAGAGGTGTGTATATCTCTTCACCGAACCTTATATGGGATGCTACAGCCCCACCGCGTCTTGCCATTCCATGCTCCTCAAAGGCCATCACACTAAATCCCGATTCAAGAGCGGATTCCATTAGTATCTGCCCTGCAAATATGATGCCCTGGCCCCCGACTCCCGCAAGCAGCATGTCGAAGTTCTTATCTACCATTGCACTACTCCCCCACAAATTCAATTGCACTTTTAGGGCACACCTGCTTTTGCATGCACACACCGCAGCCGTTGCATAGTGTGGAATCGATTGTCACCCTTTCACCCTCAATAAACATGGCCGGACAGCCGAATCGATCGATACAGATTCTGCAGTCCTTGCATTGCTCGTAATCGATTTTAACACAAGGAATCTCTTTTGTCCCCCTCATTGCCTTTACCTCAAGCATCCTGCACAAACCCTGTGTGATTATGGCAGCAGGGCCATTATGGTTTACTCCCTCCTCAATTGCATTTACAAGTTTTTCGATATTGAAGGTATCAACTGTTTTTACCAGTTTCACACCGCATGCCTTTGCAATTTCCTCGATAGATACGGCATTGCATTCCTCTCCGCATGCATTCACCCCGACTCCCGGGTGAGGCTGAAAACCTGTCATGGCTGTTGTTCTGTTGTCCAAAATCAATACAGTGATGTTTGCCTTGTTGAACACTGCATTGAGAAGTGGAGGTATTCCTGCATGAAAGAAGGTGGAGTCCCCGATAGTGCATACCACAGGCTCGTCTATTACCTTGGAAAATCCGCTTGAGACACCGATCGATGCTCCCATGCAGAGATTTGTATCTGCAGCTGATAGCGGGGATTGGAAGCCAAGGGTATAACAACCTATATCAGTGGGTTTTACGAATCCCGAAGAGCCCCCCTCACCCGTTTTGAATCTTCTTTCTGCCAATCGAATGGCATAGAACACTGCCCTGTGGCCGCATCCCGGACATAGGACAGGAGGTCTTGGGGGGATAAGTTGCCTTGCCATATCCCTGGAATCATTAATCTTTGTGAGATCAAATGGATGTTGGATCTGCATGAATTTAGATAAAGCCTCCACAACCAGGAATATGGAAAGCTCCCCTGCAAGGGGAATCAGCTCCTTTCCGAAAATAGGAATTGACATTCCAATTCTGTTTGCCTGTGCTCTGACTTCTGTTTCAACAAACGGCTCCAATTCCTCAACAACCAGGACTTTCTCGCAGCCTAATAGTAACTTTTCAACCAGATCGTATGGAAGGGGATAAGGGGTACCAATCTTCAGCAATCTGACGTTTTCAGATGCCTTGAGTATATTAAGGGCTTCCTTCACATAACCATATGAAATTCCTGAGGCAATTATCCCGAGTTTTGCATCCTTTCTACCTTCGATTCTATTGAAAGACAGCAAGTTTACAGCCTTTTTTATATTGTCCAGTCGAGCAATCAATTCCCCTCTCATCCTTCTTGCGTTCTTGGGGAGGTTCACCCACCTGTTTGGAATTCTTTCAAATTCACCCTTACTTTTTCGTGTGGGTATCCTACCCAGGGTAACACCGGCACTTGTGTGAGCGATTCTTGTGGTGATTCTCATCATGACGGGCTGGCCCCATTTCTCAGATAACAGAAGTCCTTCTTTTGCCATGTCCTTTGCTTCCCTGGGATCAGAGGGCTCCAATACGGGAATATAGGCCTCCCTTGCAAAATATCGGTTGTCCTGCTCGGTATGAGAGCTGTGGCAGCCCACATCATCTGCACAGACCAGTACAATTCCACCTTTGGCTCCCATGTAGGTGAAGGCCTGAAATGGCTCGCTTGCCACATTCACACCAACGCCTTTCATGGAAACCATGCTCCGAAGGCCAGAAAGGGATGCGGAAATTGCAACCTCTGCAGCCACCTTTTCGTTTGTGGACCATTCGGTGTATATATTAAAAGGCTTTGACATTGAAATTAACGTTGCCATTATCTCGGAAGAAGGGGTTCCTGGATATGAAGCCGCAACCGCAATTCCCCCCTCCAAAAAACCCCTTGCTATGGCTTCATTGCCCATGAGGATGACTTTCTTATCTTCGGCATCCAATAAAACATCCGAGGTACTCATGGGACAGCTAATATATTTGCATCTATAATATCTTTCTTAATGTTTAATTTATAAAAAAACTAGGTAAGCATTTTAAGCTTTTCGGCAGCCTTTTCAATCTCCCATATGATTTTGTCCAAATCATTGTTTGCATCGGCAAGGCACATGAGAAATGCTTTGCTACCTGCCTGCATTATGATGATATGGGCATTACCCGTATGGATGATGATCTTCTTCGGAGGTCCTTTTCTGCATTCCGAGGTAATGTTCTTGGCGGCTCCTACCATGACAGAAGTCATTGCTCCAAACACCTCATCGGCATGAAATCCATAGGAGAAATCCGAGAAGATGAGGTTACCGTTCCTCTTTATGAGGGCAGCTTCGGTTTTGACTGTGGACTTAAGCTCCCTTAGAACAACCATGACTTTTTCCTTGTCCGTCATCCTAAAACCCTTCTCCTATTGATTGTTGTTGAAATCTTAGGCATTGTTTGTATAATCGAGATCCTTGAGGTATTCCTCTATCATCTTTCTTCCCAGCATCTTGAATGCTTCCTCCACATGTGCTCCTGTTTTTGCACTTGTGAGAAACCATAGCGCGCTATATACATCTGCAAGCTTCTCGACTTCTGTTTCATTCAATTTCTTATCAACTTTTATATCACTCTTATTACCCAGGAAGATAACTGGCATACTGGCATCACCTTCACCCTGCAGGGAATCCATCCATGTGGACAGGCTCTCCAAGGTTTCGGGTCTGGTAATATCGCATACAAGGAGCGCACCTCCCGCTCCGTGAAGATACGAATGATGTAAAAGGCCCCTGAAGTGAATATCACCTATGATATCCCATATCATGAATGTCAAATTGAATATTTTATCATATTCGGGCATCTCGATTACCATCTTCTTTTTGGTAACTTTAGTCCCCATTGTCATGAGGTAACTGTCATCAAATACATCGTACACATATTTCTTAATCAGACTGGTTTTCCCCACGGAGCTGTCCCCTAAAAAACATATTTTTAAGGTCAGATTCACTTCTTCTGGCATGAAGATCACTCCCATATTTTATTGGTAATTTACAATTTACCTTGAGATTATTTATCATGTTCATAGTTATAATAGAATTTTGTTGCAAAAATCAATCCTGATTACTAATTATGATATTTTGACCGAAAAGGAGGTATTTATTTCCTAAAGGAATACAAAATAGAATTAAAAATAGCTTTCGCTGTATCCCTCAAGTCCCGAAATAAGGAACCTGGAAATGCTTTTGATACAGTGGTGCCGTGCAAGGACCACGACAAGAAAAAGAAAGGAAAGGTGAGAGTCTATCTCTTCTTTCTTTTTGTTGATTTCTTCTTGGTTGTCTTCCTTGTTGTTGATTTCTTCTTGGTTCCTTTCTTCTTTGTCGTTTTCTTTTTAGTTGTTTTCTTCTTGGTTGTTTTCCTCTTTGTCGTCTTTCTCTTTGCCATATTTTTCACCACCTATTTTGTTTCAGGCCAGAGCCTGCAACGTAAAATTCATTAACACATATATTTAAAAGGTTTTTGGGTTCGTTACCTTCAGGGATAATATATTTCATTTAACGATTTAGAAAAAAAATTTGGAGCCGTTATTATCAGAATTTGAAATTATATAGAATATTAAAATAAAAAAAGAAAGAGTGTTGAACCTACTCAACCAGCCCTTCCAATCCGCAGTATGGACATCTGAGAATTGCAGGTTTTTTGGTAGGTGCCAATATAAAAATCTTCATGCAATCTGGGCATTGGAACTGCTCACCAGGTGGCAGACCTGCAGGCATAACTGGAGGAGCCATGGGCGGGCCAATTGGAGGTCCCACGGGAGCGGAAGGAACCATACCTGGTTGATCCACTGTAAACTGCGGTTCGGATGTGAACATGCCTTCAGGTTGGGCAATTCCCGGTTGCGAAACAGGTTGTGCAGCAAAAATCGGCTCCTGAGCAGGTTTTGATATAGCTACAAAAATCAAGGCAATGATGCTTAATATCATGGCAAATATGGCAAGGGACCATCCGGTTCCCCCACCCCATGTGAGGGTCATAGTGATACCTAATATACTCTGCTCATCAGAACCACAGAAATCCTCAAATATGCCCTCTGTAGGAGTTATAGTACCTGGCTCACTATTATCCTCTTCAAATGCACCTGGCAAAGTTGACATGAGATATATTGGTGCAAGAAGCACTAGGATTAGAGCCATCAATACCATTGCTGCCCCCGCACCCCTTTTCATTTTTCCTGTGCCAACCATTACGGCTCCAATCAAACCCAATAGGCAGCCCATAATACCCACATATACCAGAAGTTGAGTGGTTTGGAATGTGCTTACAACATTCGTATCCTTTACAGTTTCATTATCATAACTTATTTCTTCTTCACCACTTTCCTCCATACCTGTGAATCCGGAGGCTTCCGAGGTCATTACAGCATGGTCCAGGTAGAAATCCTGGGTCATAGAGGATTGCATATCTGATGGACTAGTCATTTCCATTTTAATAGTATACCATGGCATAACCACGGATGCTCCAATGGCTATGAGTGCAATTAACATGAGTATAGTTCCAATAAGAGCCCTTGTTTGCATTCTAACCTCGCAACCTGCACGAACTTGTGTGTATAAAAATGTTATTGGATGAAATAGACTTTTGTTCAATTTTAGACCATATGAGTCGCTATTTCTGGAAAAACACAATTGCGAAAGAGTTATAAAGATACACGATTATTCAAAATATTGCGAAATGAGGGAGGCTCATGAGAAAATTGCAAAAAGCTCTGATGTTCTCGTTTTTGGCACTAATCTTACTTTTATCCTCATTTATTCTTCCTTGGTGGGGTCTTCATGTTGAGACCAAGCGCGTAGATGGAGATGGAGACACAACCTACAGAAAAGATGGCTACGGTATACCCCTATCCTTCTTTTACATGCCTGTTGGAGGCACCAGCGGTGCAACTTTTTACGGAGGAACCAGCACAAGTCTCGTATTCACACTTACTGCTGCTTTTGTGATCCTTGCCATGATCTTTACTGGTCTCTTTATAGTTTCAATTCTAACATTAATGATTGATAAAACAGAACCTCCGAACCTACTGAAGACCTTTGGAATCCTGGCCATGGTATTCTGCATACTGGCTCCATTGATATTCATGGTTGGATTGCCTGGGGCATTGAAGGCTGATTCAAAGGAAGATGCAGAGTACTATGATAATGATTACGAGGAGCCTGATCATGATGATCCCACAAAGAGCTTCTTTGGAAGCCATGAGGAAAAGGATGAAGATTTATGGGATGGGGGATCAAGGACCGATACCACGAATTGGGGTGGAGATATCGGCTGGAACCTGGCTTTTGTATCGTTTATTTTTATCCTTCTTGCGTTCCTTGCGGGAAGATCGGCAGTTGGAGTTGCAATGCCCCCGCAGCAGCAATATCCACAAGGTCCACTTTATCCGGCACCTACCCAACCGATTCCCGGAGAACCCATTCTTAAACAACCGCTGCCGCCGCCCCCTACCCAACCTCAACCACACACGATGGGTCCAACACAGGTCACGTGTCCAAGCTGTAAAAAAGCAATAAATACCAATATCACAAGTTTTCCTGCACCCATTAAATGCCCTCACTGCGGAACGAGAGGATTTATCGAATGAACAACCCACATTTGAAAAATGTGGGTATCATCACTCGAAAACCGCACCT
>CBDVCK010000025.1:0-20633 GCA_965372465.1 uncultured Thermoplasmata archaeon | reverse complement strand
GTGCGGTTTTCGAGTGATGATACCCACATTTTTCAAATGTGGGTTGTTCATTTAGATATTACTGGGCAGAAAAAAATAGGGGAATTTATGTATAAGTGAATTTACTGTTGCCAAATACCAATATATATTGAATAACTTTTATATACTAAAACCCCTATTTGGCGATACCTTCACGAATGGATGGGGGTAAAAAACCCCCTTCCTCCTGGAAATAAACAACACAAACGAAAAACGGACCAGACGTCTTGGGAGAATTTCCCGACACCGCATTCACATGCATGAAATGTTTTGTGATGCGGGAAACGTCACGGTCAAACCTCCTATTGGAGGAAGGCATTCGATGCGGTTTTCTTGTGGAACACCGCAAAGATATTCGAAACTAAGGATAACCGAGTTTATCCCATCACTCGAAAGTAGAATTTGCATTTAACTTTAACTCGGAGGTATCACATGCCAAATATACATCATCCCAAAAGAGGCTCAAAAGGATACTCGCCTAGGAAAAGGGCTAGGAGCGAGGTTCCCAGATTCAAGTCCTGGCCAGAGCGGGAAGGAGAGCCAAAGATACAGGGCTTTGCAGGCTACAAGGCAGGCATGACCCATGCTTTCATAATCGATTACAGACCAACCAGCACAACTGCAAAACAGGAGGTTCGGGTTCCTGTAACGGTAATTGAAGTTCCACCTATGAAAGTGGCAGCGGTTCGTCTCTATGAGCATACCCCGTACGGGCTAAAGACCATGGGCGAGGTATGGGCTGAGAAACTTGAAAAGGAACTCGAAAACAGACTACCCATTCCTAAAAAATACGACTCCAAAGAGGCCTGGAAAAAAATCGATAAGAAAAATATCGACGACGTTAGGCTTCTGGTATACACCCAACCAAAGATGGTCAGTGGAACCCCAAAAAAGGTACCTGAACTCATGGAGGTCAGAGTTGGCGGCGGGACAATCCAGGAAAGGATGAGGTATGCCAAGAAAAAGCTGGGGAAGGAGCTCAAGGTACAAGAGTTCACAGATGAAGGTGCCATGCTGGATGTGGCATCCATAACCAAGGGAAAGGGTTTTCAGGGACATGTGAAACGCTGGGGAGTCAAACTTCTCACCCACAAGAACAGCAAACACAGGAGGATGGTTGGAACCCTCGGGCCCTGGAACCCTCATTATGTTCATAGAAATGTTCCCCAGGCAGGTCAGATGGGATACCATCAAAGAACCGAATACAACAAGCGGGTTCTGAAGATCGGTGAGAATGGTGAGGAGATCACACCCAATGGGGGTTTTATGAAATACGGTATCGTGAAAAATGAATATTTGGTAATTCATGGATCAATACCAGGCCCCACTAAAAGACTGGTACGATTTCGCGATGCAACAAGATTTCATGGAACCAAGGTGGAAAAACCTGAAATAACCTATATCTCCACCGAGTCAAAGCAAGGAGCATAAGGAAGGTAAAGAGATGGCTGAAAAAGAAAAAGAGCAATCCAAGGCTGAGAAAAAAACCGATAAAAAGGAAAGTAAAGCCAAGGATGAAAGCAAAACCACAAAGAAGGTCAAGACGGTGAAGAAACCAGCCAAAAAGACTAAAACCCCAAAAAAGAAAGTAAAATCAACATCCAAGCCGAAAGACAAGGTCAATGTTTATACTATCGAAGGCAAGACAAAAGGTAAGGTAGCCCTTCCCTCCGCCTTCTTCGAAGATGTAAGGTGCGACTTGATCAGAAAGACCATCTCCGCCTATCAAGCCAATCGGCGCCAACCCTACGGTCCAAGTCAGATGTCTGGAATGATGCATGCAGTGTCCACATGGGGAAAAGGAAGGGGTGTAGCCAGGGTACAGAGGTTCTCACAGGGTAGAACCGCAGCCGAATCCCCCAACAATGTGGGGGGAAGAAGGGCGCACCCGCCAAGGGTATACCGAAATTGGTCCCTTAAAGTCAACAAGAAAGAGAAGGGGCGCGCCAGAAACTCAGCACTGAGTGCAACAAAAGAACCCGATCTTGTGGTTCAGCGCGGACATAAATTTGACGATTCTTACACATTACCGATTGTCGTGGAGAACGCAATCGAGAAAATCAAGACCACAAAAGAGGCCAAAGACACCTTGAACAAGCTTGGAGTGGGGGAAGACCTTGCCAGGGCAAAGTCCGGCATCCATATAAGGGCCGGGAGAGGAAAGATGAGAGGACGCAGATACCGCAGGCCAAAGAGTCTGCTTCTTGTGGTCAGAAACCACGAGAAGGCAAAATGCGGCTTCGGAAACCTGGCTGGTGTTGATGTGACCACACCCGAGCATTTGAACATTGAACTATTGGCCCCTGGAGGAATGCCAGGTCGCCTCACCCTGTTCTCGGAGGGTGCATTGAAGCGATTGGAGGGATGGTAGAATGTCTTATGACGTACCTCACAAGATTCTGTTTCATCCTTATGTAACTGAAAAAACAATGTTCCAGATGGAAGACGAGAACAAACTGGAGTTCGTGGTAAGAAAGGGCTCCACAAAGGAGGATATCAAGAGAGCTTTTGAGGAATTGTTCGAGGTGAAGGTGGAAAGCGTCAACACCAAGAACACCAGACAGGGAAAAAGAGCAATAATCAAGCTCACTGCGGACCACTCTGCAGAGGATGTCGGAATGAGAATCGGGATATTCTAGTTTATAAAAAAAATGATGTGATTGAAATGGGAAAACGGATAAGAGCCCAAAGGAAAGGCAGGGGCGGAATATACTCCTCACCCAGTCACAGGAATAAAGGTAGGGCAATGCATCCAAGGACAAATCGCGCAAGCGGGAAGGTAGAAACCATAGCCCATGACCCGGGACGAACCGCACCAGTTGCCGAGGTGAAGTTCGACAACAACGAAAAAGGATTGATAATAGCTCCGCTGGATCTTGCAGAGGATCAGAAAATCCTTGTTGGAGAGGGAGCTACATTAAAGCCGGGCAATATCCTGACCCTTGAACGTATCCCTGAGGGGACCATGGTACACAACATAGAACTAAAATCGGGTGATGGAGGGAAGTTGGTCAGGGCCGCAGGAACCAGCGCAATGGTCGTCAGTCAAGGTGCAAAGACTGTAATTCAACTGCCTTCGGGCAGCTTCAAAACCCTAAATCCCAAGTGCAGGGCTAGTATTGGTATCGTGGCCGGTGGTGGTCATAAGGAAAAACCCCTTGCCAAGGCCGGAAAGAAATATCATATTTACAGGAGTAAACCAAAACGCTTTCCAATCGTGAGTGGAGTAGCAATGAATTCAGTGAATCATCCTCATGGTGGAGGAGGTCACCCTCATGTGGGAAGGCCAAGCACTGTATCCAAACACGCACCCCCTGGAAAAAAGGTAGGCAGGTTATCCTCAAGAAAAGGAAGGAAGAAGAAAAAGAGGTGAAAAATGCATGGTAAAGGCAACTGCAAGTAAAGCAGCAAGAAGAAAAGCAAGGAAGAGGGCAGGCAAGATCGGAGCAAGAAGAAAAAAGGAGTTTGCCTACAGAGGATACACCCTGGAGGAGCTCCAAGCCATGACACTTCCTGAACTGATTCCTCTTTTACCTGCCAGAGCAAGGCGATCCTTTACAAGGGGACTCAATAGTGAACAGCAGAGATTTATTGAAAGATTGCGAAGTAACAAAAAGGATGTTCTAAGGACCCATAGAAGGGACATTGTTGTACTGCCCGAGTTCATTGGAAAGAAGATTGCGGTATATGACGGCAAGGAATTCAAGACTGTGGAAATAATCCCGGAGATGATAGGACACTATCTGGGGGAATTTGCATTGACAAGAACATTCCAGAAGCATTCGGGACCTGGAGTCGGTGCAACACGCTCTTCGAAGTACATGCCATTAAAGTGAGTTAGAAATTTGGGAGTGAAGATTACAATGAATAACGAAAGCAAAAAAAACTGTTTCCTGCAGGAATGTAGAAAGGGATTACCATGAGCAAGTTAGGCTACTCCATGAAAATTGACCCGGAAGGTACATCCAAGGCTATCGGGCGTGAGTTGAATATATCCCCAAAGGTTTCCGTGGAGGTCTGCAGGGAAATCAAAGGCATGATGGTTGAGGATGCCATGCAGTACCTTGAGGATGTCATTGCGCTTAAGAGACCGGTTAGATATCACAGATACAACAAACAGGTGGGACACAGAAAAGGAAAGAATTTCGGCCCCGGAAGATATCCGAAAAAGGTAGCTTCCGCAATTTTGGATGTGGTAAGCCACGCACAGCATAATGCCGAGTACAAAGGATTGGACTCTGATAATATGAAGATCATCCATGTTTCATCACACCGAGGTCTGACCGTGGAGGGCTATATGCCCAGGGCTCATGGTAGATCCACACCATTCAACCATGAAAGGGTCAATGTCGAGGTTGTACTGGAGGTGGTGGGTGAATGACCTCTGAGCGCAAATTCGTGACGGAGAACATCAGAAGGTACCTCTTAAAGGAATATCTAATGAGGGAGACAAAAAGAGCAGGTTTCGGTGGTCTGGACATACAGCGCACTCCCATGGGTACCAGGGTGACCCTCACAATAGAGCGACCGGGACTTGTGATTGGAAGAAAGGGCGGCTCGATAAGGTTCCTGGAAAGTTCCGTGGAGAAGGATTTCAACTTCGACAACCCTAAAATCGAGGTTCAAGAGGTGGTCAACCCCAACCTAAACGCACAGATTATGGCAGAAAAACTCGCTTCTGCACTGGAGAGAGGTTGGCATTTTAGAAGAGCAGGGCATTCCACGGTAAGAAGGATAATGGAAGCAGGTGCAAAAGGCTGTCAGATAGTAATATCGGGAAAGCTCACAGGTCAAAGACACAGGGTAGAGAAGTTCAAGGAAGGGCATATCAAATTCTGCGGTGAACCTGCCATTCAATGGATGGAGGAAGGCTTTGCCATAGCAAAAAGAAAACTTGGTGTAATCGGAGTAAAGGTACAGATAATGGATCCCAATGCAAAATTGCCAGACGATATCGTGATTACATATGTAGAAAAACCCGAAGAAGTGGAAAAACCAGAAGAGAAAGTAAAGGAAACAAAAGAAGCAGCACCTAAAAAGGAAGCAGAGGTTGAGAAGAAACCAAAAATAGACAAGAAGAAGACTGAAAAGAAACCGAAGAAAGAGAAACATAAGTTATCGGACAAGGAGTCAAAAGAGGTTAAGGAAAACGAACCCCTCAAAGAGGATAACCCTGAAAAACCAAAGGAAGAGCCAAAGGAAGAGCCAAAGGAAGAGCCAAAGGAAGAACCAAAGGAAGAGCCAAAGGAAGGGCCAAAGAAAGAGCCAAAGAAAGGACCAAAGGAAGAGCCAAAGGAAGGGCCAAAGAAAGAACCAAGGAAAGAACCAAAGAAAGAGGGTAATAAAGAAAAAAAAGAGGAAGTGAAGGTTAATGAGCCTGATAAAAGCTAAAGAAATTAGGGATATGAGTGCGGAAGAGAGGTTTTCCAAACTAAAGGAGCTCAGAAACGAACTCATGCATGAAAGAGGAGTTGCGGCAATGGGCGGCGCTCCCCCTAATCCCGGTAAAATAAGAGCATTGAGAACGCAGGTGGCAAGAATGCTTACTATAATTAAGGAGGAAGAAGAATAATGGCTGGAATATGTCCTGTATGTGGTTTGCCTGAAGAATTGTGTATGTGCGAAGAGATAGCAAGAGAACAGCAACAGATCAAGATATATTCCATGAAAAGGCGCTATGGCAAGATAGTCACAATAATAGAGGGGATAGACAGCAGCGACATCGATTTGGATGATTTAGCAAGGAAGCTAAAGACCAGATGTGCAGCTGGAGGAACGGTAAAGAGTGGAAAAATCGAGCTGCAGGGTGAGCATAAAAGAAAGGTGGGTGAGGTTTTAAACGAGATGGGATTTCTGGTGGAGATGAAATGAGTATTACAAAGGATAACATTCACAAACATGAATTAATCGGGCTTTCGGCCCAGATAACAGCCTCCTCGGATAGGGGTTGTATCGGAACCAGAGGTAAAATTATTGGCGAGACGAAAAACACGTTCAGTTTGGAAACAAAAGGAATAGAAAAAACCTACCAAAAAAATGGTACGAGGTTGGCTGTGAAAATCCAAAATAAAGAAATCGAATTCGATTTAACGCAGCTGAGATATAGACCAGAGGATAGAATAAAGAAAGCAAAAAACAAGGCGGTGACCTAAATGGCCGAGGGCAAAGAAACAAAGAAAAAGGGGAAAACAACCAAGGCTAAAAAGATAAAAGCAACGAAGAAGCCAACCAGGGTCAAGGATACGGCAAAAGGTCCGAAAGATATCGGTGTTGATGTTCCAAAACCCACGGAGCTATGCAGTGACATAAACTGCCCGTTTCATGGTAGTTTATCTGTTCGAGGACAGATAATCGAGGGTGTGGTTGTTTCGGATAGGATGCAGAAGACCGTGGTCGTAAAGAAGGATTTCAGAAGATACATACCAAAATACGAGCGATACGAATGGCGAACAGGCAGGTATATGGCGCATAATCCACCCTGTATAGATGCAAAAGTGGGTGCCAAGGTCAAGATCATGGAATGCAGACCGCTTTCCAAGACGAAGTCTTTTGTTGTTATAGCGCAGAAAATGCGATGATGTCGGAGAGAGAGAAATGAAAGGTTTACCAGGTAATCAGAGCCGGGGACTACCCGTTGGCGCAAGGATAAAATGCGTGGACAACACGGGAGCAAAAATCGTTCAGATCGTAAGTGTGATGAAGTATCATGGCGTACATCGAAGGCTGCCAGCAGCAGGAATAGGCGATATCATCGTCGTGTCAGTAAAAAAGGGCACACCGGAGATGAGAAAGCAGCTTTTAACCGCGGTCATAGTGAGGCAAAGAAGACCTTTCAGAAGGTCAAACGGAGTGATGGTGGAGTTCGAAGACAATGCTGCTGTCATCACAACACCTACTGGTGAGACAAAAGGATCGGATATCAAGGGACCTGTTGCTAGGGAGGCTGCAGAGAGATGGCCAAGAATTGCAGCCATTGCATCCATGATAATATAACTCTAACAAGGTGGTATTAATGTCAAAATCCAAAAAACCCAGAAAGCAGCGTCGTGCCGTATACAATGCACCACTGCACAGAAGGAGGAAGATGATATCATCACATCTCAGCTCAAAATATCTTGAGGATGCAAAACGCTACTATCCACGCTCGGCTCTCGTAAGAAAAGGTGACACAGTAAAGATAGTCAGAGGCTCGTTTGCTGGGCATATCGGAAAGGTGGAGGCTGTTGATACTAGAAGCATGAGGATCATAGTTGATGGTGCAACCGTTGCAAAGGCTGATGGAACACAGATTGCTGCAAAGGTCCACCCGTCCAACGTGATTATAACGAAACTCGACCTATCAGATCCCAAGAGAAAGAGAAGGTTCGAGGAAATATCCAGGGAGTGATTCGTGATGAAAAAACATTTAAAGAGACTGGCATCCCCACGGGTTTGGTCAATTCCCAAGAAAAGCAATGTCTGGACTGTGAAGCAATCACCGGGCCCGCATCCCATAGAAAGGAGCGTTCCCTTACTTATTATGGTTCGTGACATGCTGGGATATTGCGATACCGCAAGAGAGGGCAGGAGGATAATTGGGGATAGGGAGATTTTAATTGACGGTAGAATCGTCACTAATTACAAGATGCCAGTAGGATTAATGGACGTAATTACCATTCCAAAAGCAAAGGAGAACTTCCGCGCGCTACTGGATTATAGGGGTAAGATCAGGCCTATTCGGATTTCAAAGGACAGAACCTTCTGGAAGCTGGCAAGAATTGAGAACATCACAACAATCACCGGCGGAAGGACTCAACTCAACCTTCATGATGGCAGGAATATCCTGATTAATAAGGGAAAGCACAAACCCAATGATGTGCTTAAAATCGAACTACCCTCCCAGAAAATTCTGGATTCGTATGCCCTGGAAAAGGGAAATGTGGCCATGATAATCGGTGGCAAGCATTCTGGACAGATTGCATCCATAGAGAATTATAAGGTGATAAGAAGTCCAAAACCCAATATCGTGGAATTTTCGGAGGGCTTCTCAACGATTTTGGATCACGTCTTTGTGGTAGGAAAGAAATCTCCAGAGATTACATTGCCTGAGGTGAGTGTTGTATGAACAGCATGCGCGAAATTCAAATCGACAAAGTGGTTATCAACATCGGTGTCGGCGAGGCCGGAGAAAAACTCATCAAGGCCGAAAAAGTGATAAAGCTGATTACAGGCCGAAAGCCAATTAGGACACTTTCTAAAACAACGAACAAGGACCTGGGAATCAGACAGGATATGCCCCTGGGTTGCAAGGTAACTTTGAGGGGGGAGGATACCATCAAGTTCCTTAGCGAAGCCTTCTGGGTAAAGGACAACAAAATAGCGGATTACTCATTTGATCCTGAGGGGAACTTCTCCTTTGGAATCGGAGATTATACCGATTTCAAGGGCCAGAAATACAACCCTGATATCGGTATCTTCGGGATGGATATAAGCGTGACCTTGACAAGAAAAGGTCGAAGGATAAAAAACAGGAAAAAGGCAAAGGGGAAGATTCCTAAGCACCACAAGATAACGCCAGAGGAGGCCAAGAAATTCGTGAAAACAAAGCTTTCTGTTGAGGTGGTGGGGTAATGAAACCAAAGAAACAATTCGGAAGAAAGGTAGGATGCAAACGCTGTGGAAGAAAAAGAGGCATAATCAGGCGATACGGCATGCACCTATGCAGACAGTGTTTCAGGGAGATGGCCCCCGAGCTGGGATTTAAGAGGTATTCATAGAGGTGATCAAGTTGCAGCATGATCCATTAAATGATGCCATGTCAATAATCAAGAACGCTGAGACAGTTGGAAAAAGGAATTGCATTTTAAAGCCGTCTTCAAAGCTCATTGGAAGGATTCTCAAGGTCATGCAGGATAAAAATTACATTAACCAATTTGAGTAGGTTGAAGATGGAAAGGCCGGGATGTTCAAGGTTGAGTTAAACGGCAATATCAACAATTGCGGTGTTATAAAACCAAGGTATGCAATAAAGAGAAGGGATGTTGGAAAATTCGAGGCAAGATACCTTCCCGCCCAAAATTATGGGGTACTCATTCTCACAACCACGAAAGGAGTTGTGTCCCATGATGAAGCAAAAAGGCTGGGTGTGGGAGGAAAGCTATTAGCTTATGTGTACTGATGGAGGAATTAAAAATGCCAGTATCACCCAAAGTAACAAGAACCGTGACCATACCTACTGATGTCAAGGTCACATACAAGGATTCCATCCTTACGGTTTCAGGGCCGAAGGGTACCCTGACCAGATATTTCTCACATCCCAGGATTGCGATTTCTGTAAAAAAAGATGAAGTTGCAATAGAGAGCATCATGCCAAAAAAGAAAGAAAGCGCCCTTGTTGGTACCTGGGAAGCGCATATAGGGAACATGGTATTAGGAGTGAGAAAAGGATTCAAATATACAATGAAAGTTGTATATTCCCATTTTCCGGTAAAGACCTTATTGAAAGGCAACGAGTTTGTAATCGAAAATTTCCTGGGTGAATCCCATCCCAGAAAGGCGAAGATCATGGGAGAAACCAAGATAGAGATAAAGGGTGATACAATCACCTTAACTGGAATAAATCTTGAACATGTAAGTCAAACGGCTGCCAACATTGAACTTACAACAAAGATTCGGAACTACGATCCCAGGGTCTTTCAGGACGGCATTTACAGGATGGAGAAGGGAGTCGAAGAGGAAGGGGGTGACTAATTATGGCAGAGAATGAAGAGAAGAAGAATGAAACAGAGGATAAGAAAGAGACCCCCAAAAAGACCGACTCCGCGGATACGAAAGAGAAGATTGAAACTAAAGCGAAGAAGGTAAAAAAGAAGGAAGCCGAAGCCTCCGAAAAAAAGGAAGAGGAGAAGGTAAAAACCCCAAAAAAGAAGGTAAAAAAGGTAATTGTTGAAGAAGTGGAAGAAGAGGAAGAAGGGGAAGAAGAAGATGCGGAAGAAGGGGAAGAAGATGAAGAAACCGAGGTAGAAGAGGAGGAAGAAATCGAGATAATCGAAGAGGAAGAGAAATACACTGTTAAGATCAAACCTAAATTGAGTGCCGAAATGAAAAAGAAACTCAAGCTCCGTCAAAAGATTAAGAAGAATACCCCAGAATTCAAACGGCAGGAGTGGTTCAGATACCAGCGTCTTGGCACATCATGGAGAAGACCAAGGGGCTTACATTCAAAGATGCGAAAGCACAAGGGCTACAGGGTCAATGTCGTGTCCATCGGTTACGGCTCGCCGAAGGAAACAAGAAACCTTCATCCGTCCGGGTTTGAAGAGGTCATGGTTTACAATCCCAAGGATCTGGATAAGATCGATCCAAAGAGTCAGGCTGCAAGGGTCGGGCACAGTGTCGGCACAAGAAAGAGAATAGAGATAGAAGAAGCAGCCGGAGAAAAAGGCATCCGGGTTCTTAATCCAAGGAGGGCATGACATGGATTTGAAAAATCAAAGGCGAATGGCTGCAGATATTCTCGATTGCGGGGAGAACAGGATCAAAATCGAGCACTCGCGTATCGAGGATGTGGGTGAGGCCATTACAAGAGCCGACATTCGCAGGTTAATCAATTCCAAAGCCATCAAGGCCAGACAAAAGAAAGGAGTGTCCCGCGGAAGGGCCAGATATTCCCAGGGACAAAAGAAAAAAGGCAAAAGAAAGGGGCAAGGCTCAAGAAAAGGTGCAAAGAAGGCCAGAACCCCCAAGAAAAGGGCTTGGATTGCCACGATACGCCCAATTCGCGCACAATTAATGGAATACAAAAGGCAAGGAAAAATCGATTCGGCCACATACCGGTTGCTCTATAGACGAGCAAAAGGTGGAATGTTCAGAAGTAAAGCAAGACTTGAGGCCCATATGAGAAGCGAAGGCCTCTTTAAGAAAAGATAGGTGATATTAAATGGCACATGGTCCAAGATATCGGGTGGCAAGAAGAAGAAGGCGAGAAGGCAAAACCGATTACAGAAAGAGAATAAAGCATCTTAGATCAGGACAGCCTCGAGCCGTTATTCGGAGATCCACAAGGAACATCCGTATTCAATTTATTGAGTATCATCCAAAAGGCGATCACATCATTGCAAGTGCAAATGGACTTGAGCTTGAAAAATATGGCTGGACAGGTTCGGCAGCAAATACCCCGGCTGCATATCTTACTGGATATCTTGCAGGAAAGCGAGCTAAACGTGCCGGGATTGCAAAAGCAGTGTTGGACATAGGTCTTTTTACCCCCACGAAAGGCGCTAGGGTATTCGCCTCATTAAAAGGTTTACTGGATGCCGGAATAGATATTCCTCATAGCAAGAAGATTTTTCCAAAAGAGGAAAGAATTTACGGCCAACACATAAATGAGAATATTAAAAATCAATTTGAAACTGTAAGAACCGGTTTAGAGGGGGCGAAATGATGTACTGGGTGCCAAAAACAAGGTTGGGAGTCATGGTTGAGAAGGGAGAGATAAAGACCATAGCTGACGCGCTTAAAACCCGTCTTCCTCTAAGAGAACCCGAAATAGTGGATATACTGCTGCCAAACCTTGAAGACGAGGTCTTGGATGTGAACATGGTTCAGAGAATGACGGATTCCGGAAGAAGGGTGAGATTCGCAATAACAACCGTTGTTGGCAACTCCAACGGATATGTGGGTCTGGGCAAAGCAAAGGGAAAGGAAGTCGGACCCACAATAAGAAAGGCTATAGATAATGCCAAAGTGAACATTATTGAGATTAGAAGAGGGTGCGGTTCATGGGAGTGCGGATGCCAAACACCACATTCCCTCCCATACGAGGTTTCCGGTAAGAAAGGCTCGGTTCGCGTGACCTTCAAACCAGCTCCAAGAGGCATCGCTTTAGTGGTAGGTGATGTTGCAAAACCTGTTTTGAAGCTTGCAGGAATAAAGGATGCATGGGCCTTTACAAAGGGGCATACAAAGACAACGGCAAACTATGCCCAAGCAGCCTTTGAAGCCCTAAAGAAAACAGCCGAAATCAGGGTCATGGGAGCACAGGAGCAGTTTATGAACATAGTAACTGGTTCGATTCCGGAAACCGAAATAACCATGGAAGAACCAGAAGCAGAAACCGGAATGGTAACACAAGCAGAAGAAAAGCCCAAAGATGAGGAAAAAGAATCAAAGCCAAAGGAAGAAGAAAAAGGTAAACAAAAGGAAGAAGAAAAAGGGGACCCAAAAAAAGAGACAAAAGAGGAAGCAGTTAAAAAGGAGCCAAAACAGGAAGCCCCCCCAAAAAAGGAGGATAAAAAATGACATATGCAGTGATACGGGTCAGAGGTACGGTAAATGTCAAACCAGATATCAAGGACACTATGAAGATTCTGCGTTTGAATCAGGTCAATCACTGCGTATTTTTACAAAAAACAGATAGTCATCAAGGGATGCTACAGAAGATAAAGGATTACGTTACGTGGGGAGAGATTTCCCCGGAGACCCTGGCAAAGATAATAATCCGCAGAGGAAAACTCAAAGGAAATGAAAAGCTTTCTGACAGTTACATCAAGAAGAATTCGGATTTCAAATCATTGATGTCCTTTGCAAAGGCAGTGTCAAAGGGAGAAACCCGATATTGTGATCTGAAGAACGTAAAGCCATTGATCAGGTTACATCCCCCAAGAAAGGGGTATGAAGGAGTAAAAAGGAGCTTTCGGGCCGGTGGTGCACTGGGATACAGGGGTTCAGATATAAACGATCTCATAGAGAGAATGATCTGAGGGGATGACATGGGAAGAACTGAAAAGCATCGAGGCGGAAGAACTCACGGAAGGGGAAAGAAGGCAGGAAGAGGTGCCGGTAAACGCGGAGGAAGAGGAAACGCTGGCCTGCATAAACACAAATACATGACAACCGTTAAGTTCGATCCAAAACATTTTGGAAGATACGGATTCAAAAGACCCAAGCTACCGTCGGAAAAAACTTTAATTACCATAAATGTGGCGCAACTGCAAGAGCGATTGGGCAGGTTCCTGGAAGAAGGACATGCAAAAAAGGTCGGCAATAAAATAAAGGTAGATTTAAGCGCAGCGAAAATTGACAAACTTCTCGGGGCAGGGATTTTGACAAAACCCCTTGAAATCAAGGTGAAAATGTCCTCGGAAGTGGCAAAGTCAAAGGTTGAAAATGCCGGTGGAAAAGTATTGTTATCGGAAGACGAGGTATTGAAGTAAAAACCTCAGAGGCTGAATGAGCATGGCTGATGAAGCACGAAACAAGGCAGTGGCATTACCGATTATCATCATCTGGATTGCGTTGGTAGCATTTTATGGGTTCCAATCCAACTTCGATCCAGTGATCATATTTCTTGTGGCGGCTGTAACAGGCCCATTGTTCGGATTAATGTATCTTATGTTTTCTTATGCCGGCGACGGAAGCAAGCTCCTGGGTTTAAAACCCGTAACAGATAGATTACCTGCTGTAAAGAAACCTGAGGGCCATGTGGCCTTCAAAACCAAGATGATGTGGACTCTTTTGATTCTGATAGTCTACTTCATCATGACGAATGTGTTCATTTACGGCCTCTCTCAGGCAGATACATTGGATTTATTCTCGGAGTACCGTGCTATCATGGCTGGTGCTTCGGGTTCGCTTATGCATCTTGGTATCGGACCCATTGTCACAGGTTCCATCATCATGCAGCTTTTTACAGGTGCGAAGATCATAAAACTGGATCTCACTAAACCCGAGGACAAGGCCGTATATCAGGGAACCCAGAAACTTCTTGTTATCATGATGATCGTGGTGGAAGCGGTTCCCCAGGTGTACGGGTATCTAATACCTGCAAACAATTTTGTCCTTAAATTGGAAAGCATGGCACCTGGCTACGGGGATTTTCTGGCAAAGTTCCTGATTGTACTCCAGTTGTTTGTCGGCAGTTATCTTGTGTTCTTCATGGACGAGGTGGTATCCAAGTGGGGTATTGGAAGCGGTATTTCACTTTTCATTGCCGCAGGAGTATCCCAGGCGATATTTACCGGGACCCTCAGCTGGATGCCCACATCCTCCTCAGAGAGGTACAACATATCAGGTGCCGGGCCGGCTCCAAGCGGTACCGTGCCCAAGACATTTTATCTTTTAACAAATTCAAATCTTGTTCAGCTTAGTCAGGGGCGATTTGAAACCATATTGCTTGGTCCCCCGAATCCTGTGATTGCCCTAGTGGGCACTATCGTCATATTCCTTGTGGTGGCCTACGCAGAATCGACAAGAGTGGAACTGCCCTTGGCCCATGGCAGGGTTAGAGGTGCAAGGGGAAGATATCCCATTAGGCTGATATATGCATCAAACATCCCAGTGATTTTGATGGCCGCGGTGTTGGCCAATGTGAACATGTTCACACTCCTTCTTTGGTCCCATCCAACGGCAAGCAAGATACCTTTAATTGGACATCAATGGTGGATAGGTGGTTTTACCGATGCTGATAATCCCACTCAACCCTCCATGGGAGGGGCGTATTACGTTTCCAGAGTTAATGGACTTGGGGAGTGGTTCCTCCCCTTGATGAATCCGGAAAGGTACGGCACTTATATGCGTGGTCATGAATACTGGCAGGTTGCGGCCCATTCTGTGATCTATCTGGCTGTGATGGTCATCGGCTCCATAATCTTCGCAAAATTCTGGATCGAAACCACGAACATGGGAGCAGAGGATGTGGCAAAACAGATCCAATCAAGTGGTATGCAGATTCCTGGTTTCAGACGAGATCCACGGGTACTTAAGAAGGTGCTTCAACGATACATTCCAGTTGTCACCGTCATCAGCGGTGCATTTGTGGGAGGTTTGGCTGCCATTGCTGACATGGTGGGAACAGTTGGAAATACAAGTGGAACCGGTGTTCTGCTAACCGTAGGTATCTTGATACGTATGTATGAGGATATTGGAAAAGAGCAGATGATTGAGATGCACCCCGTGCTGAGGGGCTTCTTCGGCGGTGAGTGAATAGCTTTAGCTCTAGCTCTAGCTCTATTTCATACATGGCCTTTGCAACAAATTCCTTTCTTTTTGCCAAAATGTATATGAATCATTAATCAGATAAACGTCCGTGTTTCAGCATGAATCGACCCTCAATTTCAAAAAAAAGGCTCGTTAATATTAACGCCCTTGCAGTAGGCTTTCTTGTTATTATATTGAGCTTTATTTGCAGCAATTCTACTTTTGGTCAAGAGGAATATACGAGTTCCAAATCCAAAAGCATTCAGACAGATATAGAATTCTTTGTTTTGGAGATACCCGGCTCTGTTGAGGGAGGTTTCGAACCCCATATCCTCGTGGGTCCGGGAATCGACGGTGAGGAGTGGCTTTATATCGATTCTCCAACCGGTCTTGGAAGCCAACTCTCAGGGAATCTATGGATATCCAAGGATGGAGGCGAAACCTGGGGATTCAAGGAGACAGGGCGTCAACCCACAAATTGGGGCGGCTCCGGGGATTCATACACTGCAGTGTTTTCTGATGGCACAATTGTCTACACCGACCTTTACGGCTTTACAGTCACTGCAGATACCTCGTATGATGGAGGTGAAACCTGGGTACAGAATCCACTGGCTTCCATTCCCTGGCTTGACGACAGGCAGTGGTTCGAGATAGGTCCAACTGTAGGAGTGGGTAACCCCCAGACACTCTATCTTACCTACAATTCCTTTGGGCCGAACAGAGGATTTTACCTCCAGAAATCGCAATTCACGGCTGCAGGGCTCGGCTGGATCCCGGGAAATGGTGGCAGGGCAATTACAACCACAACCGGTTCCAGGGATTATTTTATAGTTGATAGAAACGACGGCACCCTGTATCTTCCGAATTCTGAAGGAAACGATCTTGTTGTGTACGTTTCCACAGATGGTGCCAATACCTTTACACAGCAACAAGTTGTGAATACGTTGGACGATCTGCAGAACATATTCGTTATTGTTGATGTGGACAATGAAGGCAATGTTTACCTCACATGGACAGATAAATACAATGTCTTTTTAGCTGTCTCAACTGACAGGGCGCAGTCCTGGGATATAACCCAGGTGACGAAGACAACAGGTTCCCGGGTGCTTCCCTGGGTTGTTGGTGGAGATGCAGGGAGAATAGGACTGACATGGTATGAAAGTGCAGTGGAAGGTGATAGTGACATCCTTACTGAAATGGATAATGCCACTTGGGATGTAAAAGGAGCGATATGCACGAACGCGCTTTCCACGAATCGGACATTTCTCATCACCACTATAGAAGAAAATGTTCATACCGGTACAATAAAAACCACGGGAGCTTCTGATGAGCCTTCGGACAGGGACCTTGGCGATTACTTTACAAACGATGTGGATTCCATGGGTCGAATGGTAGTGACATACGAAAAGGACGGGGACGATGGAGCCAATAGCTATAACGCAGTGGTGATGTTTGCAAAACAGATAGAGGGCCCATATCTTTTGGAAAACATGGGACCAGTTGCCAGATTCACAAACCAAACCGACGGTTTTATAGTCAATGTGGATGCCTCAAAATCCTATGATCTGAACGGTAATGGAATAGACCATTACATCTGGGATTTCGGTGACGGAACCAACGGAACAGGTGTGACAGCAGAACATACCTACAATCAAACCGGGGAATTTGAAATCAAATTGAAGGTCGTCAATATGGACGGTCTTTTCCAATAGAACCTCCAATATAATCGATATTATGGAAACGAAGGGGGAATTCCCCCTGTTTTGGCTTGTTTTCATGTTTGTGTTGATACTGGTCGTGGTGGTATTTGCCTATTACTTCTACAAAAAGAGAAAGCAACCCACTGTTGTTACGCCGATTCAATAGAAATCATACTTTAAAGTTCCTTTCTAATTTGATTCTCCCCTTCTCACCCTTCTCAGAGAAGAACTCACGAGTTCGCATCCAAAGATACAACCCGAATCAAGCTGTATAATCTCACAGTCCTTGCATATCATTCTCCAATCTTTTTCTTTTATAGTAGCTTCCTTTTCATGGGTATGAGCTACACTTTCACTTTCTTTACTTTTGCTCATCTTATCACATCCAACCGTATTTCTTCTGTGTTGGAAACAGTCCATTTGCGGACAATGTGAATTTATGGCTTCAAAGGTTTATATGGTTTTAGTGGAGGGGATGCTGAAAATCAAAAATGCATTTTTTTACAACCAGTATATGTTTATTTAGGGTTCGGAAGTGGTGAAAGTATTATTTTTGGCAAAAAAAGGGGAAAATCATCCATTTCATGTGCAAAATCCAAAAGAGCAACTTTTTTATACAACCTCCTATAATTAGGTAGTCCGGGAGAGAGCATATGGCACCACCCAAAAAGAGCAAGAAATCCGAGGGTTTTCACTCGGCTGCGGGTTTGATTCGTTATTTTGATTCAGAGGAAGAGAGTGCTCTCAAGATCGACCCGAAATTGATTGTGGGCTTATGTATCGCCACAGTGATTATCGTGGAACTCTTGGCAGCAATGACCAGGATCTTTAATTGGTGGTAAAACAACCTTTGTTTATAGTCTACTAAATTTGAGCCCTTATGGATTGTGCATATCGAAAAGTAAGTAGCTATTTTTCTGTTATATTAATTCTGTCTGGATTTCTCGGATTTGTTCGTGTATTTGTTGTATGTTTTGTTCTAGGTCTGGGGGTGGTTCTATTGTTAGTAGTTGGAATTCTTCTGGTAGGATGTCCTCTGTTTCCGGGAGGATTTTGGTTTCTATGACTTCTTGGTATTTGCGGTAGATGTCCAATGTGTATTGGGTCTTTTCTTTTATCTGGTCCTTGTATTCGGGTATGGTGTAGCCGTATTTTTGTTGGATGATGTGTATGTCTATGATGTCCCTGAGCTTGTATTTGATCCTCGTGAGGGCCGCTCTTGCCTTTTCCGTGTATATCTCTCTGGGGTCGTAGCATTCGATGGTTATGGGTTGGGTGTATTCCTTCCACTGGTCCTTGTAGAGGAAGCGGGTCTCTTCCGAGGGTAGTTCCGTTAGGTAGGTTCCGAGTTCCCGTGTTAGGTAGGGATAGAGGTTCTTGTCTACGTAGTTTATCTCGACCTTCATCTTCACTGGATGGTCCAGTATTTCGCTGTGATATTTGAGGTAGAACCTGGGCATCCTGCCCCCGCCGGTGATTATCACCTGCTCAATTTCCGATTTGTCGCCCTCGAAGTCCAAGCCGATCTCTCCCGCGATGGATACGAGGCGTTCCAGTGCCTTGTCTATCTCTTGTGAGCATTCCCTCCTGACGTGGCTCGGGGTCTTGCCTTCCCATCTGGATTGGTCTTTCCATGTGAAGTCCAGGTCCTCGCTGAACCTGTAGTATCCTGTATAGGCTTTGATGAGGCATGTCCCGCCTTTAAAGACTAGGTTCTCGTTGAAATAATCGTCCTCAGATATCTGTTTCAAGAGGCGGTGGAGGTGGTAATCCTTCTCTATTATGTCAGGTCTCTTGGGTTTGGCGAGCCTGTTCAGGTGTTCAAAGAACTCCTTCATAGTATGTCCTCCACGCTCTCTCTGAACCTTTTTGGATATGGAGATAGGATGTTCCTTGCTATCGTTTTGTCTATCTTGTTCCTGTATTCTTTTATTGTTCCGAGGTAGAGTGCTTCCTTCTTGTGTTTGAGATAGTCCCGGTATGCAATGTCCAATATTGTCTTCTCTGGTGTGGAATAGCGTATCCTCTTTTCTCTGGTTATACCCTCTTTGAAGTGTTTTCTTCCCCGTTTGATGAAGCGGAAGCTCTGGCTGGCTATGGATATGACCTTTGTTGTCCTGAAGGAATCGGTGATTACGTAGTCTATCATGTAGTATTCATGGGTCATCAGATTTAATTTTAAAGCGGTTTCCAGGCCATAGTACCAGTTCTTGACGCCCTTTTCTTTGAGGGCCATGGCCACTCTCTCGTAGATTGAATGCTCATATGTATGCCGTTTCCTTTCATCCAGGCTTTTCACGTAGAACAGACCACGAAGGATTCTTTCGAGGTATTCGTTTCTTCTGAGGTAATCGATAAGCTGATCCTCGTCCTTCGAAACTTCTTTTGCTAACTCCCGGATTTCCTTGGAAGTTACAATCTTTTTCTTCTGGACTAGTAGTCTCTCCCAGACCAACGACGCTCTCATATATGTCACAATCCGATACTTTTTAACGGATTATGACATAATAGCTATATATCATTTTCGCCTGCATTGTATTCATTGACCCCTTAAGAGGCGGTGACCGTATGATTCCTTTTTCAGCTGTTCGGCTCCTTTCTGTTGGCCGGAGCCTTTTGAGATAGTAGAGATTTGGAATGTAAAAATAGAGCTCCCGTCGGCTGTTCAGGCTTAAGATACATTTGTTTTCACAACATAACTTGAATACAAGACGGGAGCATGGCTAAAAGAAAAAATAAATTGAAATGCTCCCGTCGGGATTCGAACCCGAGTCCTTGGCTTTCTTCGGACAAGGATGTCCACGAGAGGCCAAAATGATTGACCGGTCTACACTACAGGAGCATAATTGTGAGTGCAACGAGCAATTATGCGACTAAGTGCCCTGGAAGGGCACGGCGGGTGGATATTTCGCAACGATATTATGGGAAATATCCATTTCAAACGAGTGTAACGAGCAATTATGCGATTGAGTGCCCAACAGGGGCACGATAGGTGCAAAGTGCGTAGGCATTTTGTAATATATGCGATTGTGGGCTTACCTTAGTGCTCCGAAGGAGCACGATAGGTGGGCATTTGTGCAAAAGTTGCAAAGCAAATGCCCATTTAAAGCTTGTGAACGCAGTGAGCAATAATGCAACTGCGTAGGTTTCGGGTGAGTATAATATAAACTGTATTTTAAGATTGCCTTTTTCTTTTCTTGAAAGTTACCATTAATCCCACTATGGCAAATACTAGAACCACAAGCCAAATCGATCCTATAACCAAGTAAAACCATTGGGGAGTGGAATCGCTTACTATTTCATCCTCTTCTATATCGATAATTATTCTTATGGTCTCAGATGCAAATATTGACTCCTGCGCTCCGGGAATATCGAAGGTGGTAATATTTTGGTGTATTCCCGATGTAGCAGTTATTGTAAATGGTGTGTGAATCAGTTCGGTCCCATTATGCGTTATCTCATACTCTCTGAGAAATACGGTTCGTATATTGCCAATGGTGGTTCCCTGCCACATGAGATTGTCATTTTTATCAACTATTGATAAATTCACATTATCAACGGATTCGTTATTTGTATCGTATATTTTAATATGCACCTCCCATTCCAATATAACATCACCCTCTCCATTAAAATCTCCATCTTTTTTGAAGTTGTTATTCTCACTAATAATCTGAGCCCCCAATGAATAGATCCCCCACCGCTCATTTCCGAAGATGGAATTATTTGTAGCATTAATTATTGCATGATCACTTCGTATTCCGAAGCCTCCATTTTGGGATATTGTGTTATTATGGATATTCAAATGACCCAGCTCGACATTGATCCCTCCCAGAGAATTATGGGAAATATTGTTACCCATTATGGTTGCATACCCAACAGAATTACTTATAATGCCCCACCCATTTGAAATTATCTTGTTGTTAATTATTAGCGGTGCACTGCCGTAGCCTGTGAGGATCC
>CBDVCK010000024.1:0-21081 GCA_965372465.1 uncultured Thermoplasmata archaeon | reverse complement strand
CTTGAAATAAATAACATAGATAATTTGGCAATATCCTTAAATATTCATACTGGATAGCAGTATCCGATAAAGGGCGATTTTGCGAAGTTCGAGGTATGGTTCATGACAGATGGGGAAGGAACTTTCAATTCCCAGGAAAACTCAAAACCCAAGGTCAGGGTTATAGCTCCAATCGAGGGATTGCAAACTTCCGCACAGATGGCACCCAGTCGGGTTTCAGCTTCCATTTCAAGAACGTGTGCCTACCATCAGAGCATTCCCGCAGTTTACATCTGCGCAAAATGTACAAAAGCCATGTGTATGAGCTGTGCAAGACCTCACGGCCATCTCTACCTGTGCCCACAGTGCTACCAGCCGCCTCCACCTGTTACTACCCAACTCAAAAAAGTAAAGGCAGAGCCCCCTCCTTTCGAATCCATACTGGGTCTTTTTGGAGGTCTTTTGATAATAGTTGGATTCTTCTTGCCCTGGGTTAAATCGGAATACCAATCACCTGATATGATACGCCGCACGGAATCCATTATTTCCGGTTTTGACATAGCTTCGGACTATTCAGAGATTGCAATGGTTTTGATCTTCGGAATTCTTATCGTGGTTCTGGAGTTTTTATTGATAATGATGGTCATATCACTCACGGTTGTAAAAAAACCGGCTATTGGGGTCAGGCTGCTTCCCATGGTACTTGGCTTTATCATATTCGTGATATTGATTGAGATAGTAATTCGGGCAGAGAGCTTTGCAGCCAACATCCATGTGGGTTGGTTCACATGCCTGTTTGGAACCTGTATCATCATGCTAAGAAGCGGAATGGAGATATGGAAACACTATTACAATGATTGAGTTGGATTTCATAATGTACGAAGGATTTATATAACAATAAATCAATGCAAATATGAAATAAAGGGGAGTAAGAGGTATGGGAGAAGAAAACCGGGATAATGCTGCCCATAGGAATTTTTACGCGAATTCTGCACATTCACATGATCACGGTAGTGAGAGCTTACCGCCACCACCTAACAAATTCGGTGTAAAATCCGGTGTGAAGGTTAAATCGGCAATCGGCATGAAAGAAGGGATGCCACAACCAGGCATGTGCGCCTATCACAAGGAATTGCCCGCAGCATTCATCTGCAACAGGTGCGGAAAGTCCATCTGCTCAAGCTGTGCCGTGAGATACGGCCAGGTGGTGTTCTGTCCGCAGTGCTCTCCATTTCCAGGAGGATATCAACAGCCGTATCCAACTCCATATTACTATCCTTACAATCCCTATTATCCGAATTACCAAAGGCAGCCCACTAACGTGGCTTCCACAGGGGGGGTTCTCACGATATTCGCAGGTATCTTGGGCTTCATATACATTGCAGTGCTCATCATGCTTCCATCAGGCTACGGTTTTGTCAACCCTTTTAATTTCGGAACAGCGGAGGCTGTGTTCTGTTTGAGCTTCCCCTTGATTTCCTCTACCATTGCAGTTGTGGGAGGAATCTATGCCTACCACAAGACCAATTTCTCCATAGCTGTTGTAGGGGGAATCTTCAGCCTGTTCGTTGTGGGCTTTTATATTGGTTCGATCCTGGGACTTGTTGGCCTCATTCTGATCGGCATTGGAAGGTTCGAGTTCGAGGATGTGAAGTCCCAGATGCCGCAACAACAACAGCAGCAGCCGGGTTATTGAAATTATATTGAAGGATGTCTAAATTTTCGGTGTTCTGGGACCCGGTGGGGTTTGATAGAACATCGGCTCTCCATACCTTTGCTGTCTTCCATACATGGAGTATGCAGGTTGCCTGGCGACGGAGTAACCGGGACCCTTTTTCCTTCCATCCAAGTACATAAGCACCCAAAGTAAAAGACCCAAATAATTCAATATCAGAATTAAAAAGAAGCCTGATACTGCCCAGTCCCTTGGTTTGTGCCCCCGTGTGTATGCGTCGGGGTGTATCCAGAACATCAGCAATGTGAAATAGAAAATTATAAGAGTGATGATATCAAGCGCTATTATCATTTCTCCACTGGGCAACGGTATCATTCAATCAAAGTCCTTTACTCTCACTTGCCTCCCCGATTTCTCCTTCGGCTGTTCCTTCCGCTTCCCTTTGCTTTACCTTTTTCGAGAAGAGCATATATATGAATACAAAGAACGCTCCAAGCACTATCATGGAATAGAACACTATGTCGATTGAGAAGGTGTGGTCGATATTTGAGATATCGGGATGATTGTTGTAAAATTCCTGAATTATCTCGTTGTGCGTCCTTGAATCCTCTTCCACATGAAGGGTAATTGAAACCGTATCTCCAATGTGGTAGTCCTGCTCCAGATCAGCATCAAACTCTATGGAAAAATCAGTGTCCCCCTCTCCAGTACTTTCAAACCAGATAATTGTTATCACACCATATGTTAGATCATAATCCGCCTCTATCCTGATGATTGTATCCCTGATTACTATGGTATCACCAGGCCGAAAGTCCTTGAAGTTATGCCCGCCTTGGTCATAGTATTCGTACTCCATATCATCGAAATCCGAAGCACTCATGGAGGTTAAAGGCCAGTAAGCCAAGGCCAAGAGAGCACCGAGGATGATTAGCACGATTCCTATTGAAAACAATGCCCGATACCAGCTAGTATCGCTTGTGGGGGTCTCTTTAGGTTGTGGCGGCGGCGTGTAAACGGTTTTTCTGTAAGGCGCACACTGGGGACAGAAATATGCTCCCCCGATATTGGTTCCGCAGATCCCGCAGATGCTCTTCGAACAGGAACTGCAGATGTACGAAGCAGGTTTTGTTGGGTGATAGAAACATTTACCCTGTCTTACCATCCTTGAAATTCTCACACCGGGTTTGAAGGGTTTGATGACCTTGACCTTGACATCCTCAGTAATCCTGGTATCCTCTGCAATCCCTGCATCCTCCGAAATATCGGTATCCTCGAAATCAGGTGGAGGTGGATCTTCATCCGGCATCCTTCCCATTTCGTCTTCTTCCATCGCTCTCACTTGCCTGTTGTATACAATGGGGATTTAAGTATTTTTACCTTTTGTTCCCCAAAAGACCCGCGTTTTCCCATTTAAATAGCTCATTGTTTATCATCATCCACAAGAATCTCTTTTTTCTCATCCTTTCCGCACACAAAGCAGTTTATATTTCGTTGTAATGGCATTACAGAATAGTTGTTCTTAAGAAAATCCATTAAAAGAACACCTTTTAGGGTGGGGAGGCCGGCAACGATCTTCAAGGCCTCATTGGCCTGCACACCTGCCACAATGGATGAAACAGTGGAAAATGAGGCTATCGCCCCGTATTCGAATCCTTCGCATGGATTTTTCAGCTCCATTACCTCTGCATATCTATCCAGTGGTATATTGCAGGCCAGACAAGGACCATCGGGAATATATGTCTGAACACGTCCCTGAAACTCCTTGATTCCCCCGTCGATTAAGGGAGTTGCGGTTTTTACGCAGAAGCCTGCAAGCCATACCCTTGTGGGCATGTTGTCCAGGGCGCTTATTATCACATCACAATAGAGTTTCTTTTCTTCACATTCCTCCACTTTTTTGGGAATAAAGGAAACCTCGGCATAGGGGCTTTGCGCCATGAGCTTTTCTGCCAGAACCTCGGCTTTGTTTCTGCCGATATCCTCCTTTTCAAACAGTCCCCTGCTAACGTTGGAGTATTCAACGTCATCATAATCCACAATAAGGATTTTGCCAAAACCTATCCATACAAGGTTCTTTATTATCTCGTTACCAAGGGCTCCGGCACCCACGATCACGGCCTTTGCCCCTCTCAAATTCTTCTGTTTGTTACCCAGGGCGATCATCTGCCTTGCCCAGATGTAATCCACGATAACCATTCTTTCAGGTTCTTTTTCTTCCTCTTCGAAGTCATCAAGATCCTCGGAAGAAATTGGCGTAAGATCCTCATCCTTTTCAATAAATATCAGTTTCGTATACTCGGGTTCGATTGCAAGTTTCTGGCAGATTTTTGATTTCAGATCATCCTCGTCTTTATAATTGATTGTGAATGTTGCCACATTGGGCATGGTAACTGAAATGGTCTTTGTTGCTTTCTTCTCGTTTTCCATTTAATTCCCCCAGTCTTCAAGCGGCTCCACAACCACCCTTCTAGGGAAGCCGTAAGCTTTACATATTCTTGCCGCTGAGATGCATTTTGCATCCGGATACGTGTTGTCCGGATTGGGATCCGAAAGAAGGAAATAAAGGGCGTTCACAACGGCTGGCAAAGTGGTCTTGGGAGTCCACTCGGTCCCAAGGAGGCTTATGCATACCTTTCCCCTCTGCTGGGGTATGATGTTCGGATGGGGGATATCGGTAAGCCAGGTAACGACAGGTGGTTTGTACGGATGCAGTGAATGCAGTTCCATTCTGAACCTGTGCCATTTCACATACTCTGAAAAGGGCCATATCCCCTGTTTGGCCAGGGTCTTCACATGCCCGCGCTTGCAGCGCACCATACCCTGAAAAAGAGCATCACCCAACCTGGATACCAATGGGAACTGCTGTCTTAGATATTCATATTCGTTGTCTATCTTTTTGATGTTCAAGGACATCCCCATTGGATCGCGGATAGTTTATTATGCGGATGTTCCGCCCACTATGTCAAGGGGCATGATGGCAAGTTGCGAGTTCTCGGTTATTCCCAGCTCTTCTATGGTCCTGTTCTCATCCAGAACTTCCCCTCCGTACATGAGTGCCACGCCGGAGCCCTCTATGCCAAAGGCCTTGCAGACCTCTCTTTTAAGTTCTCTTATGGTGTGAGTTGGCGAAACATCGATTTCCGCAAGCCCTGCCTCTTCACCTATTGGTGCCTGTACCATTACCTTCATTTTACTTGTCCCCCATGTCTGTTTTCTTTGTTATCCATTATGAATTATATTTACCGAAATCACTTTCTCATCCATATATTTATTCCTATCCATTGCAGTAATCCTTAATAAGTAGGTGCCATTCGGTAGTGGATTGGTATCCCATGGTGTTATAAATACATCAAATTCAGACCAGTATTGGGTATCCGGAATTTTGCTCCAGTTTGCTGTAGTATTGCTCACGTTGATATATGAAAATGATACACTGTTGATGTTGCTTTCACTATCCACAACCTCTGCGTATAGGTTAACGTTTGAATCCAGGGTATCATTCTCCCGTGGATATACAATTGTTATTTGTGGAATATCAGGGATATTGTCGATAATAAAGGACACAGAAACGCCCTCCCAGGTCTTGTTTTGGGAGTCTGTGAAATTGACCTTGATCTGGTGAATTCCCTCATCGTGCAATGTCGTGTTAATGACAAGGGAAAATGTATTGTTAAATGGAGTGGAATCATTTCCAAGAAAGGTCCAGGGAAGTCCTTCAAGGCCCAGATAGAACCTCACACCTTCCCGTGTGATTTTACCCTTGACAACAGTTAAATTCACCTGAACCTCCATGAATTCCCTGAAGATCGAAGTGTTGTCCTGGTTCCTGTCGCTCTCCCCCATGAGGGTAACCCTGTTTACACTTGAATGCTCGGGATTCTCCTTGAAGTTTCTGTAGAATATCATCCCCCCTATTGCCATACAGATTACGGCTGCTGCCAGTCCCACTGCAATGAGTTTCATGTTCGGTCCTTTGGGTGGAATGGAGGGAGGAAGAGCGATTTGGAATTTATCCCTGCCTTTCTCTTGAGGTTTCGGAAGCTTGGGAGGGGATGAAAAGCGCTTTGGGACCTTCTTTTCCCCTTCTTCGAATACATGAACCTGATCCTCATTAAGCTGAACCACGCCTCTGGATTCGTGTAATGTGAAAAAACCGAAATCCTCGTCATCGGGATCAGCAATCAGTGCAGTGACTTTAGAGGAGAACTGCTGAAGATTATTCTGGGTGTGAACATCGGTTTGGGACATGAAAAGCCCAAAGCCTGGGTGGGAGTGGTACCAGCCTACTATTCTTCCCTCAACTTCCCCTTTCATTATCTTGTCTGTCACTTTGGCAATCGTGCTTGGCGGGAGGCTGGCTCTTGTGTCATGGGAGTCTATCTTGCCTGATATTGCATTCTCGATAATTATGGTATGATTCTCGATGTTGCCCACCAGTATACCTATGATCTCTTTATCTGTGGATTTGGCCTGTTCCATGACCTTATCCAAAACGCCCTTTTTCACACTCACATAAAACATATGAACACATCTTGCGACTACATCCAAGCTATGGTCTTATCCTATTAAATACTTTTTTCTGGCTTAGGCTTTTATGGTTTAATTCCCTTGTTGGAGATACACACGGGGCTCAATTTCATAATAATCGGATTCAGCAGTGGGAATCAGGCTCAAAAACACAATCAGTCCGAACATTATCGTAAGTGCCCTTAGCCTCATGATGACACACCCCGCAAAAATGTAAAAATGTCTGAAAATATCTAACGATTGGTCCTGAACATATCGATGTTGTAAGTCATTTCAGAATCTTCTGTTATCACGATCTCTCCATGAGTGTCCCTGTAACCGTCCTGGGTGCAGGTCACATCGTACTGCCCTGCCGGGATGCCTATTATCCTGTAATTGCCTCCCATGTCTGTCCATGTGGAGATAGTGAAGTCATCGTTTGAGACCACGATATAGGGGTCAAATCCTCTTCGTGTAGTTGCATCCCTGACTATACCTGTCATTACCCCGCCGGGAACCTCGGCATCGGCAGTATAAATGATAATCTTCACGGTATCGGTATCTTTTAGGCCGTGATTGTCCGCAACCTCCAACTCCACCTCATGCTCTCCCACTGGAAGGTGGGTCAGAATCGTCATCGTATCTGCAATTCGCTCCTCGCCAAGATACCAGGAATATGTTACAATGTTACCGTCCGTATCAATGGATCCCGAGCCGTCCAGATATACCGGGTTTCCCTCAAAGGCCATTTGTATGATTCCCGCTTCTGCAACAGGTGGCTCCAGAGGAATTCCATCGTTTACGGATACTAAAATGGATTTTGTGGGGCCGTCGGTTACGACCTCCTGTGTGGAATGTACCATACCCGAGGCAGTTGCACCACTATTTATGATGTAGTTTCCAGGAAGAGAGAATCCATCTACTCCCACCGTAAGAACAAGGGTGGCAAAGCCCTCGGCATAAAGATTGCCAACATTCCATGTAATGTGAGTTTCACCAGCTGTTCCGGTTTCAAAGTTCACAATGCCATGGCTGGGTGTATATTCCACAAGGAAAAACCCTGAAGGCAGGACATCCTTTACAACCACATCAGTTATCGTATTGGGGCCAATCATCTGTGGAACTTCGCCCCTCATTTCCTCTCCGCTTCTCGTGGCATAGAAAACCAGATTATCCTCGGGTTCAACCTCATCCTCAATCTCCTGGCACTCGAGGTTGTTTGTAACAGTTATTTTCAGCTCCCATTCCGATGGCGTATCCACCACGAGCAGAGCGGGTCCGGAAGTTCTGATTTTGGCAACTTCCAGGGGTGACTCATCATTGCTAATAACATCGTCACCGGGTACCATGGCTGCAACAGTGAAGGCGCAGCCTAAAAAAACAGTCAATATCACCAGTGACTTTAAGGTTTCGAATCCTTCCTCTTTCATGTTATCACAACCTATTCCAATCAAATATATATGTCTCTTATATATTAAATAATTATTGGTATTGTTCGTTTACTGTGGGAATTTAAGCCAATTTCCCGTAATTCTCCCATTCACAATACCAAATACTAATTTCAATCTCGAAGGAAATAAATAGCACCTATTCGATTATTGGCACATGAGCGGTGTTGGTACAAACGCCATGATGTTCTTGTTGTTTTTGGTGTTATTGGTAGGGATAATGCTGGCACTGGGAATGAGAAAGCCTTATGTCCTGGTTCTGGCGAAAAGGTACCTGAGAAGTCATACCAAAGCCAATCTTGCAGTAATTGCTGCTACATGCATCGCCACTCTTGTCATCACAGGCTCCCTTATCGCAGGGGACTCCCTTTCCCGGAGCATAACCGATGCCGCCTACGATAATCTGGGCGAGGTCGATGAAATTGTTACATCGGACAGGCTCTTTAATGGTTCGATAGTCAACAGATTGGCAGAAAACCAGGGTCTTTCGGGTGTAATCGATTCCCTGGCCCCGCTGATTTATGTGAATGGAATCGCAGAGAGTCCCAGAACCAGTGCAAGAACCAGAAATGCAAATATAATCGGGTTCGACACTGCATTTTTGGAGTTTGGCTCTCTTGAGTCATTGGATGGGGAATCTTTGGATAATTTGCCTGGTGATAACGAGGTGTACATAAACAATGCCCTGGCTTCGGAGATAGGAATTGAAAAGGGTGACAGAATCAACATTACATTTGCAAATCTGAACCAGATTCTCGAGGCAATCTTCCTGGGTGATCAGAAAAGCACGAACCTGAAGGTCCAGTTCGAGGTTGCAGACATTGTAAGAAACGATAATTTGGGAAGGTTTCAGCTGAATGCACAAAGAAAGGCGCCACAAAATGTTTATGTCTCGTTAGAAAGCCTGAGAAAGGTCTTGGGTGTGGAAGACAAAATCAACATGATACTGATTTCAAATACAGGTAACGAGCGAGAGGGGCTTTCAAATTGCAATGAGGTAACCAGGATCTTGAAAACCGCGCTGGATGATGTAGTGGGTCATGAGGATGCAGGTTTTTCCCTTCACGAAAACCCAAATAAAGGTTACGTAAAACTGGAGGCAGAGGACATATTTTTCTCGTATGAGTACTTCCAGGTACTTTCAAATGATCCCTCACTTACTGCCCTGGAAGCATCATCACCGATTCTAACCTACTTCTGGAATACACTTTCTTTTGGTAACCGAACAGTTCCCTATTCAACTGTTTGCGCCTTTGATTCGGCTTTGGATAGTGAATTCGGATTATTCACCATAAATGGAACCTCACAGGAAATTTCTGGTAATCTTGCAGAAAACGAACTCATTCTCAACAACTGGACAGCGGAAAGACTGCAGGTTGAAATCGGAAACACAGTGTCAATGAACTACTCGGTAATGGACGAATTCTACAACATCCAGTATCTATCAAAGGATTTCACTGTGGCTAATCTAATCGAAATTACTGGCAAGGCAAACGATAGCTCGCTCATGCCCTCCTTTCCGGGAATAGAAGGAAAGATCAGTGCCTTTGACTGGGATGCGCCGTTTCCCTTGGACCTTACCTTGATATCAACTGATGATGAGAATTACTGGCATGATTATTCCGGTACACCAAAGGCATTTTGCAGTCTTGAGACCGGAAGTGCACTTTGGCAAACAGATATTGGCAATATCACGCAGATCAGATTACTGCCCAAGACAGGCTTCAATCTATCCGAATTGAAAACACAGGCAGCAGCGGTTTTGGACAGGGAAGTCGGGGCGTCTTTGGCAGGTCTTTTTATAAAAAACGTAAAACAGGATGCAGTTGAGTCTGCACAAGGAATTGAGCTTTTTACCCAGATGTTCCTTGCCTTCAGTGCAGCTTGTATAGTGGCAGGTGCGGTGTTGATAGTACTTCTGATCATGTTAAGGGTGGAATCTCGGACTATCGAGATAGGGATCATGAGGGCAGTGGGCCTTAAAAAAAGTGTAATAAGTCATATCTTTCTGATTGAGGGGACCATACTTTCCATCATCGGAGGGCTTATGGGTACCCTCCTTGGTTTTCTCTTCGGTCTTTTTCTGATTTCGGGGATGAACACGTTCTGGTCCGCAATTGTTGAGGGCTCAAAAGTCAGTTTTTATTCTTCACCAGACAGCCTCGTAATCGGTTTCACATCAGGGGTATTGATCTGCATTTTTACGATGATGTTCGCACTTTTATACGAGGGGAGAAGAACGGTAATCGGGGCTCTATGGAATCTTTCGCAACCCAGGGAAAGAAAATCGGGGGTTTATCTTTCACTTTCCCTTTTGATTGTAGGACTTGCGATTCTAATTTTACCTGCACTATTGGGAATTGATTTTGTAAGTGAGATCGGTCTTCTGTCGGTGGGTCTGGCACCTGTTATCATGATCTTTTCCATCACAGGCCTTTTGCAGGTAACAAAACAGAAGCACATCGAGGGCCTTGCAGGGATATTCATTGTGATTTACACCCTGATCCTGCTGCCGATTTATGTGGACGGTGTACCAGTTATGGAGCTGTTTTTTGTCTCCGGTTTCATGCTGCTTGCGGGATTTCTTTTGATGTTCTACCATTCCCTTATGAAATCCGAAAGGGCACATCGGACAGAGCCTGAGAAATCTGTGCCAAAGGGAAGAAGGTGGCTTTTTGATCTGGCCAGAAAAAATGCTGCGAGAAGACCCAAAAGAACAATGGTTACGGTATTTCTTTTCTCGTTGACATTATTCGTTCTGGTGAGTCTTACAATCAACCTCCAAGGAGCGATTATGGATGTTGAAAAAGCGGTATCCGATGCCGGGGGAGGATACGAGATTATGGGGGAGAGCACAAATCCCGTGTTCGTGAATCTGGGGGATCAAGGTTCCAGGGAGAGGGGCGGAATTTACTCGGGTGTATTTAACGAACTTGAAGTTACGCAGTTCAAGACCAAAGGCGATGTGGGCGGGACATGTTCAAATATAAACCGTGCAGCCAAACCGAGAATCATTGGGGCAAATGAATCGTTTTTTACGGGAAATACAATAGTTTTTGTTAGCCACGAGGAGCTGGAGGGAGATGAAGACAACCCCTGGTTTTTACTTCAAGAAACCGGGGAAGATGGTGATATTCCTGCAATAGGTGATTACAATACCATTGTATGGATTCTGGGGCTAAATTTGGGTTCCACGGTTACAGTTCTTGATGAGGCAGGTTCAGAAATAAATCTGAAAATCGTTGGCATCACTGGCAATTCCATTTTCCAGGGCAGCCTGATTATTTGGGATGAGAATTTCGATACCTTATATCCCACGAACAACGGTTACCAGTTGTTCCTTTTCAAATCCCAGGAAGATGAGTTAAAACCGCAGATTGCCGAAATGGAAAGTGCCTTGACAAGATACGGTTTTGATGCATATACTGTGGAGTCTGTTGTCGTGGAGGGCATACTTGTTGAAAATACCTATATCTCCATATTCCAGGTCATACTTGTCCTTGGATTGATAATAGGGACATTGGGTTTTGGCATAGTGGTTCAAAGAAATACAATGGAGCGCACCCGGGAAATGGGCATCCTCAGATCAATTGGCTTCTCAAAACGCACCCTGTTAACGTCCCTATTGCTTGAGAATTCCTATGTATTACTTAGTGCGATACTGATAGGCTCATTATCTGGAATAATCGCATCCAGTGTATATCTTGTAAAGATGCATCTGGATGTTTCATCCTGGCCCTGGCTTTATGTTGGCGCTATACTTATTGCCTCATATGTTGTTGCCATGGCCTCTGCTCTGACACCCATTTTGAGGGCTTCCAAGATGTCTGTTTCGGAGGCAATCCGCACCGTTGAATAATAATCCCTAAGAAAAATCGCTTGGAAATGGTTTAATATACGTTTTACTCTATTCGTAGATAGAATGAACAAAAACACACAAATTTTATTTGCCTATATTACAGCAATCGCCTTGCTATCCTTTTCCAGCCTTGGTTCCTGGATGGATAATGCAAGGTCGAAAGGTGATTGGCCAGGTTACTGTTTGGATGCACAGCATACGGGCAATACCACAGGCTCACTCAGAAATGAAACTGAATTGTATTGGACGTACAATACAAGCGGGCCAGTGGGCTCCTCACCTGCTGTTGCAAATGGTATGGTATATGTTGGTGCGGACGATGGATGGATTTATGCTCTCAATATGTCATCCGGGGAGCTTGTTTGGTCCTTTGAGACCCAGGGACCTGTAAAATCCTCTCCCCTGGTTTCTAATGATGTACTTTACATTGGTTCCAATGACGACAAGTTATATGCATTAAATGCAAGCACTGGTGCTCATATCTGGAATTTCACAACCAAGGACGATGTGGAGGGTTCACCTTCGATTTGGAAGGGAAGTATTTTTATTGGTTCATACGATTATTTTCTTTATGCGATAAATTCAACATCCGGAGAGGAGGAATGGAATTTTTCCACAGGAAATTACCTTCTGGCATCTGCGGCAATTTCAAATGATATGGCACTAATAGGCGGATGTGACGGGTTATTACGGAGTCACAACACATTCACGGGCGAGGTAATATGGGAATTCGATTCCGGGGCTTATATTGTTGCCTCTCCTTCCATATATGCAAACAAGGTTTATTTCGGTAATCACGGTCAAAAGATGTTCTGTTTGGACCTATTAACAGGTGAAGAGATATGGAATGTCACACTGGACGAGGTCACGATTTCAACTGCTGCAGTGGGTTACGGTATGATTTTTTTCGGAGGAAGGGACGACACGATTAGGGCCTTGGATGCCGAAACAGGGGAACAGAAATGGGAGTTTCTCACAAATGGTGATGTGGATTCTTCTCCCTCGATTGCAGATAACACGGTACTGGCAGGTTCCAATGATGGAATATTCTATGCCCTTAATGCAAGTTCCGGGGAGCTTATTTGGAATTACATTATCGGCGGACAGATAAAGTCCTCGGCAGCAATATCTGATGGTTACATCTATGTTGGCTCTACATCAAATACAATCTTTGCTTTCAATTCATCTGTTCCGGAAATTACAGCTAATGGCAATCAAACAAATGGCAACCAGACAAATGGTGGAAATGGGAATCAGACCAATGGCAACCAAACCAACGGTGGAGATAACGGCAATCAAACAAATGGGAACCAGACCAATGGTGGAGATAATGGTAACCAGACTGACAATGGAGGTAATGAAACTACTGAAGATAATGATAATCAAACCTACGACAGGGATTACGCCTTGGTGAGACAGGCTGCTTTGGTTATATGGATTATTGCTATTTTCTTGTTATTGATTTTCGTCATAGCAGAAGTTAGCAACAGGAAGAGGAAAAAGAGAAAGGTGCCAAAAGGGAAAGATTGAACCATTGAACGGATTTTAAAAGGCTAAGATTTATAAATGAATTCACCTATAAAACAAAAAGAATCATGGAGAAATTAACTTGCCCGACCCGGACACAATAGAACTTTTTCAATCACATCCCTGTTATGATATGCAGGCCCATAACAAGATCGGAAGGATACATCTTCCTGTCGCACCCGATTGCAATATAGCCTGCGGATTCTGTGATAGAAAGATCTCGCCCTACTATCATACTTCACGCCCTGGTCTGACCTATAAATTAATGCAGCCAGAGGATGCAGTTCTAGCCGTGGAAAATGCAATAGAACAGAACCCGAGAATCGAGGTTGTGGGCATCTCGGGTCCAGGGGAGCCTTTATTCAATAATGAGACATTTGAGACACTCAGACTTGTTAGCAAGGAATTCCCCTTCTTGAAGTTGTGCATCTGTACAAACGGTCTTTTATTACCTGAAAAAGCGAAAATTCTGAAGGAACTGAATGTTAGGTCCCTTACCATCACGATAAATGCAGTTGATCCGAAGATCGCCTCCAGGATTTCATTATTCTCGATTGTGGATGGGAAAAACGTGGAAGGTCTTTTAGGGTCTGAAATCCTAGTAAAAAAGCAACTTGAGGGTCTAAAGATTGCCTCCAACCTAGGCTTTCTTCTTAAGGTCAATTGCGTATTAATTCCCAAAATAAATCTCAACCATGTAAGGGATATCGCATACGAGGTTCAAAAGCGCGGAGCACATATTCTGAATATCATGCCCTTGATTCCCTTAGGCAAGTTTGCGAATATGAGAGCCCCCACCTGCGAGGAACTGCAGGGTGCAAGAGAGGAATGCGAAAGTATAATTCCAATTTTCCGGGTATGCAAACAGTGCAGGGCAGATGCATGCGGAATTCCAGGACTTGAGGATCATACGAACGGTCAAAGGATATGATGTGCGAGGTGCATATATTGGACAGAAGCGAAAACACTGTGCCCAAATCCTTGTTTTAGAGATGGGGAGAGCATATGAGAGCCCAAGTAGTCTTACACAATCTACCCACATTTTCCACTTATGCCCTAGGTGCCATCATCATGCTTTTTTTGGGGCGGGTGTTTTTTTTGGCTTATATTCTATATTGTTTATTCAGCACACTATGGTTCATGAAATTCATATGTGCCTATTGCCCGCATTATGGAAAGGAAAAATGCCCAAGCAGTTATTCGAAAATTGCTGCCAAGCTCTTCAAAAAAGGAAATCCTGCAGAATTCAATACAATGTTTAGAACGCATATCGGGATTGTATTTCCATCTTGGATCATTCCTGTTATCGCTGCCATTTACCTTTTGCTATATGAATTCTCGATATTAATTCTCTTTTTACTCATAACATTCGTTGTCGTTGGATTTGTAATACTTCCAGTGATGACAAAAAAATACGGATGTGAAAACTGCGATCTCAAAGAAAATTGTCCAAGAATGACTGGTTTTAAGAAACGAAAAAAATGAACATTTATCTATACTTTTTAAAGCGGTACATTCCAAAGGATAATAGCAGGATTTGTGGAGTGAATCCAGTATCCCCTTCCCACCTTCATGTCATCGCTTCCTGTTAAGGGAACAAATCTATCTGTCACAGCATCAAAATAACCAACCCAATCCACATCAGATGCGGTATTGTTCAAAGCAGTATCCCTGAGTCTATTTGTAAGTGAAGGATAACCCACCAGGTTCCAACCCAGTCGAATTACAATGGATTGCCCTAATGTGAAGTTATCCCCGAACACGGATAATGTGGTTCCTCCTGGCTGCGTAACATATATCCAGATTCCCATTGTGTGGTCCAAATCTGAAAGGTCATTTAGTTCCATTGGTTTTTGTGGGTTGTAGTGTTTCCAGGGATCATTTGAATCGGCTGTATCAAAGCTTTGAACCGCTTTATAATCACCTGAAATGGATGAAAGGACACTGTTCACATTAGTATCGGATTGGATTTTAGGTAAGGATATTAAGTTCCACCCCTCCAATAGGTTGACAGGAGTGGAAGGCTGGGTTTGGGTGATATACACCCATATACCATTTGATGAAGCAATCGCAATGTCAAGTATGCCGTCGATATTGACGTCCCCGAAATCCACACCCCAGTAATTTCCTGAGGATGGTAGGTCAGGCAATAACGCATCGGTCCAGATCATGGAACCGCCGAAACCTCCGTTGCCCAAAGTCAGGCTTATACCATCACTCTGCCCTCCACCAGCATTAGCGGAGAGGATGTCGAGGTTGCCGTCATTGTTAATATCTCCTAACTCCACACCTCCATAGGTTCCAACTGTCGGCAGTCCTACTGAAGCATTTGTCCAATCCACAGCTCCACCGGCCCCACCATCACTGGTATAAACCCGCACACCGTACGAGCCAGCCCACGAACCTACGGCAGCATCCAGATTACCATCGTGGTTAACATCATCAAAGCACACCCCGAGTCCTCCTATCCCGCTCGAGGAAGGTAGACCGTTTTGAGGTTGTAAGGTCCAACCACCTATTCCGTCACCCAGCCAAAACCTGTAACCATTCATATGTGCAGTTGCAAACAGATCAACAGCACCATCGTGATTTACATCGCCAAAGGCGATATCGTCATAACCAAGATCTTCGGTAGGACCGATATCAGATCCCCAGCCACCTGTTCCATCTCCAAGCCAGGCATAGACCTTGTCATCAGTGTCACCACCATTTGGATTGTATCGACTGGATGCCACATCCACATTGCCATCGGAATTGATATCTGTGACTTCGACCCCACCCATATCTGGTGCTGGATTAGGAGTTAATGGCCCTGTATTTGGCCCAAAACCTCCGCTACCGTCACCAGGCCAAACCAAAACGCGAAGGTTATCGTCGCTTGAGGCAATCAGATCCAAATCGCCATCATGGTTGATGTCGCACAATCTCACACCATTGTAGTAACCGTTTGAAGGAAGATCGGGGTCGGATACAGGGGTCCAGATCCCGGTTCCGTCTCCTGTCCATACTCCTACACCGTTGAAGGAACTGCCTGCGCCTGCAAGATCCAGCTTTCCATCGTGGTCGATATCCCCAAAGACGACATCGTACCAGCCAGAACCTGTTGGTAGGTTGGTCGAAGCCGAGGTCCATCCCGTGATTTCCAAAGCAGGTAGGTTGTTTCCCCAGACCTGAACTCCATTGCTTTGGGTCGATGCTCCAATATCTATTGCACCGTCGTTGTTCACATCACCAACGCATATATCAAAAACTCCATATCCGGTAGGCAGTCCATCCATACCTGGTGTCCAGTCCATTGAGCCACCTGCACCACCATCACCGAGCCAGACCCTCACTCCGCCTGAACCGGGATTTTCTGCCGCAATTATATCTAAATTAGCATCATTGTTCACATCAGCGAAACAGAGACCATAGAAATTACCTGACGGCAATCCACTGGACTCCTCGGTCCACGTAAATCCACCTGAACCTCCGTTTCCTGTAAAGAATCTCAAACCGGAATCACTCGCCGCAGCTATATCCAGGTTGCCATCGTTATTCGCATCACCCAGACGCACCTGGGCGAAGTTTCCACTGGTAGGCAATCCAGTTGCTGTAAACGCATCGGTCCAACTTGCACCTCCACCGGTTTGTCCATTCCCGGTCCAAATCCTCACACCCCCATTACTATTGATTGCTGCTGCCAAATCGAGGTTGCCATCGTTATCCACATCACCTAAATCCACGCCCCAATATTCTCCTCCCCCTGGTAGACCGTTTGAGGCTGGGTCCCAATTAAAAGTGAGGTTGTTTGTGAAGACATACACCCCACCACTTCTGCCTGTTGCGATATCAATGGTTCCACTGTTGTCCACATCACCTAAGGCAATACCATACCAAGGATCGGGACTTGATTCCAATGTCCATACCATACTTCCTCCTTCACCACCATTACCGGTCCATATCCTTCCCTGACCCAGATCGCTTGAGGCAATATCCAGCTTGCCGTCATTATTCAAATCGGCAGTTTCGATGTCGGTATAGGACCCCGTTAAGGGAAGACCCACCGATTCATTTGTCCATCCTCCATTTCCGTCACCTACAAAGCATCGGATACCGGTTCCATCCCATGACGAGGTGAATACATCGGGTTTTCCATCGTGGTTAGCATCACCGAAAACAATTGTTGTATACATGTTTGTTGAAGGTAAAGAACCGGAAAGCGAGGACCAAAAGGGGTCTGCTGCCCGTACGCCGTGCGGTTTAGGCATTACAGCCTCGACAGCAGGTTCGGTAATATCCTCCTGTTGTACCTCTTCCATTGTATAATAATTCGTACTCATTGAGAATCCGTTTAAAACTGAAAGTATAACAATAATAGCAATTAAAAACGATATTACTACACGTAGTGTGCCCTTTTTGCCCTTATGGAAGTTCATATTATACCTCCTTGGTTACAGTTATACATAAAAACCCATATAAAATATTCGATGAACCTATCGAATGATGTTACTTACATGGCTAAATTAAGAAGCTTATCATAATTTGCCTGGATTATTCTTCGGAGGGTGGTTCTTCTTGCACTTCAGAAGGCGAGGGAACTTCCTTGGATTTTCTCCTTCTGTAGAGTGCTATTACTATGATCAGCAGGACTATGATCAGCAGGACGGAGATCACGATAACGATTAATAAATTCAATATCGGGACCTTGTCAGCTTCGGGCTCTTCGTCGATATCGTCTATTTCGGTCTCCCATCGTGTGGAATCCAGGGGGTACTCGTCCTCATCATCGTCGAAACCGTCACCGTCTGTATCTGGGTTGAGGGGGTCGGTTCCGTTCATATCCTCCTGAGTATCAAGTAGTCCGTCGTTATCATCATCTGTATCCTCATAGTTGAGGATTCCATCGGAGTCCGAATCGATATCAGGAACTCCGCTTGTCTTTTCAGAAGGAGCCGAAATCCTTCCACTGGTTGTTATGGCTTCAACATAATAATAGTATCTGACTCCGTTGGTGAGCAAATCATCTATGTAATACTGGGAAACGATTGTTTCGGTATTCATCTTGTAATAGGTGTCTTCTATGGCAAGAGCCCGGTATATGTCGTAACCTGCTAGAATATCGTGTGAAACCGCATCCCAGGAGATATTGAGTGCACCACCTTGGGTCAAGGGATTCGCAGAAAGGTTTGTTGGGGCAAGAATCGGTGGATAGATTAAAATGGATGTGGAATTTGCAATTCCCGAATCGTAGCTTGCAGTAAGCGTACCCGAACCACTAGCTTGCGCAGAGAAATTGGTAAGGTAGTCATACTCGGGGTATCCGGAAGCTAAAGTGTCCCCATCCAAAGACCATGTCACAACAACATTCTCCATTGGTCCTCCCGTGTAGTTGTAAGCCATGGCATAGCAGAAGATCCATTCTCCGATATCCAGGACAAATGAACTCAATAAATCATGGTTTTCATCAAGTATACGTATGTAATCCACAGTTAATGGTGGTCCTCCAAAGCAGTAGACCGTTCCTTGATTTACAAATACCCTGTCGTTTGCAATTGCAGGTGAGGAGTAACCTTCTCCTCCTGTGGTATATTTCCATATCTCTTCGCCAGTACTTCCGTTCAGACAGTATGCATTGGTGCCGCCGGTAATGTATATCTTACCCTGGGCATCAACTGCAGGTGTGGAGCAACCATTGCCTTCGATCATCACCTGCCAGATTTCTGTTCCGTTGCTTTCATACAAACAATAAATTCTGCGGTTGTCCATGAGGATGACCTTCCCATTTGTAACAACAGGGGATGCGTACTGGTCACCACCTTGATCGAAACTCCAGATCTCGGTTCCATTATTTTCATAATAACAATAGGTCCAGCCGGGATTTATGAAAACCTTTCCATTGGTTACAGTGGGAGAGGCGGACCCACCGCCGTTTGCATTCCATATTTCGGTTCCGTTTTCGGAATACAGGCAATAGAGATCGTCTCCATTGACAAATACCTTATCGTTTGCCACTGCAGGAGTTGAAGGGTACATGTTGCCGTTAATATCTAGCTGCCAGATTTCGGTTCCGTTTTCAGCAAAAAGACAGTAGAGGATTTGTGTGTTTACATAAATCCTATCTTCAACAACCGTGATAGACGCAACCCCGATTGCGGGATTTACGAAGGTCTTATTCCATACTTCTGTTCCGTTGTTCTCATAGAGACAGTACAATTTGTCTCCGCCAATATATAATTTATCGTCAACTATGGTGGGTGTGGAGCATGATTCCCCTGCAGTTCCAATGGTTGTGTTCCATATCTCGGTTCCATTGGTTTCATATAAACAGTGTAAGACACCAAAACCAGCCTCATTTATAAACACCTTGCCATTGGCCACAACCGGTGATGAGTAACCATTTCCGCCTATTTGAGGAACTGACCATAATACAGCCTGGGTGTCAGGAGCAATCGAGGTGGAATTTCCCAAGTGTTGGGGATCGTGTAAGAACTGGGGCCAATCGTCTGCGGTCACCTGTGAGAATGGGCTAAACATCATAATTACTACGAACAAGATCGTTATTTTACCTAAAACTCTCTCTTTCTTTTCTCTCTTTATTCTCATGCTCAGCCTCCTCGAAAGTTCGGGAAGTTGTAAGGGTAATATAAATCATTCGATGTGGATATCAATTTGTATCTTTCAATGCCAGTATATTTGTATATCAGTAGTTTAATCATCAGGCGGCGGCAGAGCGTCCTCGTCAAAGTCATCCGGAGGCGGCAGTTCTTTCTCATCAAAGTCATCATCTTCCTGGGGTTGCAGGTCTTGTTGTTCAGAAGTAGGAGTTTCCTGTTTTTGTTTAGGGGGAGGAGGTAGGGTTCTCTTGGGAGTCTCACGGGGTATCGGAGCCTCCTGTGGTTTGCGCTTTTTGGTAAGAAGAATTATAAGGAATATTACGACTACGATAATAATTGGAATCAAAAGCAAAAGGAATGGAAATCCACTTTCATCATCAGAAGTATCATCCACTCCTGGTGCTTCCCATCTCTCAGAGTCTAAGGGATAATAGTCCACGTCATCGTTGTAACCATCTGCATCTGTATCATTTAGTAATGGATCTGTTCCCTGGGCAATCTCATCTGCATCAGTGACATTGTCATTGTCGTCATCGGTGTCCTCGAAATTGAGCAGTCCATCTGCATCTGTATCTAGATCAGGGACACCGCTTGCCACATCAGAATTATTCGAGGATTGATTTGCAGTGTCTACTGCTATGACATAGTAGTAGTATGTGACACCGTTCACGAGGGAGCCGTCAATAAAGAGTTCCGAGGTAATCAGTACAGTGTTTACCTGTCGAAACTCGGAGCTTTGAATCAGGGAGCGGAAGAGATTGTACCCAGCCAAATCATCCTCTGTGTTTGCATCCCATGATATATTGAGGGTGTTTCCTGTGGTAACTGCGGTCACTAAAACATTTGTAGGAGCTTCCGGAGGCGGGTTCTCCTCCACCCATCTTGTTGGGTCAAGGGGATAGAAATCCACGAGGTCATTGTAATTATCCCCATCAGTGTCTATATTCAAAGGATCGGTTCTAATGGCTGCTTCCTCTACATCAGAAAGACCATCGTTGTCATCGTCATCATCCTCTAGATTATAGGTTCCATCACCGTCTGTATCTACATCGCAGGTGTTGTTTACCGTATCTGAGGGATTCGATTCATTAGGTATAGTTGCATCATCCACTGCTGTGATATAGTAGTAATATGTGGTTCCATTTTCAAGGCCGAGGTCTTGATAGGTTGTCTCGGTCACCAATCCGGTATTTACAAGGACCCAACCAGTGCCGTTTGTGGTGGTTCTGTATATGTTGTATCCTGCCAGGTCCTCCTCGGAGTTCGCATTCCATTCTAATCTTAATGCTCCACCTGCTATAACCTGCCGAACGTCAAGACCTGTTGGAGCTGCGGGAGGAGTTGTATCGGGAGCAGGATTTACTGTTATTTCTGAAGAATATGTCAGGCTATTGTAGGTTGCATTAAGATTACCAATACCCACAGTAGTGGCTGTGAACTCTGTCGAGGTTCCTGAACTTGGATTCACATCCCCTATACCCCCAGAAACCG
>CBDVCK010000023.1:0-21136 GCA_965372465.1 uncultured Thermoplasmata archaeon | reverse complement strand
AATCATCCATTGATTCACATCTTTCATAGTTGACCCTTCACTAATTATTGAATTAATTTCACTTTATTTAAGGTTAATGACATCCGATTTTGGGGTAACAACATAATAATTTATCATTTTATTTGCGCAATATGGACACCACTTACTATCAACTGGGACCTGTCTATTGCATCTTTGGCAGTATCTTATCTGTTGAGGGTTGAGAGGATTTCCCAAAACAAGCCCTGGATGAGGATACAGGAGTTGTTTTTGTGGTTTTATATACCTGTTACGTATGCCTTTTAAATAGATAATAAGCCCAATTGAGAGGATGATAATCCCAAGTATCAACAAGAATTTTAGAATATTATATACTGCTATCGAATAACTCCGATCACGATATACGGAAAAAAATAAATAAAATAAAATAGGTGAGAAAGTAACAATCAAACCAATTAATATAAGAAAAAATCCAAATTTGATCATCCAGTGATTTATATCTCTCATGGTTAACCCTTCACTAATTACTGAATTAATTTCACTTTATTTAAGGTTAATCATAGGTGCAGAGGATATCGGATTCACACCATAATGCAATACATATGGGAAGTGCTACTTTAGTATCGGAAGGTATTTATCTGGTTTTCGCAATAACTTGGTTCAATGGACAGAAAGGTTATCGCGGTTTGGTTGAGCACTGTAATGGTGCTGAGCTTTCTCGTGGTTATTATTGAAATCGCCCCCACTGTAAGGGCTACTGTGATCAATGTCGGTGGAACAGGGCCAGGGAATTTTACCACTATACAGGAAGGCGTGGATGCGGCATTCGACGAGGATACCGTGTTTGTTTACAATGGAACTTATTACGAGAATGTGATTGTGGACAAAACAATAAATCTGACCGGGGAGGGTATGAATAACACTATTATCGATGGTGGAGGCAGTGGGATTGTCGTGAGGATAAATGCAGATCGGGTGGACATCACGGGATTCACTGTGATCAATGGAAATTATGGCATCTATCTTGATTCCTCGTTTAAAAGCAACGTCACAGGGAACAATGCCTCGAATTGTTGGGTTGGTGTCTTTCTGGCTTTTTCAAATTCGAACATCATCAGGGACAACAACGTTTCGAACAATTGGGATGGAATCCACTTATTCCTGGGAGGAGGGAACACTATCATTGGCAATAATGTTTCGAACAATGGAGATGGAATCTATCTCGATAATTCAGATAACAACAACATCACAGGTAATAACATCTCTAACAATGATTACGGTATTTTTTCAGATAGATCAAAGGGGAACAACATCATAGACAACAAGATAGATTTGAACAATTATTATGGTATCTTTCTGGAATCTTCCAATGCAACCAACGTTTCCGGCAATGCCATGATAAGGAATGGAATTTTTATTCGTGGGAACTTACTCGGCAACTGGAACACACATGAAATTGACTCAACAAATACAGTAAACGGTAAGGCTGTGGAATACTGGAAGAACCAGACTTCGGGTATAATTCCTGCAGGTGCGGGAGAGGTGATCTTGGCCAACTGCACAAATGTAAATGTAGAGTACCAGGACCTAACTTCGGGTTCTGTTGGTGTAGAACTAGGTTTTTCATCGAACAACAGCATCACTGGCAACAATGCCTCCTTCAACACCATTTATGGGATCTATCTCTATTCTTCCAATGGGAACAATATCACTGGTAACAATGCCTCGAACAGTAGCAGGTACGGTATCTATCTTTATTATTCTGATGGAAACAACATCACAGGCAACAATGCTTCATCAAATAACGATAACGGCATCCATATCTCTGACTCGGATGGAAATACGGTGAAGAGCAATGTTGCTTCTTTGAATAATTGGTATGGGATATTTTTCGATTCTTCTGATCGGAATAATATCACAAGCAACAATGCCTCGTTCAATGATAACGGGATAACTCTTCACTTTTCATCAAACTGCAATATTACGGACAATTCTGTTTCGAACAATGATTATGGGATTACAATTGAAAGCTCACCGGATAACAATCTTTCTTCCAATAATGTATCAGATAATTGGTTTGGCACAAGACTTGAATCCTCAACAAACATCTCTTTATCAAAAAACAACTTTGTTAATGACGGTGTTTATATTTCGGGATTCTATCTCGATGAATATAATACCCATACAATTCCTGTAAACAACCTCGTGAACGGTAAACCCCTTCGATACTATAAGGATACCAATGGGATGATAATCGATGGTGGTTCAATTACCGCAGGTGAAATCATCTTGGTAAATTGCTCTGATATGGATGTAATTGATTTCAAGATTGACAATACCGATATTGCAATAGAGGCTGCATTCATTACGAATTCCACTATCTCTGGTAATGATGTGTCATCAAACGAAATTGAAGGTATAAGTCTCTGGTACTCTTCTAATATTACCATTACACACAACAATGTTTCAGACATCAATTACCCGGAAATACCTATGATGATGATTTATAACGGCATTCTTATTTTCGAATCAAATAATAATAATGTGTCAAACAATAATGTTTCCGATAACGGTGGTTCTGGTATTCTTATTTTAGCTTCATCCAACAATACGATATCTAATAACAATGTGTCTAACAATACTGCATTTGGGATCATCATATATGAATTTGCATCCAACAACTCGGTTTCTAACAACATCGTTTTGAACAGTGAATATGGTATCATTGTGTCATCATTTTCGAATGATACCATTATCAATAATAACAATGTGTCGTGGAACAACAATACTGGGATTGCCATTGTTGTATCATGCTCAAACAATACGATCATGGGTAATAATATAACAAATAACGGTCTTGGTATCAATCTTGCTAATTCATATGATAATAGAATTTTTCACAACAATATTATTGCCAATACCAATCAATCATGGGATTTTACAATCAATGGGAACCAGTGGGACAACGGCTATCCTTCCGGTGGGAATTACTGGTCCGATTATGCAGGAATCGACAACTTCAGGGGCTCCAACCAGGATCAACCAGGCATTGATAGTATTGGAGATACCAATTACTCTATTGATCTGGATTCCATTGATAATTATCCACTTATGGCTCCTTATCCTTATGAACCTCTTGAGAACTCTACAATTTTAAAGCAAGGTTGGAACCTGATTTCCATTCCATTGATACAAATTGATCAAAACCTCACAAAAGTGCTTGAGATGATTGACGGATGGTACGATGCGGTCCAGTGGTACAATAACTCGGATCTAAACGATCCATGGAAGCACAACAAGATAGGCAAACCTTATGGAAATGACCTGACTAAGATAAACGAATCCATGGGATTCTGGGTACATGTCACCGAACCTGGGGATACGATATTCCTCTATAACGGCACTCAGCCAACTGAGAATCAGACAATAACCCTGTATCCCGGATGGAACCAGGTGGGTTATCCCTCAAAAAGTGTTTACAATAGAACCGAAGGATTGAACACGGTAAATTTCGGTTCCCAGGTGGATAAAATACAGTGGTACGACGCAGGCACTCAAACCTGGCAAGAGATGGGTCCTGATGATTATTTTGTGCCTACCAGAGGATATTGGATCCACGCCACAACCGAGTGCCAGTGGGAAGTCCCCTTGTAACTTGTAGAATCTGGTACATATATCCCTAACAAATTATTTATATCAGCCAGAGCTTAACAGTTTCAATCGAACAAAAATACTGGAGTGGGTGATTGAGATAAAACGCTTTAGTCCTAGAGTACTAGCTGTAATCCTGATAATGATTCTTTTAATGGCAAATTATATGGTGATAAATACTCAACCGAAAGAGAATGCAGAGGTTGTGGATTCAGACGTTAACCAAAATATACCGCTCAGCAGATCAACAAGGGCGGATGATCCCTGGCCAATGTATCTTAATAATCCTGCGCACACAAGCTATTCGCTCTCATCCGGTCCCACAACAAACGATGTGTTTTGGTATAATTCCACAGGGAACCCTACTTACAGCTCCCCTTGTGTGGCAAATGGTAAAGTGTTCATAGGTGCAGACGAGGCCATGAATGCTTTTTATATAAGTAATGGAACACTTGCCTGGAGGACCCAAACCATTCAACCTGTGACAGGAACATTCGGAGTTGCCTGTTCACCTGCCTACTCCCAAGGCTTTGTTTATTTCGGAGGAGATAGAATATACTGTCTTTACGAGAATAACGGAACCATTAAATGGAGGGTGGATGACCCGGGTAACTACAAACATGGTGACGGTTCACCAACTATTGCAAACGGCAAGGTATTTATCGGGGGTAGTGATAGGAGACTGTACAGTATTGATCAATATACAGGTGAAATACTCTGGACCTTTCAAACATTGTCCAGTGGAACTGATAATTGGGGTCTATATGCTGCCCCAGCCGTGGTTGACGGGTTTGTGTATCTTTCCGCATGTGATGGATATCTGTATCAATTAAACGAGAGCCAACCCACAGCAACCGCTTCTGCGTACCATATATTTGATATGGCTTATGCCTCATATTTCTCCCCTCTTGTGGTTAATGGAAGAGTTTACGTTGGTACCGGTTACGATTCAGCCACCACTGTGAATCGGCTGTATTGTCTTGATTCTGGCGATCTGTCCTTGATATGGGAGTTCTATCCGGGCTACCCTGTTACTTTTTTATGCTCGGCAGGCTATTACAATAACAGGATATACGTAGGCTCCACAAACGATAGTGGTTCTGGAAATCTCTACTGTCTTGATGCACTGGGAAGCGGAGGTACGACCACCATATTTTGGCAGTTCAATATCCATAACACCTGGTCTACCCCTGCCATAACCAATGATAGGTTGTACATCGGATCAAAGGATAACTATGTTTACTGCCTGAACCTGACCCAGACAGCGGGTTCGGAGGAGTACTTATGGCGATATAACACACAAGGTGATGTGGATTCCTCATTTGCGGTCTCAAACGGACAGGTCTATGTGGGCTCGCATGGTAATGGAGGTAGGCTCTACTGTTTTGGAAATTACGTTGAGACCATAACCGACTATATTACCTTAAAGCAGGGATGGAATCTCATATCTATACCATTAAACCAAGATAACCAGGACCTCGAAAATGTTCTTGAAAATATCGATGGATATTACGATGCTGTTCAATGGTATGACGTCTCAGACTCAAACGACCCATGGAAACACCACAAAGTAGGCAAACCCTATGGAAATGACCTGACTAAGATAAACGAATCCATGGGATTCTGGGTCCACATCACAGAGCCCGGGGAAACGATATTCCTCTATAATGGCACCTTACCAACTGAAAACCAGACGATCACCCTGCATCCTGGATGGAACCAGGTGGGTTACCCTTCAAAAACTGTCTACAATAGGACAGAGGGATTGAAAACAATCGATTTTGGATCTGAAGTTGATAGGGTGCAATGGTTCGAAGCCCGTACACAAATGTGGTATGAGATGGGTTCCGATGATAATTTTGAACCTACAAGAGGATATTGGATTCACGCCAAAACTCAATGCCTCTGGGAAGTCCCCCTATGAGTATATTTTCTATCTAATTAATCCATTTTCTGGTGTAAACATGGTTATTACCATGTAAGGTTTATATGTCTAATAAAACAATATAATGCATGATGAAAAATGGGATAGCTGCAATTGGGTTGAGCCTTATCTTATTGCTCGGTTTTGTAGTGATCGTTGTTGAGGTGATACCCCCTGCACATGCTACGAGCATAATATACGTTGATGATGAGCCCGGAGTTGGGCCTGGAAATCCTGCTGAGAACTATACGAGTATTCAGGATGCAATCGATGCCGCCAACCCAGGAGACTCTATATATATCTATAACGGAACATACTTCGAAAATGTTATTGTAGATAAAACAATAAATTTAATAGGCGAGGATAGAAATGATACAATAATTAATGGGAGTAGAAATGGGGATGTTATAAGAATACTTGATGATTGGGTGAATGTTTCATATTTTTCACTAGAGTATGGGGGTTTAGACACAAACGATGCTGGTATAGAACTTTACCAAGTTGAAAATTGTAGCATCTTCAGCATTAATGCCATCAATAACCATGAAGGCATTTCCCTCTGGGCTTCTTACATCAACATCATCACTAACAGCAAGGCTTCGAATAATTGGTTTGGCATCCACCTCGACTTCTTAAGAAACAACACAATCACCAAAAACAACGTATCGAACAATGGGTTTGGAATATATCTCGAATATTCCAGTAGCAACACTATCACCAACAACAATGTATCCTGTAACATCTACACCGGTATCCTCCTCAGCACATCCAGCTGTAACACCATTGCCAACAACACCGCATCCTTGAACAACTGGCGTGGCATCCACCTACGCGACTCCACCAGTAACACTATCACCAACAACGAAATGGTGGACAATGGAGTTTTCATTTTGGGTGAGATGTTGGAGCACTGGAATACCCATTTCATAGACGCGACCAATACAGTCAATGGAAAACCAGTCCATTATTGGAAGAACCAAACTGGAGGTGTTGTTCCACTGGGCGCTGGTCAAATCATCCTTGCAAACAGTACAAATGTGGTCATCGAGAATCAGAATGTAAGCAACAGCGATATTGGTATAGAACTCGGTTTTTCAAGCAATAACCAAATCGCTAACAACAATATATCCTCGAATAACTATGATGGTATTTACCTATACAAATCCAGTAACAACACCATCGACAACAACAACGTATACTCGAATAACGATCAAGGCATTCACCTCTCCTCATCCATTAACAACACCATCGACAACAACAACGTATATTCGAATAACCATAATGGCATTTACCTATTAAAATCTAATAACAATACTATCGCCATTAACAATGCTTCCTTGAACAATTTGGATGGCATCCGCCTTGTCGGCTCCACCAGTAACATTATTTATCATAATAATATCATAAACAACACAAATCAAGCCGTTGACAATACAAATAATGGCAATCAATGGGACAACGGTTATCCTTCCGGAGGAAATTACTGGTCTGATTATAGTGGTGTTGATAACTTCAAAGGATCTAATCAAGATATTCCAGGGAGCGATGGCATAGGAGATATTAATTACTCTATAGATTCCGACTCTGTGGATAATTATCCTCTCATAGCCCCCTACAAACCTCTTGAGAACTACACCGTCCTAAGACAGGGTTGGAACCTGATTTCCATTCCACTTATTCAAGAAGAGCAGAATCTAACCAGGGTGCTGGGTTCCATTGATGGTTGGTACGATGCAGTGCAGTGGTGGGATGTTACAGATGTAAATGACCCCTGGAAGCACAATAAGATAGGCAAGCCATACGGAAACGACCTATTCGAATTAAACGAGTCCATGGGATTCTGGGTGCACATTACAGAGCCCGGAGATACGATTTTTATATACAACGGCACCCAACCTTCAGTAAACCAGATGATTACCCTGTATCCTGGATGGAACCAGGTGGGTTACCCCTCCAAATCCGTATACAATAGAACCGAAGGATTGAACACTTTAGATTTCGGAACAGAGATTGATAAAATACAGTGGAACGACGCAAGCACTCAAACATGGCATGAGATGGGTCCTGATGACAATTTTGTGCCTACTAGAGGATATTGGATCCACGTGAAAACTCAATGCCTTTGGGACGTTCTTCTCTGATATCGTAAGGTATATATGCCTTTAAAACAATATTTTTTATTAATGAACAAGGAGGTAATAGCACTTGGGTTAGGCTTTGCTCTGTTTTTTGGTATGGTAACGATAGTCATTGACATTACCCCGACTGTTGTGGGAACAATCATAACGGTTGATGATGATGGACCTGCAGATCATTCTAAAATTCAGGATGCGATTAATGCTTCGAAAGATGGAGATACGGTTTTTGTATTTAATGGAACGTACTATGAAAATGTTATTGTGAATAAAACCATCAATCTGACCGGCGAAAATAAATCGACAACAATTATTGACGGTAATCAAAGCGGGGATGTTGTTTTTATTAATGCAGGATGGGTGAATGTAAGTGAATTTACAGTCAGAAACAGTGGTAGTGTGGTTTGGCCTGATTACGATGCAGGATTCGAAATCCTTTCAGGAAATAATACTATCTCCGACAATATAATCTGCAACAACCTTATCGGTTTTTTTCTTTATTCTTCCAATAATAATATCTCAGATAATATAATCGATTCCAGCTCAGGACCTGGTTTCTATCTTTACAATTCATCCCACAATTACATTACAAACAATAATGTGACAAACACAGGTGGTATAGGTCTTGTCGTATCCTCAAATTGTAATAGAATTGTGGGAAACACCATTACAGGGTCTGGTGGAATTGGAATATTTGGGGGTCTCATGTATTCAAATGAAATCATTAATAATACAATTTTTGGAAATGGAACTGGGGCAGGGATTTATATCGATGATACTTCCATGCCTTCACCAGGAGGTTGGGGTTCCTTTGACCATGTAATATGGAATAATACAATCTTTAATCACAGTGTGGGTATAAATTTATACGTTATGGATGCAGGTATCATCCGAGGTGTTGAAATAATATCATCTCAAATTTATGACAATGAAATTGGCATTTCCTTTGATTGCAGTGGCGGGGGGATATTTGAAACCACAATCTCGAACTGCACGATAAAAAATAATGATATTGGTATTGATATGTATCAAATATCTGGTGGTAATGATATCATTAATAATAACTTTAGCAAAAATAATGGACATGCCATATCTCTCAATAATTCAAGAGATAATCGTATTTATCATAATTATTTCTTTTACAACAACGGCGGAGGAGTGCAGGTTCACGACAATGGTAACTCGAATTTCTGGAACGATTCTTATCCCACTGGCGGTAACTTCTGGTCTGATTACATTGGTACTGATAATTTCATAGGTCCAAATCAGGATGTACCGGGCAGTGATGAAATTGGGGATACACCCTATTTTATTGATTCGGATTCCCAAGATAACTATCCATTGATTTCAACATTGGGGAATTGCACTTTCCTACACGAGGGCTGGAATCTCGTTTCGATTCCATTTATTCAATCAGATACCGGATTAGATAGTGTTCTATCAGATATAAATGGATTTTACGACGCTGTTCAATGGTATGATACAACTGATACCAAAGATCATTGGAAGCATAATCACACTTCAAAACCTCCCCATTTAAATGATTTGGATTCTATGCACCATAAAATGGGATTTTGGGTCCATATCACTGAACCAGGGGGAATTATTTTCGAATATCCAGGCACCCCACCCGCTGAAAATCAAAGCTTCGTTCTGCATCCAGGTTGGAATTTGGTAGGCTATCCATCATTAACGAGGCACAATAGGACGGATGGATTGAACAACCTAACCTTTGGTGATGATATCAATGCTATATGGTCCTTCAACGCAGCAGCACAAAAATGGGAGGAATTAGAGGAAACAGATTATTTTGCAATAGGAAAAGGTTACTGGATTCAAGCCACAACCCAGTGTATGTGGGAAGTTCCCCTCTGAAAAAGTTGACCAGACAAACCTTTTTATAACCAGATTGACATTTAGACGATTGAGGGTGTTTGAGTTATGCTTGTCAAGAATATCATGACCAAGAAAGTGGTTACCTTAAAGCCTGATGAAATTCTGAGAGATGCGGCTTTCAAATTATCTGAACACGATATCAGTGGTGCCCCTGTTGTGGATAATAAGGGAAAGGTTGTAGGTATTGTCAGCGAGACTGATATTATCAGAACAATAGAAATGCACAACAAGGAGCTGAAAATGGTTCATCTTTCGCCTTCACTTTCCATGGTGGGTCTTTCCTTCAAAACAACGCCCTCCGATAAGAAAACCGAGGAAATATTCGAGGATATCGGGGATATCAAAATCTCTGAGATGATGAAGACCAATGTCAAGACTGTGGCACCGAATGATAAGGTAAAGGCAGTGATAGATATCGTTGCCTCAGGAAAGATCAACAGGGTTCCAGTTGTGAAAAATGGGAAACTTGTCGGCATAGTCACAAGAGGGGACATCATCAAGGGTATTAGTAAGATGTGATGTCTTGTTTGATTCTAATTTATGGTAACAAATGGAAGATAATTACCAAAAAGTTAAATTAACAGATACCTTTTGGGATAAGTGTATTGAATGAAACCAGGGTTGATGGTTTATGGTTGTAATTCATAAGAATGCAGGGGACATCATGAGCACTGATATTGTCACGGTTCATCCAAAGGACAGCCTTCATTCTGTTTCAAGGACACTTGCTGAGCACGATACGAGCGGAGCGCCGGTTGTGGATGATATAGGAAGGATTATTGGAGTTATAAGTGAACATGATATAGTAAGCTATCTTGCTACATTTGATGATGAAGAGCTGGGAGTGGTCAATTCAACCGATCTACCTCATCTTGCACATATCTACCTTCAGGCCAGTGCAAAGGCGGTTGAGGAAGTAATGACAACAGAAGTTATCACTGCAAAACCCGAGACAAGTATTGATCACCTTGCAAATTTGATGACAGAGAACAATATCAACAGGATTCCCATAGTTGTGAAAGGAAAATTGGTGGGTATGGTAAGCAGAATCGATATACTGCGTCATATAGGACAGTTGGCCTTAGACAAGGTATAAGAATTTACTTGATTTGATAAAGGAGATTCTATAAATTAAAGAGGCATGAAAATGGCCTTACCTGGCATAGATATCTTGGTTCTGGTAATTCTAATCATTCTACTGTTTGTTTTCATATCCCTGCCTTTGTACTTTACGGCAAGAATCCTGGCTGAGGACGAGGGCCTGCTTGTGGCCTTTGGAACCACTATACTGCTTTTAATTTCTTTTTCTGCATGTACTGCCGTATTTGCATGGTTCGGTCTTTGCCTGGTTGGCCTGGTGATTGCAATAATCGTGAACCTCTTTATAATCAAGTTGATCTATGACACTGACTGGGGTCAGGCATTTGTCATGTGGATAATTACTATCATAATGGTAGTTGTGATAACTGTTGTGTTCGGACTTTTCGTAGATGTGGGGATATCTCTGCTCTGATAGTTATTGAAAAACCTCATAAATTCTTTAAGCAATCAAAATACTACAGGTTCCGAACAGTATGCTGTCCAATATAAGCTCGATCTATGAAGGTGCGGTCTTCAGACCGCCATCAGAAGCGAGAAGTCTAATATTACAGGCCACTATTGGCTGCTCTCACAACAAATGCACATTCTGCATCACATACAGGGATAAGAAGTTCAGGGTCAAGAGCTTTGAAGAGATAAAAAATAATGTCGAGATAGTTCTTCCGTATTACAAGGATGCGAAAAGGATCTTTCTTGCTGACGGGAATGCAATGGTTCTGAAAACAGAAAAACTTGTAAAAATTCTCACTCTTTTAAGAAATAGCTTTCCGAGACTGGAGAGAATCGGCATTTACGGCTCACCCCAGGACATTCTGAGAAAATCAGAATCGGAACTTGCAAAGCTATCGAAATCCGGGCTGGGGATAATCTACATCGGCCTGGAATCAGGCTCGGATGAAATTCTTGAAAAAATAAAAAAGGGTGTTTCTTCTGAACAGATGATAAAAGCCGCAAAGAAGGTGAAGGGGGCAAATATCACTTTATCGGTCATATTCATTCTGGGATTGGATGGAAAAAAGGGGAGCCGAAATCACGCCTTAAAGACTGCAAAAGCTCTTTCCGAGATGGACCCTGATTTCATAGGCGGCCTTACCCTGATGGTGATTAAGGGAACAGAAATCTATGATGAATTAAAAGAAGGTAAGTTGGAATTGTTGGAACCAAAGGATGTTTTTGCAGAACTTCAAATTCTTATTAAAAATCTTGAATTGACAAATTGCATTTTCAGGGCGAACCACGCATCAAATTACCTCCCAGTAGGGGGAACATTACCAGAGGATAAACAGGAAATGCTTAAAAAAATCAAAAATATACTGCAGATGGACGATGTGAGTTTTAAACCTGAATGGTTGAGAGCACTATAAAAAATAATCATCTGAATATATCTGTAAGATCTTTTAAATCGAACAGCAGCCAATTCTGGTTGTTATCGGTATAATCAATCACTTTCTTTTGAAAACCAACCTTGCTGAAGAGAGCATAATATTCCTTTCTTTTTTGATTTTTCCATTTGACCTTCTTCGCTTTCCTCTCTAAATCCGCAATCACCTTCATGCCAATTGGTTTATTGGTCCATTTACATTCTCCGAACATTATCTTGTTTTCCTCATTATTCAAAGCAACCACATCTATCTCCTCGTCCCTGTGCCACCATCTGCCGATTTTCAGAGAATAAAATGGTATAGCCTTTCTTTTTAGGCTCATTTCCCTTAGTGCTTCCCTGCAAACTTCCTCGAATGTTGATGCGACGTGATTATTCAAGTCTCTTTTGATATACTTCATGACATAATCGAGTTCCTTTTCCTCGATATAGCTCCTGTTGGGGAATATGTACTTGAACCAGAACTCGAAGAATTTATCATTTAATTTATAGATTCCTTTTCTGCTCTTATGGGGTGATTTTTCAGTTACTGGAACCTCTCGGATAATTATTTTAAGTTTTTGTAAAGTCGAAAGGTACCTTGAAATATTGGTTCTGTCGCTATTCATTGCAGTTGAGATATCATTTAACTTGGTTTTACCCTGGGCAAGGTTTAAAAGAATTGTAAAATAAGTGCTGGGTTCCCTCAATTCGGCTTTAAGAATGAACTCTATTTCCTCGTATAAAAAGGAACCTTTGGTCAGGATGTTCTCCGTGATATTTTTTAAAAGATTGTGTTTTTCTTGAAATTGGGGTAGATATGCTGGCATTCCTCCAAGAACAGAATACAGTTCTACCTGTTCTTTTAAGCTTTTTTTGGGGAAGAATTGACAGACCCCTAAAAAACCCATGGGAAATAATTCCAGCGAGGAAGTCCTTCTTCCATATAAGGGGCTTTTATAGGCTAAAACAGCCTTTTCCATCATTGCTATACTTGACCCGCATAGGATTAAAAAGATTTTCGAGTGTCTTAACGTCTCATCCCATGCCTTTTGTAGCTGGGACGGTAATGCAGGATTGGATTTGGTTAGGTACGGAAATTCATCGATTGCAATGATCAACCGGTCCTTTATCTTTTTACCCAGATACTCGAATAGATCCTTCCAGTTAGAGAAGGGATTTTTCAAAAGCAGATCTTCCTTAAAATGCTTTCCCATCTTATGAGAAAATTCCAGTAGCTGTTCTTCCTGGTTGCTTTCCGTGGCAAGAAGGTAAATGTGGGGCTTATTTCTACAAAAGTGCCCTATAAGCTCGGTTTTTCCCACCCTTCTTCGGCCATATACCACAACAAATTCCGCCTTATCGCTGTGATATCTTTTTTCTAGAGCATTTAGTTCATCGAACCTGTTTATAAATTTGTATACCATAGATTAGACTAATCTAGATTATACTATTTAAAAGTATCTTTCCGGTTGTTTGTTGGTAGGATTTTTACTATTTACTCTTCCGCAAATCTACTTCGCACCGATTTTCTCGGCAAGCCATTTCTTAATCTCTTCCGGTTTTTTGGCATCAATTCCAAAGGATTCAATGAATTTTGTTGTTGTTGAAAGAATCTTGGTTGCGCCGTAGCGTTTTGTTTTAATTACCCCAAGTTTTTTCAACTCCCTTACATGTTCATAACCCTTGGGTCCTATCATCTCAACAAGATCGCTTTGCTTGAAAGGTTGATGATATGCGATAAGGGATGCGGTTTTCAGGTATTGTTTCGGAATTTCGGTTTTAGCCAGCATCTCGGCAGGTTGAGAATAATCATCCTTCAGCTGCATCACGTACTTAACACCCACTTTTGCAACTTCAATTGCGCTGTCCTTGTACTGGACAATGAGCTTCTTTAAAGCCCTTCTGATGGCATCACTGCCAATACCTGTTACTTTTTCGATTTCAGAAACCTTTAGAGGTCGTCCAGCAGAAAACAAGGCAGCTTCAACCACTTTTTCCGATTTCAATTTCAATACCCCACTCAGACAACTGCCATGGCCTTGGCAAGGTTCTCCTTTCCGGAAGCCTTCTCTTCCTTGGTTACGATTTGGGCAATTGGCGGTTGCAAGCGCTCCGCAACCGGTGTGATGTTCCTTATCGTGATTTCTCCATAGGGGAATCTCTTTTGACTGATACTAATCTTATCCTCGATTGCCAGAAATAGTATGGAGACGAATCGTGCTATTAGATCGTCTCTGCTTCCATCGATGATATTAAACAAGGGCATCTTGTCCTCTTCTGAGGTGCATATTCTTTCCCAGGTTATGTAAATGTCCTCCTCAATATCCTCCTTATGGACCTTTTCATCGAAATCCTCCTCCACTGCCATCATTTCTCTAAGCAGTTCTCTTTGTTCATTGAGTCTTTTCTGCTTTTCAATATCCTTTTTGGCATCGTTGAAGGCATCCACCAGTTCCATAAGGGTCACTGCCCTTTTCTGCTTATGCCATATTTTCTCTTTCAGCGGAATTCTCGCCTCCGAAACCACAGCCTCAGTGTAATCAAGCCCCTCACAACTATCATAGAATTCCTCGGGCATGATGTCCCATCCTTCAAAGTAATACTCTTCCTCCTCGGGTATATCGGCCCTACAAAGCAGCTCATCGCTTTGAAGCTTTAAAATGGACCATGCCATTAATACAATCTTGCCTGCTGTGATAAGGTCCACGTTTTTCTCCTTTCTAATCTTCTTTAAATACAACTTCGAGAACTTGATGAGGTCGATGTCCCAAGGGTCAAAATGCTGCTCCATCACGAGCTCGAAAACCAGTGATATGGATTTTTCGAACGAATCGTTGATTGCGATATGCATTCCCGACTCGATATTTCTTACAAGTTGCATGTACTCCTCGATTCTCTCTCCGCCATCGTCCTCGGATATCAGGGCCTTATGAAACACTAGATGGTTGATCAACTCGCTTGTATCCTTCTCAGGCATGGGTCTCACCTTCGAACTTTGTATCCGTCAGTTCTTCAATTTCATGGATTTCTTCGGTATCGGAAATCGATTCATCTTCACCTTGCTCGTTAGTTTCATCAGATGCAAGTTGCGGAATCTGTTCAGAGAGTTCCGTAAGGGTAACATTTCCCACAACATCCGAGATGCTGTTGGCTCGCATGGTTACACCATATATCACATCAGCTTCCTTCATCGTCACCTTTCTTAAGGATACCATTATAAATTGAGCTCTTCTGGAGTTCTTCTTAACCATCCTTGCCACATGCTCGGTATTCACGGCATCCAGGAACATATCCACCTCATCCAAGAGATAAAACGGAGATGGAGCATGATGCTGCACCGCGAAAATGAGGGCAAGGGCTGTCAAGCTCTTTTCCCCTCCTGAAAGGGACTCCAGGCGTAAAATCTTCTTTCCCCTTGGTCTGGCCTTGATTACCAGACCCCCCTCGAACGGGGATTCGGGGTTCTCTATAAGCAGTTCGGCCTCTCCTCCCTCGGAAAGCTCTGCAAATATCCTCTTGAAATTCTCGTTGATTCCCTCGAAGACCTTCATAAACTCGATTTTCTTCTTCTTGTCCAGCTCCTTTACAACCGCAATAAGATTTTTTCTCTGATCTTTAAGTTGTTTCACCTCATCAAGAAGCTCTGCAAGCCTTTTATCCTGATCATCATAATCATCTATTGCCTTCATGTTGATAGGCTCAAGATTTCTCATTCTTCTCTCGCAACTTGCAATGGTTTCTTTAAGCTCCTCAAGTGGGGGTAGCTTATCTTCGGGATTTATTGTAATATCATAACCCATAAGTTCGCATTCCATCTCTCTCAGATTATCCTCAACATTTTTTGCTTTTGTTTTCAACCCTATGACAAAGTCCCTGTTGGTTTCCATCTTCGTTTGGATCTTGTCGATAACAAACTCGCAATCGGTTTTATTTTTGTAGATATCATCTCTTTTTTCTGAAAGCTTTTTCATCTGCTGGTTCATGTTCTGCTCGACTTTTAAAAGCGCCTTGAGCTCGTTTTCATAGTTATTTTGCTTCTCGTTACATTCTTTTATTTTCTTTTTATATCCCTTCTCCTCATCATCGATACCCGAAAGATTGTTTACAATCTCGGTATATCTTTCCTCGTGCATTTTTATCTGTGTGTTCAATGTCTCACTTTGAGATTTTAGTTTTGTAACGTCATTTGTCAGCTCTAGAAACTTTTTCTGCAGTTGTTTCATTTGCCGCGCATATTCCTGAGGTGTCGCCTTTATCAAGGCCTTTCTATGCTCCTCGCGGATTTGTTTTAGATGTTCTATAGCCTCAACGGTAGCCTTCAAATCATCGGACAGTTTCGAAAGGTGGGATTCAACCTCCTCCAATTCATTTGTCTTGCCCTCAAGGCTCTTTTCAAGTTGTGCAAGCTTTTTCTTATACTCCGTTCGTTTGGATTTTAAATCATCCATCTTGATGGAAGATGTGTCGTCCTTGCCTCCGTGTTCCCTGAGCAGCCCTTCAAGGTGCATGATTTCATCTTTTAATTCCCGAAGTGTTTTTGACAGGAAATCCGCATGCTCAATTGTACTTCTTAACTCCTTGCCCACCTTTTCTATATCACTTTTCGACGGCGCTCCGAACTTCAGGAGCTTGGTGTTGAGTTTCCCACCCACCATGGCACCCTGGGCCTCGATTAGTTCTCCTTCCAATGTCACCAGCCTGATTCCACCCATCAAATTTCGAGCGGTCTTTAAATCATCCACAACTATGGTATCCCCTAAAACATACCAAAACGCTGCCCTGTATTCGGGTTTGAAGTTCACAAGATCAATTGCAAAACCCAATGATTTTTCCTTACCACTGGCCATGAGCGCCTTGCCTCTGGGTCTTCCTTCACTCATCTTGTTCAAGGGAAGGAATGTTGCCCTGCCTATCTTCATCTTTTTAAGGTATTCGATGGCCTTGGAGGCGTATTCATCGGAATCTACAACGATGGACTGCATCCTTGCTCCCGCAGCTATACTGAGAGCTAATTCGAATTTTTCTGAAACTTCGGCCAATTCGGCAATGGTTCCGTGAACACCCTTGAGCTTACCTTTATCCCTTGCCTCCAAAATGGAGGCAACAGCCATGTTGTATCCCTTTTTAATGGACTCAGCGGCTTCAGCTTCCGCTTTCAGCCTGTTGTAATCTCTTGTCAGTCTCGTTACGGCAGCTTCCAATTCCATTGCTTCTTTATACAGCCTTTCCTCCTCTTCCTTTTTCTTTTGTAGGGTCTCTTCAAGAGAATGGAGGGATTTTCCGGATTCTTTCGCGTTCTTTGTCATATCCCGAAGCCGGAATTCTGTATCCTTGATTTCAAATTCACAGGTTCTTATCTCTTCTTCAAGGGTAGTTATATCCAAACGGAGTCTCTCTGCTTTTTCGCAGGTTCTATCCTCTTCGATCTTGATTGCCCGTAGCTCATCCTCCGCAGATTCCATATCCTTGTTTAAGGTCAAGATGCGTTTCTGTATGGACAGGGCCTCAGAATCGGATTTGCCTACCGTCTCTTGGGTTTTTTCAAGTTCTGAATTTGTGTTTTTCAACTCCTCTCTTTTCTTGGTAAGGTTCTTATTCACATCATACATTTGTTCTCTTAAATTTTCCATAACCTTTTCCAATTTCGATTTATCCTCATTAAAAACCTGAAATTCTCCTTTTAGGGATTTTATGGAATCCCTTGAGGTTATGATGCCGTCCTTTGCCCGGGCGATCTCTATTTTCAGATTGTCGATTTTGATTTTTAGTTCTCTTGCCTCCTCTCCTCCCTCGGCGGCAATCTTCTGCTCCACCTTTTCCATTGCCTCTTCCAGTTCATGTAATTGCCTGTTTTGCTCTTTTACCTTTTCCTCATATTCCTTCTCTTTTTTATTGTAGTTTTGTATCTGATTTTGAATGGCAACTATCTCGCTTTGGACGATCTCCTTCCTCTTATATGCACTTTGAGCCTTTGCAAGATCATATTTATCCTTTAAATCCTTATATTTGAGGGCAGCGCTTCTTTCCTTTTCCAGAAGTTTAATCTGCCTCTTTATCTCATCTATTATTATCCCTATTCTATCGAGGTTTTCTTCCACACCCTGCCTCTTCTCCTCGGCTTTTTTAATATCATCATCGTATCTTGTGACACCTGCGATCTCATCAAGCACCCTTCTTCTCTCGATATTACCCATTTCTACTATCCGTGTAACATCACCTTGCTTCACCAGGTTGTAGCCGTCAGCTGATATGTGTGCATGGGAGAGGAGTTCATCGAATTCTGAAAGTGAGGATTTTCTGCCATTCACATAGAAATAGCTCAGATAATTTTCAGGATCTGAAGGTGATAGTTTAATGTGCCTGGTAAATGTCACTGCATCATCTTCCAGGGGAATGATCCTATCTGTGTTGTCGAAAATTAGGGAGACTTTGCAATATTTTGCAGGTTTTTTTGCTTTTCCTCCGTTATATATGAGATTCGTAAGCTTGCCTGCACGAATAACCTTGGAGCTTTTAGGCCCTAGGACGAACAGTATCGCATCGCCGATATTCGATTTACCACTACCGTTGGGTCCTGTAATCACTGTAAAACCCTTTAAAAATGGTATTTTCTTTCTTTTCCCAAAAGACTTGAAATTTTCCAGCTCAACTTCTTTTAGGTACAAGTTAGTCCCTCCATATCTATATCTCTTTAGATTTGCCTTGGATTGTGGACTACACCCCAGATACCTTAAATATGGGTTATCCAAGTTTGAAGAGAAATAAGATTTGCAAATTCAGATGTAGAAACATCATCTTTGCAATTTCCCATCCCTATTTTATCCACATCGCATTAATTATCTGACATTTTGTCAGACAAAAGCCTGTATACCTTTCATCCTATATAAAATTTTTGCAATTAATCATAGCCAATTGTCTTAATTTCATTTCATTTTCTATAGGTTATTTTGTATGACAAATTACCATTTGATCATAGAAAACCTACACAACAGAATCATTCTTAAAAAAGAGCCAATAACTTTTATATAACAATAACATCATTTCATTTCAATCTTTAACATAATTCAATCCCAAATAGACCAAAGAAAAAAAGGTGAGTTTGGGTGGTAAATATTGGGTCAAAAAGATCAGGGAGATTTAAATGCCTGCGAATAAATCCATAAAGCGAAAGGTTTGCTTAATAGGCGAAGGCGGTGTGGGAAAGACCAGTCTCATTAAAAGATTCGTCTTCGACCAGTTTTCAGATGGCTATCTCATAACAATTGGAACAAAAATCACAAAAAAAGAGATTAAGATTACGCACCCGAAAACCCAAGATGAGCTCGTAGTCACATTGATGATATGGGACATCATGGGCCAAAAAGGTTTCAGGGAGATCTTAAGAGAAGCATATTTCTTTGGCGCTCAAGGTGCCATGGCGGTATGTGATATAACCAGAAAGGACACCCTTCTCGAGCTTGAGGGGTGGATTTCCTCTATGAGTGATGTCACAAAGGATGTCCCACTAATATTTATAGGGAACAAGTGCGATCTGACATCGGAGGCTGCACTCACCTTCAATGATATAAAGGAATTTGCATTAAAGTATAAAGAGCCCACAGTCTTTCTTTCCAGCGCTAAAACCGGGATAAATGTGAATCTGGCCTTCAAAACACTTGCCGAGAAAATAGCCAAAAGAGGGATCAACGAGAAAGAAGAGACCATGTGAATCTTAAATAACCTATCTCATATTTTTTTGTTAAATGCTTTTATATTGTAGTGGAATCGTCTATTTTCTCTTAACAAAATGTAACTTTAGTGCAAGCAAACTACCGCTAATGATTACCGGAAGGTTACTTTTCGCTCCATTTTCGTTCCTTATATTTTTCATAGAATCGAGTTCAAATCGCTCTTTTTCTTCCACATCCTTGAAAATCAGGGTTTCAACAATGTTTGCGCACACAACAATTCCACCCCACACTATCAAGATTACCTGATCTGCCGTAAGGGAGAAATATACGGGATCTAGGGATATTCCCACAGTGGCTATTGTGAACATCTCATACTTAAAGGGATAAAGAAATCGCATCGTCCCCCCATAAATACAGTCAAGAAACATATGACCCAGAAACATCACGCAGAGGAGAAGACACGCTCTTTGGCCAATACTTTTTTGAATTCTGCGCTCGTAGACAAAAAAAATCCAAAATAATGCTGCTGGTAAGAGTAGAAATACAAAGACATTATGAAATATGGCGATCTCATTTTGTTGATATATTGGCAGGAAATGATCCAAATCTATACCGGTTGCCGCCAAGGCTAAAAGGGAAATTAGGAGGTACTTTCTTTTCTTGTTTTCAAGGTGTAATCCTACCCCTAGTCCTGCCACAATGGAGAGCAGTAAGTGTACAATGGGTTGCATACATTTACTCCTGAATCTAATAAGAATCCCATGGATATTTATGAATAGCTCTCCACAAATCGCAATTGACAATCAGTTATGACAACCATTTTTGATTATCATAGGTGGGTTTAGGGAAAAAGTAATATTAAGTGCCCCCTACCCAACAAAGAAAAATTTTTCGGGTCAGATAGCCGCGATTATGCGAGGAAGGGTTAGTTGGGGTCGGGGACAGGAACCAGTACACGTCTCGGGGTTCATATATTTTTTGAATACCAGATATATTATTTATATTATTGATTTTCATACCTTATAGAGGGTGATCATTGAATAATAGGGAAACAAATTGAGAAACTTTTGTTATTACATTCCTTGATTTTATCCGGCATTGAATATTAAAAAATACGGATTTAAAACCAATAATTCAAAAAATCAACATTATCAAAAATGATAATAATGTAGAAACTAATAAAATAAGCAAAATTAAATGTTTGGTTGTTCTCTGTCGAAGCCGGGGAAACTGGCTGCGATTAGGGCGAATTAAGGTGATTAATTATGAAGCAAATGGAAGAAGAAGGTCTTTTTAAATAGGAGAGAGATAAAGTGCTAAGAGATAAGGCTAAAGTTACAGGAAAAATAACAGCTACTGTAATTAGACTTAACGAAGAGGGATTGCAATTATTTAAAAAATTAAAGGAAGAGTATGG
>CBDVCK010000022.1:0-22203 GCA_965372465.1 uncultured Thermoplasmata archaeon | reverse complement strand
AACAAAAATGTTTTGATTTTGGATTGGTTGGCGCTTGGCAACGGTTTTTGCATTCTCAGTTTTCATCCTCCTGATCATTTATTAACCTCAAGTTTGCTTTGTCTTACCTCACAACGAATGCCACCCAGGATATTTAAGGGCTTTGATTTCTAATCCCACCACCCTATTCCCCTCCATACGTCCTTGGATAATAAACATTGAAAAGAGTATATTTAAATAACATAAAGCCTATCTGCGCAGAGGGTGAGGACATGGAACTATCTGGCAAGAATGTATTTGTCACTGGTGGAGCCGGTTTTATAGGTTCGACTTTGGTACGAGAGCTGATTTCGGAAGGGTCAAATGTAGTTATTTTCGATAACTATGCAAGTGGCGATCAGTCAAATATCGCTGAAATCAAAGATAAGGTTACTGTAATTGAAGGCGATATTAGGGATCCAAAGATAGTGGACCACCTCAAAGAGCATAATATAAATTGTGTATTCAATCTGGCTGCGGAACCCTATATTCCGCACTGCTATGACAGGCCAAGAAACTTCTTCGAGGTCAATGCCAACGGTGCCTTGAATGTGATGCTGGCCTCAATGGAGGCGGGTGTGGAAAGGATTCTGCAGTACTCATCATCCGAAGTCTACGGCACAGCCCAGTATGTCCCAATGGACGAACATCATCCAACCATACCGTACTCCACATACGCGGTAAGCAAACTGGCTGCGGACAGATTGTGCTTTACTCTGTATCATGAACAGAATTTACCCATTATCATAATGAGACAGTTCAACACATATGGACCCAGGGAGACGCATCCCTATATCATACCCGAGCTTATCACCCAGCTTTCGCAGGGCAACAAACTGAAGCTAGGAAATATCAAGGCTCGAAGGGACCTCACATACATCGATGATTCGGCAAAGGGTGCCGTTGAGCTCATGAAGTGCGACAAGGCGGTTGGGGAGGTAGTGAACCTCGGATATGGAAAGGATTGGTCTGTGGAGGAGCTTGCCAACATCATGGCAAAGCTCATGGGTCAGGATTCAATTGAAATAGAAGTTGAGGATGTTAGATTGCGTCCACTGGATGTGGAAAGACTGCAGTGTAATTATTTCAAAGCTCACATGTTCATTGGCTGGGATCCCAAAATCGGTATCGAAGAAGGGTTGAAGCGAACCATTGACTGGTACAAAGAAAACGACAGCAAATGGCCCTGGGAGAAAAAAATCGCATCCGAAGACGAAATATGGCACAAGGGATTGTGATGGAAAAAATACCTATTGCCGAACCCCTTTTTGCTGGTAATGAGCTGAAGTACGTTTCCGATTGTGTCAATTCAGGGTGGATATCATCCATTGGTAAGTACATAAAAAGATTTGAGGAGGAATTCAGCAATTTTATAGGCACGAAATACGGAATCGCCACTTCGAATGGAACAACAGCACTTCATCTGTCCCTGGTAACCTGTGGAATTGGCAAGGATGATGAGGTCATTGTTCCAACTCTTTCGTTCATAGCCACTGCAAATTGCGTGGCATACACAGGTGCAAAGCCAGTCTTTGTGGATTCTGAACCAAATACATGGAATATTGACCCTGAGAAAATAAAGGAAAAGCTCACATCCAAGACCAAGGCCATAATCCCTGTACATCTTTACGGGCATCCTGCAGATATGGACCCTATTATGGATTTGGCTAAGGATCATTCTTTGATTGTTATTGAGGATGCAGCCGAGGCTCATGGAGCGGAATACAAAAAAAAGAAGGTGGGAGGCCTTGGTGATGCAGGTTGTTTCAGTTTTTTCGGAAACAAGATAATAACCACTGGCGAGGGCGGTATGATAACCACAAATGATGAAGAAATCATGAAGAAGGCAATGATGCTAAGGGATCATGGAATGTCCAAGGAAAAGAGATACTGGCATCCTCAAATAGGCTACAATTACAGGATGACCAATATGCAGGGAGCCGTGGGATTGGCCCAGACCGAAAGAATCCATGAATATATTGAAATCAGGAGAAAGAATGCCGAGCTATACAATAACCATTTAGGTGATATATCGGGCATCACCACTCCCCCCGAGATGGAGTGGGCAAAAAACGTCTATTGGATGTATTCCATACTAATTGACAAGGTTCCAAGGGATGAATTCACCGCAATTCTACTTGATAATGGCATAGATACAAGACCCTTTTTCTATCCAATGCATACACAGCCGCCTTACAGGGACCAAAGTAACGAGGAACTCACAGTTGCCGATGATTTGTCAAAAAGAGGTTTCTCTCTTCCATCTGCCCCCACCTTGAAGGAAGATCAGATCGATTATATTTGTAGAATTATTACCGAGAAATTATCATTAAAATAATCCAGCAAAGCGAGGACTATGAACACAACATCGTGATTTTATGGAGAAAAAAAGGGCAAGAAATCTGATATTCAATGCTGTGATGTTCTCCGTCGGAATAGTAATCATTGCAATAATGCTCTATTTCATCGGTGCAAGAAATGTCATGGATGTGTTGGTGAAGGCGGACCCTATCATACTTTCTGTTGCGATAATATTGATGTTCTTTCTCCTTTTTATTAAGTTGACAAGATGGTGGCTTTTGCAAAAAACAGCGAATTTCTTTGATTCATCAAGGGTTTACATCATTGGACAGTCCATGAACCTTTTTGCACCTATAGGAACCGGAGAAATCACGAGAGCTGCCATTGCAAAAACGAAGCTGGGGATCAGGGCCAGACATACCATGGCAGCAGTGGTTATCGAAAGAATTTCCGATATTACATTTCTTGTGGCAATGGCAGGTGTTGGAATCGTCCTGTTGATACCCGGTCAGGAGAATCTCATCTTCATCATAATTCTCATGTTCATTTTGGCAATCGCATTTTTTTTGCTCTTCAAACCCCAATTCTTCGATACCTTGGCAGTCTTCATCGAGAAGCTTTTTGAAAAGAGAGGTAAATTCCTCACTCGTCTCTCACTGAAAATATCGGTTTCCATTACCAAGTTCAAGGAGGCAATAATAAAGTTTCATAAAAGAAAAGCGATTCTGGGCATAAATATCGTTCTCACCATCGTAAGCTGGGTAATAGAGGCTGTGGTCACATACGCTCTTCTTTTGGCATTTAATGTGGATCCACCATTTATCATGTATATCCTTGTCATAAATGCCACATCCTGGGTTGCAAGAACCTTTCTATTTTTGCCTGTGGGTCCGAAAGAGGTCACATTTACACTGCTTTTGGAAAATCTATCCGGAATTGAGACCGAGGTGGGTAGTGCTGTGGCTCTGATACTGTTGGCCTTAAACTACATCATATTAGGCACTGGAGCCTTTGCCTCGATTTTGACATTTTCACCTAAGAAACTGGAGAATGTTGATGAGGAAGATAGTGTGGAAATAAGAGAAAAAGAAATGGGAGTAGGGGATCATGTAGAGGAGCAGAAAGAGGAGGAGGAAAGATTAGAAAATGAACAAGTTGAAGGGGAGGACGAAGGAGGAGAAACAGAGCCTGTAAACAACGGGAAACCCGGATGAAGTCAATTGCTCTTTAAACTTTAAAATCGAAAACTTTTATATTACTCATGCTCATAACTCGAAATCATGAATTTATCCAAAATGGCGAATTATCCATTTCTGAAGGAGTCCTTAACTTACATTAAGACAAACGGTCCTTCATTGGATGAGCTTTTGCATGACATCGCATATGAGCGTACACGCAGTCAGGGTAAGGAGAGGGTGCTTGAAGCCATATCCAAAGGCGAAATCAAGGACCACAAACTCATAACAGATGCAGACAGCATGGCAGAGCTGCTCTCTTATGTTGCTGCCAGAATCCTGGTGTCCTGTTTAAATGATACTTACCTTATCAAACGCTATGCTCTTGCGGAAGCAAAAACAGCTGGAGATCGTCTTCAACTGGAGGATTTTGATTTTGTGGTTGAGATTGCCAAGGAGCTCAAGCTTGATGTAAAACAGGATGATGGTATATGCAAGCTCCACTTTACTCACTATCTGAGAAACACTTCCCAGATGCGTGCAAAGGAATGGAAAATCGCAAATCAAGACATGAAAAACGGTTATATTACTCTGGACAAGAATCCTTTGGCAAGGATCATCCAGCAGGCCCTTCAAAGGCGTATAGAAGGGGAGCTTCCCGCTTCTGTGAACGATGAGATTCTAAAAGATCTGAAAAATCATATCACAATTATAAAAAAAGCTGTGGAGGAAAGAAAGAACACCTTCAAAGCCGAGGATTTCGGAAAGATCAGGGTAACAAAATTACCACCATGCATGAGGCAACTTCTTGCCAAGGCCCAGGCAGGTGAAAACCTACCCCATAGTGGAAGGTTCGCATTAACTGCATTTCTTCATTCAATAGGTATGTCGGAAGAAGAGATTTTAAAGCTGTTTGGCACATCACCGGACTTTGATGAGAGTAAAACCAGATACCAAATCGAGCACATTACAGGCAAGATTTCAGGTACTGAATACACACCCCCTGAATGCAGTACAATGAAAAGCTACGGCAACTGTCCAGGGGAGGACGGTCTTTGCAAAAAGGAGTGGATGACACATCCTCTGAAGTACTTCCGAGTAAAGGATAGCAGCTCGAGAAAAAATGAGGCCAAAAAAACAGGATGATCACGGGAGAAGAAGGGATACTAAGCTCTATTGTTTTTCAAGGTAATTTGGTATTCAAATGGTGCTTACCAACTAATAATTATATATAAGGAGTTTATATGTGAACCGATACTATTAAAAAGATGTTATCCATACAACTTAATCCACTAATATATTCAATAATAAAAGTGAAGTAAATGAGATTAAAAAAATCGAAATATAAGGCTCACTTGGCTTTTCAAAGGATGATCGTTTCTGCATTGTTCATCACATTGATTGTAAGCTCTATCCCAACCACCACGGCATTGTGGGAGAAAACCGAATATGATGACGAGGTTAAAAGAGAGGAGCAACAGGTGGAATTTAAACCCGATTCAGCATCAGACATCACCCCTTCTGAACCAAGTTTGGATAAAGAAAACAAGATTTCGCAAAACCAAGACCAGTTTCTGCACGTACATTTAAAAGCTGCAACGTTCGATCCTAAACTAGGGGAGCCAGACATTTCATCAGAGTTAAAATATTCCCATGTAAATGGGTACTATTTGGTTCAAATCCAAGGGCCGATCCGATCCAAGTGGATAGATGATATCAAAACATCAGGAGCGCTTATTTTGGGTTATATACCCGAATATACTTATTTGATTCATATGGAAAATGATGCAAAACAAAAAATTGAAGATCTTGCCTTTATCAGATGGATTGGAATATATCACCCCGCGTACAAAATACAGACTGGCCTATTAGAAAAAACCTGTGAAATCGAGCTTAATGTCCTCATATTTAGGGATAAACAAAACAACCTCCCAAAGGTAATAAGTGAACTGGAAGCATTGGGGGGGGTGATAACCAGGGAGGATGAAAGCAGCCATATCATTAGGGTCAGAACAGATGCTGCAAATCTTCGAAGCATTGCATTCATACCAGAGGTTCAGTGGATCGATGAATATACCGAGCCTTTTGCCCTGATGAACAATGTAAGGATTTTTACAGGAGCTGAGAACCTGCATTCAAACGGCTTCAACGGCTCCGGCATTGTTGGTGAGGTAAAGGACGACGGTTGTGATCTGGATCATCCGGATTTCGAGGGGCAGATCATTGGAACTGACGGCGACCCTTCGGATGGTGCTCACGGTACCTGCACCTTTGGAATAGTGTTCTCCTCAGGTGAGAATGACAACAATGCAATGGGAATGATGCCGGGCGGACAGGGCGTGTTCTCCACATGGGATGTAGAGAGAAACGAGTCCATTGAGAATCTTGTCAACAACTGGGGCGGTGTGTTTCAAAGCAACAGCTGGTCCTCAGGTTCATCGGACAGCACATATACTTCAATCTCCCAGGAGAACGATGAGGCTGTATTTTATCATGATGTGACAATGCTGTATGCTGCGGGCAACAGCAACAGTGGAGTTGGTCCTGAATCCCTCACAAAGGATTCGGTGGCAAAAAACGTGATATGCGTTGGAGCATGGAATCATTTTGATGATACTGACAGAACAAATGATAGGTGGGAAAATGACGGCTCTGGTATGACACCAAGTCAGGGCCCGGCAGCGGATGGTAGGATCAAACCGGACCTTTCCAGTGCATTTGATTGGATATATACAACCGACAGTGTTGATGGAGACGGCAATGACGGTTACGCCTCAGGAAATTATTATGAAGAGATGGGAGGCACAAGCGGTGCCACGCCAATTGCAGCAGGCTCCGCAGGTCTAGTCTACCAGATGTACAAGGAGAATTTCTTTGGCAACAACCCCTCAAATACCATTCCGCATGCAGCAACTGTAAAGGCAATACTGATTGCAGATGCATATCAGTACGAGTTTTCCCAGGCTGATCGGTTCCAGCAGGGTTGGGGCGGTGTGGATGTGGGCAATGTTTACGAAGTAGGTCTAAACCATTTCATTGTGGACGAGGAAGTAAATCTCATGACAGGTGAAAATGTGAGTTATTTCGTGGCTCCAACAGGCTATGCCCCCATGAAGATATCCCTGGTGTGGACCGATGTTCCCGGAGTCACTTCCTCATCCCAGCATCTTGTAAACAATCTGGATTTGAAGGTGACTGATCCTTACGGTACTGTATATTATGGCAATGCGGGGTTGATAACCTCAAAATGGTCCTCCTCGGGTGGCAGTTACGATACATTAAACAATGTGGAGAATGTGTTCATCGAAAATCCAGAACCAGGAAGTTGGACAATAGAGGTTATTGCCCAGAACATTGCAATGGACGGAGATTTGGATACCCCGGAAATCGATCAGAATTTCGCTTTAGTTGCAAGCGAAGTGCTTCAAGCGGAACATGACCTTGGGGTTTCAGAGATTCAGGTTGATGATTATTTGGCTCCAAACGAAGTTGCAACTGTGAGCGCAACGGTATTCAACAACGGGCTTTCCGATGAAAATGATGTGGTTGTGAACCTCAAGGTGGATGGCCAAATCGAGGATACGACGTTGGTTACTGAGATATTGAGTGGACACCAAATACTGGTTAGCTTTGATTGGATTCCGCCAACAGGTATCTACATGGTAGGTATCGAGGTGGAGCCTGTTGCTGACGAGAACTTCACAGCCAATAATTATCAGGAGAAGCAGGTGATTGCGGAGCCAGATATAGCAGTAACAGACATTATTACCAAGAAATATTTCAAACCCGACACGCTCGCTCAATTCAATACCACGCTTCAGAACCTTGGTAAGGTCGATCTGACTGACGTGGTGGTCCAGTTGCTTGTAAATGGCACTCTTAAGGATAACGAAATTATTACTTCTTTTGCTTCCGAATCCTCTCAACCCATAACACTGGAATGGACACCCACAGACGAGGGGTGGTACGCTGTAGAAATCTATGCATTACCGGTTGAGGGCGAGGAGCTTGTTGCTGACAATAAGGTAAACACCACGGTATTGGTTACCTCAAAAGAACCTGTTTTTGTGGCTGTTTTAGATTCCTGGGGGACCGACTTTCATGAGGATGCACCCTGGGATTATATCAACGAGAACTGGATGTATTTTGGCACAACTCCTGTGGAAATTGACTACCAAACTCTCAATAAGAACGACATAACCTATGACGATCTTGCAGCGAAAAATGCGGATGTGCTTTTAATCTCATCTGCATATTCCTGGGAATTTACAGATAGCGAGATTGATGCCATAACAACCTATGTCCAACAGGGGCATGGTCTGGTTGCCACATCGCTTACCCTGTTCCATTTTGTTCCAAATAACAATGATCTGGCTCCATTGTTTGGGATGCGTGATGATCTTTCCTACGAGGTGGACTCCACAACAACTCTTAATCTGATGGAACCTTTGCATCCATTGTACAACAACATTCCGGATCCATATACCCCAGGTACGGAGGCAACCGCAATACCACCTGACTTTTCCTGGGATGCAGATGATCTTATTGATGGAAGATACGTGGCATTGTCATCTGATTCTAATGGGGCCATCATTGTGAACAAAGGCCTTGTTTATATTTCACATTGGATAGAATACGAATCCAATTCGGATGATATCCAGCTTTTCTACAATGCCTTTACCTGGTCCAAATACGAAAGAGAGCAGCGGGATGTGACTGTCATGAACATTCAAGTTCCGTCATATTTGAGTCCAAATCAGGATACCTTTGTAAACGCCACCATCGTGAACATCGGATTGAATGACGAAACTGATATCACAGTCAACTTCACTGTGGACGGGAGCCTTGAATCACAGACAGTTATTTCGAATCTTGCAAGCGGCGATGCAAAATCGGTCTCTTTTATGTGGACGGCTCCTTCAAACGAAGGGCAATATCTTGTAGAAATCGCAACCCCGGTTCTACCCGACGAAAATGTGACTGGGAACAATTTTTTAAACACCTCGATTTTGGTATCTAACGGCCCTATACCAGGGACAATCGGGCTAATTTCTGACGGCAATCAGCTTCAAAGTGTAACCTCTATTCTCAATGATCTTGGAAAACCCTTTGCTGTACTGGATAATAATGCCCAATCTGGTTATACAAGTGATATATCTGTTCTTCTTCTATACCAGATAGTGATCTTTTTCAACGAGAACAGGGCGATTGATGATACTGAGAAGGAGGCATTGGAGGATTACATAGCCCTTGGCGGTGTTCTTCTTGTAACTGGCTATGACTCACTGGGCAGCCCAAACGATCCACTTCTTGCGGACTTAGTAAGATCCACAGTATTCGGTGACAATATGGGGGAGAACACATTCATCGTAAGAAACGGCTCGCATCCCATAATGGACGGTATCTTCGGTCAATTTCCCACAGGAAGTCAGTTTTCGGTTGGGGAAACTGATCATGATGCTGTGGAGGCCGACACCTCAAGAGGCGCTCAAACTGTGGCAGAGCTTTCCGATGGATTTGACAAGATAATAGCCACAGAGCTTTCCTCGGGAGGAAAGGTCATCTATTGGAACGGGAACAGGGATGTGAATGACTGGACAGATGCAGATTTATCTGCGATGTTCAAGAATTTTATTGTATGGTTTTTACCCATCTACAACGATGTGAGGGTATTGAACCTAAACAACCCGTCAGAGGTATTTGTTGGAGATTCAGTTGACATGGGTACCACTTGCGAGAACACCGGAAAGAATGATCAGAGTGATTTTGCGGTATTACTGGAGATTAAAAATTTCTATGGTTTCACAATATTTTCTGAATATAAGGAAAATATCATTCTAAATAGTGGGGAAAGCACCTACCTCGAATGGCAGTGGGTACCTTCCTATAGTGGATTCTATTCCATCGAGATAACGACTTTACTGGTAAATGATGAGGTCGCAGAAAATGATATGATATCCAGTCAAATAACGGTTTATACGAGGTTCTTTACGGATAACATGGAAAGCGGTGAGGGTGATTGGGAGTCTTCAACCTCATCTCTTATATTGGATCCGATATGGCATCTGACAACTTCGGATAGCTACAGTCCTACCACATCCTGGTGGTGCGCTGATGAAGATTTATTGGGTCAGTACACGGTGGTGGCAGATCAGTATCTCACCTCGCCTGTAATTGACCTCATTGACGCCACTTCAGTTATCCTCATATTCCATCATAGATATAGCATAGATGATTTTCCATTCATACAAGATTGGGGATATGTAGAGATCAGTGCTGACGGTGGTGGTTGGGAGTCACTGGATTCTTACAGTGGGACCCTAAATCCTTGGAGCGAGGAAGTAATTGACATTTCAGGGTATGTTGGCCATGAGGTGCAGATTCGATTCTATCTGAGTTCGGGTGTGGTTCTTACCGATAATGGCTGGTGGGTGGATGATGTGGAGATATATGGCATGGGCAACCAGTACGATATCGAATTGACAATCATCGACGATGTGGAGGATGTGGGAAAAGACGAATCAGCATTTTATGAAATTTTGGTAAAAAACAATGGAAATGCAATGGGTTCAGTTGACCTGAGCATAGATGGAACCAATGTAGATGAATGGGATGTTTCATTCGATCAAAACGGTTTTCAATTGCTGCCAGGCGATACTGATATGGTTACCCTGACCATCACACCGCAATCATCTGAACATGGGGATTATCATGCAAATGTGATAGGAGATTTAAAACTGGACAGTACGGTCAAAGATTCGGATTCCCAATCAATTACATTGACCGTGAATCAATGGTTCGGAATCGATCTGGAAACTCAAAACTTTCAGCTGGATTTCATACCGGATGAGACCCGATATTACAACATCACTGTAATAAATCAAGGGAATGGTCCAGACTCCTTTTCTCTCGGCATGACTGGTACCGAATCAGGGATTTCCAGCGGTTGGCAGTATGATTTGGATGAAACCCTAGTGATGTTGAATGCCTTCCAGCAAACCACTGTGCTCCTATCTGTTACCAACCCTGAGAATGCTCGTCTTGGCGATAGGATAATAATAGACATTACCGGCACGTCCTATGGTGATCAAAATCAAAGGGATACCTTGCAAACACTTAGCATTACTATTGGATATTTTTCAATTGATGTCAATACATCACAAACCGACAAGGAAACACCCCCCGAGGTAGCTGTCCCATATACTGTTACCGTTACAAACTTTGGCAACACCCAGGTTATTGTGGACCTGGATATTTCACCTATTGTAGGGACTTGGTATGGTTGGATAACGGATTTCAGTGTTTCCGGCTTTTCGCTGGGTGCCTTTGCCATCAAGATATATTCCTTTAGTATCACACCACCAGACACAGCTCTTGCATACGATTATAAGGAATTTGCAGTGACTGCCTTATCCCCAAACAGCGTCTCTGAACTCACAATCAAAACCTTTGTTGCCCTTTCCGGTGAATTGGATTTGGTTGTGCCCAACTATGAAAAGGAAGGACAAAACAGCGCCTCAGTCCAATATATCATAACAGTTTCAAATACGCAGAACCACGAGGATACAATTGACATCACAGCCACCTCAAATAATGACTGGAACATTGATTTTCTCGCAATTGATGGCTCAACTAAATTATCAGATTCGGATGGTGATGGATTTCCTGATACTGGAGTTTTGAATCCATGGGACGATACCTTGGATGTGGTAGTGGAGGTAAAAATACCAGGTAATGCACAGGCTTATACCCAGGATGAGGCCACCGTAACATTTCATTCCTCGCTGCCTGCAGGCGATACAAAATCTGTGGTATTGAAATCCAAAGTGGAGCTTTCTGGCAATATTATCCTTGAAACGGAACCAAATTCAAAAACCGATGATCCGGGAAAAGAAGTTACCTATCTTGTGAGTGTACAGAACAATTACAATTACCAGGCAGTAATCGATCTTTCTGCATCCTCAAGCAGCAATTGGGAGGTTGTGCTCTTAAATGGTGATGGCAACATCCATCTCCGAGATACAAACAACAATAGAATTCCTGATACAGGCAGCATGCCCGGATTGGGAGAAATCACAGAAATCATGGTCCTGGTCAGTATACCCGATAATGCTGTTGCCTATACCCAAGATATCATCACTATCGCCGGAACCACACCCCTCTCCGATGACGGTCATGATTCCATTGAGCTTTCAACAGGTGTTCAACGGATCTACGATGTGGATATCGATTCCCATGAGCAAGAATTTTCGGTTATCCAGGGTAAGGAGCTGATTTTCACAATAGAGCTCTCCAACAACGGTAATTGGGAAGAGGAGCTGGACATAAGATTTAGGGAACTACCCGAGGGATGGAGTGCAGATTTTTCAAACGACAATCCTTCTGTTCCATTGGATGGGTCCAGGGTTATTTCAATAAGCATGAACATACCCTCCGATGCCGAGCCAGGGATTTATTTTGTCACAATTTCCACAACCTCAGCAGATGGCATTAAAGCAGGTGACATTACCCTCACGATCGATGTTGATGAAGAAGAAGAGGAATTTGACATACCATATGTCTGGATATTTTTAATGATATTGATCATATGCGGAATTATTGCCGCGATATTGGTATTGAGAAGAACCGGTGCAAGACAGCAACCAGCTTTAACTTATTCGCCTGGGGCCCAAAAAACCGCAAAGGCAAGTGGAATAGTATTCCCGCGAATTGAAATGATAAGCTGTCCTGATTGCAGTTATGTTTTCGAAATGGAAGTAACACACCGACCTTTTAAGGTTCAATGCCCGAACTGCGGTACGTCAGGTATTATGAGATGATAAAAATCCAATATAAAATAAATTTTTAAAATCGAAAATATTCACATTACAAGGCTCATCTATCTGGGTAAATGTATGGTGACGATGGTCCTTTTACATAAATCATCTATAAAAGCAAAAGCCAGGTGGCGATAATTTATATGACAAGGCTCATCTATCTAGATAAATGTTTGAGTACGATAATCCTCTTACATAAATCATTTGAAGAAGTAAGAGCCAGGAGTCGATGATTTATACCACAACTATAAAATCAAAGCACAACATACTCTTTTTGAGTGGGAAATACATGAAAGAATTACTTTTTACAATAGCCCATGAGGTTGAAAAATCTATTAAGAAAATGGAGAATGATGTGAATTTGGGAGAGGAATTGGGCATTGGCGCGGATGGCACTCCCACAAAACTCATTGATGATGCAGCCGAGCAGATAATCTTTAAGGTCCTTGCAGAAAAAGAAGAAAACCTGAACATACTGAGCGAGGAAGCAGGATTTGTTGACAACAAATCCGAAAAAACACTGGTTGTTGATCCAATCGATGGAACCCATAATGCCATAAGGGGCATTCCTTTTTACGCATTATCCCTTGCGGTTGGTAAATCTCAGCTCTCTGATGTCAATTATGGTCTTGTTCGGAACCTGGTTACTGGTGACACCTTCTGGGCCGAGAAGGGCAATGGTGCCTTCTTGAATGATAAGAGAATCCAAGTGAAACAATATCACCAAAAAGATTCCATGTTCACTTTGTACATCGGGGAGCGCGCCACATCACGAACTTACAATATCGCAAAAAAACCCAGACGGGGCAGGGCATTGGGCTGTGCTTCCTTGGAGATGTGTCTTGTGGCCAGCGGTGCATTAGATATTTACTATCAGAATTATTCCCCTGCACATCTAGGTTTAAGGGTCACAGATATCGCGGCAAGCACCCTCATTCTCAGAGAGGCTGGAGGGGAAGTTTTTAATGATACATACGATATATTGGATATGGACCTTGACATTAAATCTAGATCCAATATCATCGCCGTGGGCGATATCAGGGCCTTAGAAGCTTTGAGAAGTACAGGAGTTACAGATTTGGAGGATAGCGGATGAAGTTCGGAGTGCTTTCCAATCCAAACATAGAAAAGGCAACCGGGATTGCCAAAGAGGTAATCGATTTTCTAAAGGACAAAGCAGAAATTACAATTGAAGAAAGCCTGGCAGCAAAATTGGAAGTGGAAGGTAAAACCCTATCCCAAATGAATCCCGATATACTGATTACAATAGGCGGGGACGGAACAGTTCTTTGGGCCCTTCAAAGAGCAAAAGTCAAACTCTTTTGCATCAATGCAGGTGTTCTGGGATTTCTCACGGAGGTTTCTCCTGACCAGGCACTTGAGAGCCTCACTCGAATTCTAAATGGGGACTATATCATTGATAAAAGAGCAAGGCTCAAAACAGAATTGAATGGGGATAGATTATATGATTCCATAAACGAAGCCGTGATTCACACATCCCATGTTGCCAAGATGAGGCATTTTAAGATCATGGTGGATGATAACCTTCTTTCGGATATCAGGGCAGATGGCGTGATCGTTGCCACTCCCACAGGATCAACCTGCTATGCGATGAGCGTGGGAAGCCCCCTAATCGATCCCAGGGTCAATGCTTTTGTAATTGCACCAATTGCCCCATTCAAACTATCTGCAAGACCTTATGTTGTACCAATCGAAAGCGAAATCACAATCAAACTTCTGGAACCGGAAAGACCCTGTATTCTGGTCCTGGATGGCCAGTACGAGACCCAGGTTCAAAGCGAGGCGGAAATAAAATTTACTGCGTCAGAAAAACCTGCAGAGCTTGTTCGCTTTTCAATGGATTTCTACAAGAGGGTGTCTGAAAAATTGGTGCTATAGATTCATACCCGAGGGTAAACAATGGGATTTTTTGGAGCGAATAAAGAAAAAAAACGCAAATTCCGAGAGTCACAAAAAACAGCAAAAAGAAGGGTCTGGGGCATTGAAAGGAAAACCCTAAAACTCATTTTGGAGGTTTCAAAAGAGACCTTTCCAAACGAGTTCGCGGCCACTTTGATTGCTAAAAAAGGAATTATTAATGAGATCAATCTATTGCCTGGAACGCTTTCGGGGAATACATCCGCGATACTTCGCACCCATATGCAGCCTCCCGACATCACTTTAAGTGTAGTTGGGCTGGTACACAGTCATCCATCAGGGAATTTTAATCCATCAGGTGCCGATCTATACTTCTTTTCAAAGTTCGGCCACACACACATCATCGTTGGAAGGCCGTATAATATAAAAAGTTGGCAGGCTTATGATGCCAAAGGAGAGCAAGTAACACTTGAGATTGTGGATTAGTCGATTATTTAATTACGCCTGAATAGACCTCCTCTATCTGCCTAACGACCTTATCCCAGGTGAACTCGCGCTTTACCTTCTTTCTTCCGTTCTTTCCCATTTTCCTTCTCAAAGCATCATCTGAAAGTAAAAAATTGATCTTCTTTGCCAGATCCTCTGCGTTCATGGGTTCGGTGTGTAATCCCTCTTCACCTTCAGTGATAAGTTCCCTCACACCGGGGATGTTTGATATGATAACCGGTTTTTCCGAGGCCATGGCCTCCAGTATAACAAGGCCGAAAGCTTCAAGACGTGAAATTGAGGGAAGAACAAAAACATCGCATGAAGCAAAGTATTTTGGAATGTCGTCATGAGCCACACTCCCTGCAAATATCACCTTTTTATCTACACCTTTATCTTTGACTCTCTTTTTCATTTTGTCCAAATAATCCCCGCTGCCCACGATGACAAATCGCACGTCATGGGAAGTGAACTTTGCCGAATCGATAAGATAGTCCACGCCCTTGTGGGATACCAGCCTCCCGACAAACAACACGACTTTCTTTCCTTTTAGATTATGCCTCTTTATTATTTCGGTACAATCCATATTTCCGTTAAAGCGGTTGGGATTGACGGCACTTGGTATCACGACCTCCTCAAAATTCCAGAGAGTTCTTGAAGTTGCACCATATGTCTTGGTATGTACAATTATCTTGTCGGCGCTTTTGAATGTGGATTTGCTCAAGGTTCTTTGATATATTGCTGTTGCTATTTTTCCTATTAGTTTTGGCAGTTCGAGATCACAGTGGTATGTGACCACGAAGGGGAATTTGGACCGCTTGCGGGCTTTTGCGGTGTAATAAGCAGAAAGGGGAGGTGGGGTGTGGGCATGAACAACATCATGTCCTCCCTCAGAAATGACCTTCTTTAACCTGGGGGTTACGGGTGTTGAAAAAATGCTGACAATTTGCTTTACTCGAACGATTTTAATGCCATTGAAAATATCTGTTTCCTTAAGGTTTTCATAGTTCGACGTGTAAACTGTAACATCATGTCCGTTTTGCACGAGTTTTTCAGATAGAGTGAGAACATGAGACTCAACACCACCTATGTGTGGATAAAAAAACGGTGCAACTTGAGCGATTTTCATGCAATCACAATTAACCTAATGTATTCTACTCCTTGGAGCAATATTGCCCTTTGCAAGTGCATTGGGTCCAATGAAAGAGCCTTCTCCTATTATCGTGCCAGAGTCAATGGAGCTGTTTATTCCTGTCTTGCTGTCGTCACCCATTATTACACCCAGCTTCCTGAGACCCGTATCCATCATCCTGCCTCCAAGCACAACATTGATGTTCTTCCCGTCGAGCCTGAGGTTAGCAACCTTGGTCCCTGCACCAAGATTGCATCTCTGCCCGATTATGCTATCGCCCACATAGTTATTATGTGGTACATGGGCACGATTCATTATTATGCTGTTTTTGACTTCCACGGCATTTCCTACCTTACAACCATTCCCGATTACGGTACTTGGTCTTATCATGCAGTTTGGGCCTATTGTGCAGTTCTCTCCGATGATCACGGGACCAATGATATAGGATCCGTTTCTTACCACGGTTCCTTTACCTATTTGAACCGGACCCTGAATTTCAATGTTTTTATCGATATCACCGTAGATGCCCTCTTTTAGGTCCTTCATAAGCATTGTATTTGCTCGCAACAAATCCCAGGGTCTTCCTATCTCAACCCAAGGTTCATCCAGGACATATCCGTAGATGTCGTTGCTCTTCATTAGGATTTTAATGGATTCAGTGATTTCATATTCTCCTCTTGTGGATTTGGGAGTATTATCAATGGCAGTGAACACTTCCGGTGTGAATATGTATATTCCTGCGTTTATGAGGTTACTTTTCGGCTCCTTTGGTTTTTCAACAATCTCCATTACATGTTCTTTTTCAAGCTTGACAACGCCAAACCGTTCCGGCCTCTCGACTTTGGCAAGGCTCATTATGTTCCCCTTATGGATTTTGTAAGATTCCATTAATCCCTTGATATAGGATCGTGTTAAAACTATATCTCCATTGATGCACAGAAAGGGAGAGTCCATGTCTGATTTTGCAATGCCCACGGCATGTGCAGTGCCCAATCGTTCTTCTTGGAGAAGGTATGTGATTTTCACACCGAACCTCTGCCCGTCCCCGAAATACTCCTTGATCTTTAGATTCTTCCAACCTATTAACAAATAGATATCCGTAATCTCCAGATTCTTTAGGGTTTCTATTATATGTGAGAGAAAAGGTTTTCCTGCAACAGGCAGAAGAGGCTTTGGAATGTTTGCGGTAAGGGGTCTCATTCTGGTTCCTTCACCTGCAGCCAATATTAGAGCCTTCATTGGGTAACACATCCCTTTACAATCTCATAGACTTTGTCATACAAACTTTTTGCCTCTGCCTCGTCCTCGGCTTCAGTTGTAATACGGATCTTGGGTTCGGTTCCGGAGGCTCTGACCAGGACCCATGAATTCTCGAATTGAGCCCTTATACCGTCGACAGCGCCCAGTTCCTTAGGATTAAGATCATCCAGTCTTTCTTTTATTGATGATAGAGTTTCCGATTTTCTTTGGTTTGGACACGATATTGTGCCCTTTTTCCTGGGATATTTGGGAAGTTGCGAGATCTGATTTGAAAGCGGTTTGTTTAATACCAATTCTGCCAATCGCACAGCTGCATAGATCCCATCAGGGCAATAGCTGAATGTAGGGAATATCCAAGTGCCTGAAGGTTCCCCTCCAAAATCTGCATTATGTTTTTTCACCATCTCGGATATGAATACATCACCAACCTTGGTTCGTATCACTTTTTCTGAACCAACGATGTTATCGATTGCCATGGATGCGTTTACAGGGACCACGATATTATTTTTCACTTCATGTTTTGCAAAAAGAGCCAATAGGGCATCGCCCCCAACGTAATTCCCTTTTTCATCAACAGCCACCATCCTATCGGCATCACCATCATGAGCTATTCCCAAATTTGCATTGTTTGCAACAACAGCTTTCATTAATGATGAGAGATTATCAGAAGAAGGTTCGGATTTTCTTCCGGGAAAGAATCCGTCGGGTTGACAGTTTAATGTTATCACCTCACATCCCAGTCTTCTGAAAAGATAAGGTGAAATCGTGGATGCGGAGCCACAACCGCAGTCCAGTACTATTTTGAGGTCAATGTTGTTTACCCTTTTTAGAATCGATTCCATATGCTCTTCAACCGCGTTTTGATAAATAATTGGATTTTTGATGGATTTCCATTCTGCCTTGCTTATTTTTTTTTCGGTGAGCATGCTTTCGATTTCCGTCATTTGACGGGTCGAAAAACCGCTTCCGTCAGGATTAAAGAATTTAAAGCCATTGTATTCGGGGGGATTGTGCGAAGCGGTAATCATAATCCCGCAATCGAAATTTCTTGCGGCGTGTGCCAGGGTTGGTGTAGTAACCAGACCCGCGATATTCACTTCACATCCAGTGGATAGAAGTCCGGATGTTAAGGCATGAAGCAAAAGCGGGCTTGAGGATCTTGGATCATGGCCTAAAACAACATTTCCATGCAAAGTACCTAGGACCCCACCCAGTTCTATTGCCAGCTCTGCTGATATCTCCTTGTTTACAAGACCTCTGATCCCTGATGAACCGAACAATTTCATGTTACCGCAGTGTGTATCATAATATACGATATAAGGATTTTTGTGTATTAACCGGGAAAATCCCTAGAAATGGTGGTTTTTTTGGAGGTATTTAAGGAAATATCCCATTGAAAAATGTTAAATATAAGAACCCCATTTTACTTTTCAATCTAATTTGATGGGAATTGATGGGAAATCCAATTTCGTTAGAACATTGGAGGATTGAGCATGAGCAAAAAAATAGCATATTTTCTGGCATTTTGTATGGTGAGTATGGGATTGTTGATTATGGTCCCTAGTACTTCCGGGGAACAGATTGCAGTAAATGTAAGAACACATCATAGAGAAGGAGAATGGCCTTCCTACAGTTATCCTCCTGACGATTATTTCAGAGAAGAATATGATTTCAGTAGCGTACCTGATGAATATGATAATGTGTACTTTTCTTTTTTAGCAACAGACGATGGATCTCCATTTGTTGGAAATCTATGGGTATTTATCTATGATCCGAGTCTGGCTACTGAATATACACAAATGGTAACACTTAGTGCCCCAGACGATGGAGTTTATAACAGTTGGGAGGATGGATATCACTGGGAAATCGATACAATCGACGATCCAGGACAATATACAATGGAAATTTCAAATGGTACAGATGTAATTGGAACACACACATTCTGGATATATCTGCCATCAGTATGGACTGCAACTGTTGAACTCTTTGAAGACTCGGCTCGCACCATTCCAACCACCGACTTTCCACTCAACAACCGGGTTTATTATTCGGTTTATATAGAAGATGAGCACGGTGGACCTTTGTACTATCAATATGAATATGAATCTGCCTATTCCTATGCAATTCAGAATGGAAATGAGATGTACCTAGGTTCATTGAGTTTGGATTATTATGGTTATGATACCGATAATTTTTATCTCTATGACACTTCTTTCCAGGAAGGAGATTGGATAGTGGAGATCAGATACCGAGACACCGATCCAACTGATGCCATACCAAACACAACTCCGTTTACAATATATGAACCGATTTATACTGCAACTATCAAAACATTTACCGAGGGTTATACAATAGAAACCACAATCTATCCAATGAACAGTCGAATCTATTGGACCGCACATATCGAGGATCAACACGGCAGGGCTTTATCAGCGGGTACAGACATTTATGCTCGGTTGGAGCACGATGATGATTACCCTTGGGGATATTGGGACGGCGATGCAAATGACCAAGGAAATGTTAGTGACAGTTTTTGGCTTGATAGCACTTATTGGGATGATGAGGAGCAAATCGGTTTATTTACTTTAAGGTTGGGTGATACTTCAGGGGGGGATCCGTTCACTGGCAGTGCCGAGTTCGAGGTAATCGGCGTGAAAATAACCCCTGACCGAGACCCGGCAAGATATGCTCAGGGTGAAGAGATCACTATGACGATAACCTCAACAATCTTTCAATCAAATATTAACATAACAATTAAAGATGAGGATGGATCAGTTATAATTAGCTGGGAAGATCAGTCCATGGCGAATAAGATATGGACACAAATGTATGTCATTGACAATAGTCTGCCGGATGGTCAGTATTACCTGTTTATAAATGAGAGTGACACTGACAGATCCCTTGGTATCATTGAGTTCGGCGTGAAAAAATACACGTTGCAGATTTCTACCGATGCGGGAGCATATTTACCACATGAGACCATCACAGTATATTATACTGTAACAAGCAATCGAGACGGAAGCGGTGTTGCGGGCACTTCCATTGAATATATTTTTAGATACTATGACACAGAGGATGATGAGTGGGTAACTTTAAAAAGCCAGCCCTTTACTGCAGGTTCATCAGGCTCTTTCCAGATTCAAATTCCAGAGGACGCTTTTATAGATTACAATGCCATGCTTCATGTTTGGGCTAACGATACAGAAGATCATTTCTATTACATACCGAAAAATATCAACCTTGGTTCTATTGAGGTAACGGTTTACACAGGCGATAACCAGTATTTGCCAGGAGATTTTGTTGTAGTAGCAATCGATGCTAATATAATAGAAGGCTTTAGCAGATATCCCTTGAAGCAGGGAACCGTAGCCTTGAATGTTACAAAAGATGGAGTCGTTATCGCAGACTACACCGTTAGTGGTCTCACAACTGATTTACAAGGCGAGCTTACTTACATATTCACTTTGCTGAGCAATGCAGTGACAGGTGAGTATGACGTTAATGTTCTTGTGTCAAAAGAAAACGATTTTGATACAGACAGGGATACATTCGAAGTTGTTGAGAGCAGAGAGATGTCAGTTGAACTGGGATTTGACAATAAATACTTCTCAAATTGGGATTACCCGGAATACTACCCCGGTGACACTGTCACTGTGACCTACAATGCCATAAGAGGTATGGAAGTTGTGGAAAATGTGAATTGTGAGTACTGGGTCTATTATGGAAGTGATTACATCGCAGCAGGTACATCCTCGAGCGGGGAATTCACATTCGACATTCCTTCTGACTTTGATGGCAAATTGACAGTAAACGTTGAAGTAACGGATTCTGATGGGGTTAAAGCCTATGCCATGGGATACATTGATGTTGTTAGGGCTAGACTACTTTTAAAGCCGAATACAAATGTATATCTTCCCGGAGACACCATCAAGGTAGATTACAGTGTTGTGGGAAGTGATATTCCCGATGCGAGCTACTATTATGAGATCAAGGATGATAATGGAAACGTTGTTCAGAGAGGGACTTTAGAAGACTCCAGTGGAAAATTCGAATTCACAGTACCTGAAGGCAGCATTCCGGATTATTATGGAATAATGGGTTATATCACGGATGCCAACGGGCTGACTGTAGCCACAAGCGACATTACAGTCAACAGGTTGCAAGGTTTTCTCATAACCTTCACTCTAGACAAAAACACTTATCGGCCGGGTGAGACCGCCACCTTAAATTATGAAATAATTTCGCTTGACGGTTCCGAACTTCCTGATAAGTTCACATTGTCCTATGGTTTTTACGGAGGTGAAGGGAGAAGCATTCAAACCTCAAATGCGAAGGGAAGCTTAAAATTAAAAGTCCCGGATGATGTAGCGGATGGAGAAGGTTTCTTTAGCCTATCCTCGCCTGATTTAGAGGCAACAAGTCAACTGCAAGAAGCTAACATCCGTTCCAATCCTAATCCACTTGCAGAAACCGTAGGGGATGTATCCTTCCTTGATCTGCTACTGCTTATTCTGATAGTCATATGCCTGATCATAGCTCTCACAAGTTGGAGTCGAGGTAAGAAGGCAATGGAAGAGGCAAAACTACCTCCATGGAAGAAAGAAAGACCGTTACCGGAACCCGATAAATTCAAGGAGTCGGATACACCTTCCGAATCACCATTAGAAGAAACCCCCTCTGATATGCCAACTCCTCCCCCGGATGATTTTGGACCAAAACCACCTGAACCCCCAAGCGACATTGGTAATCTTTAAGAACTTTCTTTGAAAAATCGATCCAAACAATGATCATCTTCGTTCGTTCTTCTTTACTACTATCTTTTTTCTCCAAAGTACGAAAACAGCCACTGTCATACTAATAGGAATGATCACTTCTTGAAACTCGGGTATGTACTCATCCACCAAAACTCTACCTGCATAATTATTTCCAACATCATCAAAGTATGGGCAACCCACAATGAAATTGTCAAAACCGCTACCGTTCACATCCCCTGCCATAACAGAATAACCTAATGCTTCACCTCCTGTTCCCGCAAGATTCCAATCGGTACTGTTGTCTATACCAGCCACTTTAAAGTTGTAAGCATATGCGTACCCATCGTTTGTTCCAGATAGATCGGTACTGTATGCGCCGACGA
>CBDVCK010000021.1:0-22316 GCA_965372465.1 uncultured Thermoplasmata archaeon | reverse complement strand
TGCCTCTGATTCCGAATTTTATGCATTAATCGGTACACCTATTGCAGTAGGATATAAAGGCACGGTGAAGGATGCAAGTCCACTTCTAATTTCCGGTGAAGCTGCAAATAAGTTTCTTGATATCTACAATACATCAGAAGTAATTACAATTGGAACTGTAAAAGATGTTACGAGCAAGTATTCTTTTTCGGGTAATGAAAAAAGTGCATCGCTTGCAGCAGCAAAACAGATCTGGAAATACAGTAACGGGGCATTGATTATAGAAAATAGCAGGGAGGGTTATGAGATCGGTGTAGTGGTTACTTGCTTGGCATCATATCTTAACATCCCGGTCATAGTCACAAATGAAATGGATAATTCAGTTGTGGAAATCCTCTCAGGATTGGGTGTTGATTATACTCTTGTATGCGGCAATCTTGAAGGTTATTGCGAGACTTTTTATTTTTCATCCTTGACCAAGGCGTATGATTTAATTCTGGAATATCTTAATGCACGATTTAAAGAAGTGTCTTATATAACCCTCATAAACTCGGAAGATGTGAACACCGACTATGGTATACCAGAGATTTCCTGCTTGGCTCCCTACCTATCGTCTTCTTATGAAGGTATAGTGTTAAACTGCCCGGAGCCGCGATTACCTGAGGATAGTTTTTTGGGTTTAAGTGATAATACGGCGATTGCTGCAAATGAGATTGCCCTCACAATTAAGGACAAGCTTTTAGGATTATTGGATAAGGTTGCGGAACTGGATTTATATGATCAATATATGATGAATAACCCATATCTTGCAATCCTCGGTGACCCATATTCGATACCTTTTTATTACATTAAAGACCCTGATTCTGATCCCATGGATGAGGATTCATGGTTGGCCACAGATGATTATTATTCTGATCTTGAAAGCGATCTGCTTTCAATGGAGCTTGCCCAGGGAAGGGTGTTATCATTGTCTTTGGGAGGTGTAAGTGCACTGATTTCCCGCTCTTTATTTTATGACGATTATATGGAAAATTGGGAGGCCGACTCCCGAGTAAGTGATGCGAAAGGGGCGGAGTGGAGGGATACAGCTTACGTTGCAAAGGGTGATGACTGGAATGGAGCCGCTTGGCTCTCTACCGGAGATTATTGGCAAGAGGTTAATTACCTTCAGGATCATGGATATACTGTTCAAACGACCCAAAGAAGGGGGACAGGTGCCACCGTTTCCCAGGAAATATTGAAATATTATTCCTCCTCAAGTTTGATATATGTTTTGGCACACGGTTCTCCTTATAGCTATCAATTAACGGATAGTGTTGATTCAAGTGATGTTAGAAGTTGGGATTTGGGACCCTCTGTCCAAGTATTAACCTCCTGTAGCGCTGCAAGGACCGATGTTTCAGACATCGAGGAGACCATCTCGCTAGCATTTATTGAAGTAGGCGAAAACGCTTTCATAGGGGGAACAAGGACCGAGAGTTCCGGTTCCTCTCCAACTTTGAGTGCATATTTTATTGAGAACATTGTCGCATCCGATGAAACTGTTGGGATATCACATAGGGATGCAAAGAATCGTTTTACAGGAGAAAGTGAAAGCAAATACGATGCCTCAGCTATAAGAATCTTATACGGCGATCCCGCTTTCAATCCTTATCAACCCTGAGAGGACAAAAGGAAAAATTCCTCCCCCGAAAAAACCCTTTTTCATCTTTCCAAAGAAACCTTTTGTTGATGTATCGTCGGGTGCAGGGATATCACCTTTTATGGTTTTACCGGAAGCTCCATCAAATAGCAGTTCGTAAAGCTTTCCCTTGTATTCGTATTTCAAAAACCACACTGGCGCATGGACAAATTCCGTATTTCTGATATCTAGATTTGTCTCTATCGTTTGAATCACGTCCATCTCTGATGACAGAAGGAACCTGTGATGACCCTCGATTTCCTGCCTGAGCAATGATTGGGCCTCTCTTTCGTCCATTTCCGAATTCAGGAACTTGGCATTCTTCGAGACATGCGCTAAATCGAATTCAACTTTTCCGCTTAAGGGAATCTCGTACTCCTTTGTGGGAAAGGCCGATCCCCTTCTTCCCAGGATTTTCCAGTGATACTCCCTTGTGAAATCACCTTTTTTCGGGATGTTTTGTCCTGTTCTTGTGAACACTCCCTCGTATTTTGAACTTGCAGATACATGCAACACAAAGAAAGGAAGAAATGTGAGAGAAAGCTCGGAAATTCTTGAAGCGTGTGCCAGATCCTCGGGCTTTAGAAAACCGGCCCCCATCCACTGTTTTGCCATGGAAGATATCTGCTCGGGAGTATATTTATTGGGAATTATAGAGTGCTTTAAAAAGTATTTTTTTCCAACTGCCATGTTCATTGCGGCGCCGCAGTACTCGCATGTAACTATGATCTCTCCCGCCTCGGGTTTCAGGGGTCCTCCGCAGTTGGGGCAGTTTATCTTCTCTGCAATCTCGGTCATTGAATCTCTCTGTGTATTGGGAATAAAAGATATAATCTTTGTTGTTTAATGCACAATCTCATGTGGGCTTGACCATAAAAACCGTGGCACACTTTGGACATTGGGACTGCATAGGTTCTTTCGAACCTTTTATCTGAAGGGCCAAACCGCATTTTGGACATGTGACACTATGGATTGTAGGCTTTTCATTTTTGGTTGGTTTATTTTCTTGTGATGGTTGTTCTGAAGGTTCCTGTTTTTCCTCATTCTTTCCTTTACCTAATGTAAATGCAGTGAAGATGATAAAGATACATACCGACCCTATAAAAAGAGCCAATGCAATTGTATTAAATGTATCTTTCATCGTCGGGTGCAATGAATAATGTAACACTATATTCTTGTCTTCCATGTAATTGCGGTTATCGAAAACCAGATACCATTCATCGCTGTAAGATAAGACATCGTCGAATTCGTTTATTTTGATGTCGAAGCGGTCCTCCGTTACATTTTCCTGTTTATAGACACCTGTAATCTCGTCGAAAAGACCTATTGTGAGCATCCCCCAGGAATGTGACCAAGCTCTTGAGGTGATGATAAAATCGACATTGCCTTCCACCACTTCGAAATGACCTTCAAGATCATTGGTGTACTCGATATTCTCAAGGGTGATCCACGTTGTATTCTCGGCTTCAACATAACAAGTTATGTCATTTTCTACATCAGGATACTTGATTGCACCAATTATGTAGAGAACCGAACTGATAATCAATACAATAATACCAAAAGCAAGAATGATTTTTCGGATGGATTTTGTATTGTTTATGACTTTCACACCCCTTCCTGATGTTCTAATTAATGGGTATTCAATAATAAATAGTTTATTATCTTCCACCCGATCCTCTAAAACACAACATACCTGACAAGCAGGTACATAGTGGACATCAAAACCGTGATTATCGTTACAGGCACGCTGATTTTCATAAACTCCCTGAACGTAATCACATGTTCTGTTCTTTCGGAATAACTAACAACCACAAGGCTTGCCGCGGTTCCAATGGGGGTTCCGTTTCCTCCAAGACATGCTCCAAGGCTCAATGCCCAGTAGAGGGTATGTACCCCTCCGATACTCTCAAGGTCCCCCAAACTAAGAGACACTGCACTGACAATGGGAATCATAACCGCTGTTGCAGGAACAGCCCCGATAATCGAGGAAGCAAATGCTGCAATCCATATGATGAGCACGATGGCCAATACAAGATTACCTCCAATAGCCGCCGTAGTACCATCGGCAAAGACTCCGATCAATCCCATCTCAATGGTCCCCAGGATGATGATAAATAGTGCTGCAAAGAAAAGCAGTGTGGGCCATTCAACGTTATCCAGGGCTTCATGAATTTCCACGCCACTTAACAAAAGTAATAGTACGGCACCAATTAAAGCTGATTCAGCCAGACTAATATTCACGAAATCATGAATAACGAACAGTACCATTACCAGGCCGAATATGAAAATTGACCTTCTGAAGAGTTTTTCATCTTTTATTGCGTATTTCTCCCGAAGCTCTTCCATGTTCTCTATCTTTTCAGCCTCGCCCAGTTCCTTTTTGTAAAACACTCTTACAAGGAAAATAAAAACTATCATGTTCAATACAATGATTGGACCGAGATTAATTATAAAATCAATAAAGGTCAGCTGAAAAGCCGAGCCAATCAATATGTTGGGGGGATCACCGATAACAGTTGCTGTTCCGCCAATATTGGATGCCATGGCCTCTGATATCAGCATGGGAATGGGGTTTATCTTCAAAACCCGGGCCAGTTCTATTGTCACAGGTACCATTAAAAGCACTGTGGTCACGTTATCCAAAAAAGCCGAAAGAGAGGCGGTTGTAATGATGAGCATCATCATGAGCCTCCAAGGATCACCTTTGGCAAATTCATAGGATTTGAAGGCACTCCATTGAAAGAATCCAGTTTTGCTCAATATACCCACAATTATCATCATACCCAAAAGCAGGCCTATGGTTTCTACAATGGTCCCCATGGTAATTGCACCGAATTCTCCACCTCCGGAGAGGCTTTCGAATTCCAAACCGAAAACCTTCATGGCTATAATGGTAAGCGAAGCGCCCAGCAATGCTGCTATTGTGCTGTGAAGGTACTCTGTTAAAATCAGAACGAACGTAATGACCATTATTATGAGAGCAATTACTATCTTAATGTCTACCGTATGTGGTGCCTCCTTACAAGAATTATTGGCACTGGTGAAGGGGCACAGATTTCCCTAGCCACATGACCCAGAACAACACTTCTGAATACTCCTTTTTTGCCAGCACCCATTATGATTAGGTCCTGTGAATTGGCATACTTGAGTATAACCTCGGCTGGATCTCCGTACTCCAAAACTTTCTTCAATTTCACCTCGAAATGCTTGGCTTTCCAAGCTGCATTATCAAGGATTTTTTCTGCAAATGCCTTTTCTTTGCCTTTCTTACCCTTCTCGATTACAAAGAGCGCTGTAACTTCAGCATTAAAGCTCTTTGCAGTGTTCAAGGCGATATTTTCCAGAGCCTTATGCTCTAAATGAGCACCCCCAACAGGCAGAAGGATTCTTTTTGGCTCGCGTTGACTTGCTGATGTGGTTAAAATCAAAACCGGACAATGTGTATGTTTCAGGACGTTTTCAATCGTTGTTCCCAGGCGGTAGCTGAGAACACCTGATTTGCAATAGGAGCGCATCACTATAAGATCTATGCCTTCAGATTTTGTATATTGGAGAATCGCCTTCGAAGGGGTTCCGAAAAGAACCTTCTTTTTCTCAATTTCTATTCCTTCATCTAGTAGTAACTGCTTTGCATGAAGCATCGCTTTTTTGGCACTTTCCTCTAACATTTGTCTGAGCAATTTTGTTAAGTGAGTTCCCCTTACATTGGGTTGAATAACGCTGATTACATGGTATTTGGCAAATGGAAAGGCCAATGCTGCGTACCTTATGACATGATCCTCAAGACCTGAGCCGTCCGTTGGAATCAGGATTTTTTTAAACATCATAATCACTTTGGATTCAACTGATAAGAGTACAGGTAGATTACTTTTTTCCTTTTCATAAATTTCTGATATAGTCTATTTTATCAAGAAAAAAGCCACTGAGAGGAAAATAAACGATAATAGCCATAAAGCCTCTAGGAGGGAGGAGTTTGTTGGCATATTATCCAATAGTCCTCAGTGGCAAGTCAATTTATAACAATAGAGGTTTATAAGCTTTACTATAGACGGAAGCTTTATAAGGTCTCAACTATAAAAAATAGCCAATTTTACGGATTATCCCGTATTATCTGCTCAATTTCAACAAAACCGAAATATTATTATATGATTAAAACCGTTTAAAAAATGGAATTCCAAAATCTATTTATATAAATTGTCAACTACTACATAAATCTAACGAAAGGTTTATATACTATAAGTTACATTAGGGCAAAACCATGGGGGGCGCAGTTCTCAAATTAGGCCAGGTATGTGGCCTGGGATACGACGGTAAACTCCTTGTTAAGGGAAAATTTGCACCCAAACTCAGGATAAAGGTTTTCGACAATACAAAAAAGGGCATCGGAATCGTAACAAGGGTGTTCGGTCCTGTGAAATCCCCATATATTTCCATTAAACTCCCAAGGGACAATAAACCATCCCTCGATATAATTGGGAAGGAAGTATTTGTCAGAAAGAACTCATGATAGGTTCAAATAAAGGAGCGTTTAAAAATGGCTAAAAGAAGTGCAACAACGGAAGATGTGACAAGATGCCCTGAGTGCAACAGTGCGCATCTGACAAGGTCATATGATAGGGGAGAGTTGGTGTGTGAAGATTGCGGACTGGTTTTGGATGAGCAGTTGATTGATCAGGGGCCGGAATGGAGGGCCTTTGATTCCGAGCAAGGGGAAAAGAGAGCGAGGACAGGGGCACCAATGACCTATACCATCCATGATAAGGGTTTATCAACTGAGATTGGCTGGAAGAACAAGGATTCCTATGGAAAGAGCATCCCCACAAGAAACAGGGCTCAACTTTACAGACTTCGAAAATGGCAGCGCAGAATCAGGGTCTCAAATGCAACCGAAAGAAATTTGGCATTTGCATTAAGCGAGCTTGACAGAATGGCCTCGGGAATGGGATTGCCCAGGAATGTAAGGGAAACCGCAGCCATGATATATAGGAAAGCTGTGAACAAGAACCTCATCCGGGGAAGAAGCATCGAGGGTGTTGTGGCAGCCTCTTTGTATGGAGCCTGCAGGCAGTGCGGTGTGCCAAGAACTCTTGACGAGATAGCTTCATCATCAAGAGTGGGGAGAAAGGAGATAGGAAGAACCTATAGGTTCATGACAAGGGAACTGAAACTGAAACTGATGCCCACAAAACCACAGGATTACATTTCCCGATTCTGCAGCGAGCTCAAACTCTCGGGGGAGGTCCAGACGAAGGCTGCAGAGATTTTAAAGGATGCTTCCGATAAGGAACTGACATCGGGTAGAGGACCCACAGGTGTTGCAGCTGCGGCAATCTATATCTCGTCTATCATTTGCAATGAAAGAAGGACCCAAAGGGAAGTAGCAGACATTGCAGGAGTAACCGAAGTTACCATAAGAAACCGCTACAAGGAACTCACCGACAAGCTGGGAATCGAGATCCAGTTATAGGATGTTTTACAATAACAGAGTGGTAGAATGGGTGCATCCCAAAAGATATACGATTACCTATCGGACCATCCAGAGTTTAGGGCTATTGTTGGTTTGTACCATCCTGATAATGATGCAATAGAAGATATCAAGACTAAAATCGAAGACGTGGAGATAAAGGTCTTCTGTGGGGATTGGTGTCCTGATTGCAGGGTACAGCTACCAAGATTTCTCTCAGTGATTTTGGCATTAAAAGAGGAAGGAATTGACATTGAGATCATCGAAGTGAATCGTGCCAAGGTGGATTCCTTTGGGAAAGCAGAGGAATTCAATGTCCGCGCAATCCCTTCCTTCATTTTTCTACGGGATGGAGAGGAGATAGGACGGATAATTGAAAGGCCGAAGGAGAACATGGAAGAGGATATTATAAAAATCGTGAAATAAATCTGTCCATCCTATAAATTCCCAGTCTTAACAACAATTATAAGCGCCCCGGCTGGGATTTGAACCCAAGTCCCAGGCTTTCAATGGCATTTTTATCCCGAAAAACAGGACAAATTGCCACGACAGGCCTGGATGATAGTCCGCTACACTACCGGGGCATATAATACTATTTAGGAATGACCCAAAATCAAGTATCTCATATTTAATGATTGGGTGACTCACAATCCCCGTTCGAGGATCTGCCCCATCTCCTTTTCCAAAAGATCCACAATGTCCTTTGAGACTTCCTGCCTCAGATGGTCAGGGATGAGAGAAAGACCAAGTTTGGCTCCTGATTTTGCCAGTCTTAAAGCTGCATTGACCTCTTTGACCTTTGCAGTCAGGTACTCGTTTATGGCATCTTTGATCTCTTTTTTCAATTCGGGATCCTCATCAAGCTTCTGTTTAATGTAACGCTTGATTTCGTCCTTTACAAGTTCCTGCACCGCCTCAATTACTAGATCCTTTTGGGGCATTATATCTGAAACCGCACCTTTTAGGAGTTGGGTTAATGTATCATCTGCAGTACCCATTAGATCACCTTTAATTATGTATGCCTGGAAATTGTGTAGAAGTATATAATTGTTGTTGATATCTAGTTATTCTTAATATTGATATTTAATTCGATTGTTTTATTCAAAATCCCATCAAAGCTCATTCAAAAGGGGTATTTAAAGCCAATACTTGTCATTACCAAATTTGATAATTATTAGAATGGGTTTATAAAAGAAAAATGAGCTATATCCTTGGAAACAGGATAAAAACAGCAATTTACATCCAATTATGGTAAAGGGAGTAAAATGGGCCATAAAGCGAAATTAAAAACTCCATTGTCTTCAAGGTTTGTAGGAAGAAAAAAAGAGATGACCGCAATTAAGGAACATCTCACGGAAAGCATTGAAGGATCCGGTAGATTGGTTCTCATTGTTGGCGAAACTGGAATTGGCAAAAGCAGGCTTTTCGATGAACTTGGGGATTATGCGAAAACCAAGGGTGTTCTGTATCTCAAAGGTAGGTGTCTTTATCAGGAAAATGCCGAGCCCTACCTTCCATTTATTGAGGCTTTTTCAGATTACATATCTCATGATAATGAGTCCGAAGACCCCAATGATAAATCAGTGATAAAGGGATTATCAAACGAGCAGTTTTCATTGGGCATACTTCCTCTGGACGAGAATAGTGAAAATCCATTTAGTAAGAAGCCCTCACTTAACATCCAGCAGGAAAGAGACAGACTTTTTGAAGCTCTTTATAAGATAGTGATAGACATCTCTGAAAAAAGTCCGTTACTCTTAGTAATCGACGATATCCAGTGGGCAGATGACAGCAGCCTCAAGTTGTTGCATTATCTAGCCAGAAACATCAGAAACACCAATGTACTGATGTGTGCAGCATACTCTCCTGGTGATTTGGAAAAAAACGGCGCACGGGTTCATCCGTTATCCGAGACTCTAAGAAGAATGAGAATAGAGGATTTATTCTATCAGATTCGCCTGGATAGATTCGACAAGAAATCGACATCACTTATAATTGAATCATTGGTGGGAAGAAAAAAATTGCCAAATGAATTTACTAAGATACTCTATGATGAAAGCGAGGGAAACCCATTCTTTGTTGAGGAAGTGTTAAAATCCTTGATAAACGAGGGATTAATCGATGTAGACAGCTACACCTGGGACGGGAAAATCGACACCTCACAAATCATGATCCCTGGAACAATTAAGGATGTGATCGCAAGAAGAATAGATAGATTGGATGATAAAACCAGGACCATTTTGGGATACGCCTCCATCATCGGCAATCGCTTCTCATTCGAGCTTTTGTTCCGGATGAGTAATGAAAAAGAGGAGACGGTAATAGATGCAATAGATGCAGCAATCTCCGCAAATATTATTCACGAGGATTCAAATTCAGAAGAGGAGCAGTACAAATTCGACCATGCACTCATAAGAGATGTGATTTACAACAGCATGACCCGAAGTAGAAGACGAGTTATGCACAAGAGAATCGGGCAGATAATCGAGGAGCTCTATTCTGACAGGATTTCTGATAGGGTATACAATCTCGCACATCATTTCAACGAGGGTAAGGACCCAAAAAAAGCCCTGAGCTATGCTGTTCGTGCAGGACAAATGGCAGTGGAAGCATATGCTCCTGAAGATGCTATCCGCTATTTCATCATGGCCCTGAGGACACTTGAGGATATGGAAATTACCCTTGAAAATATGACAAATAAACTGGCTGTTGTTTCAAAACTTGGTGATATACATAATCTGATAGGTGAATGGGATACATCCATGCAATATCATGAAGATGCCTTGAAGTTAAGCGGAAGATTGAATAATGATTTGGAAAAGGCTAGGGCATTCCGGAGTTACGGACACATCAAACAGCACAAGGGAGAATATGATGATGCCCTTGAGTACTTTAAAAAAGGACTGGAGATTTCCGAGGCGCTCACCGATATTCATGGTCTTGCTGACACTTACAGGGGACTGGGTAGGGTATTTTGGAGAAAAGGTGAATTCGAAAAGGCAATTGATTACTATGAATGGAGTTTGGGCCTCACTGAGAAAATCCAGGATGAACAGGTAATGGCGGCAACCTGTATCGAGCTTGGAAACGTTTACAGCGAGATGGGTGACTGGGAAAAGGCCCTGGAGTATCAGGAAAACAGCATGAGGCTTTTGGAGAAAGTCAAGAATTTCTATGATATCGGAAGGAGCTACAACAATATGGGTGTGACATATGCAAGAAAAGGTGATATGGATAAGGCTGTTTTGCAGTATGAGAAGAGCATAGAGATTTCCGATAAAACCGGAAACATCAGGATGAGCGGGTGGGCTCTTTTCAATGCAGGTGAGGCATATGCAAGGTTAGGACAGTTCGACAAGGCAATAGAATGCGTAAATAGATCACTTCTGATATTCGAAAGATTGGGTGAAAAACTCGGCACTTCAGGTTCATTTTTATCATACGGAGTAATATACAAACTCAAGAAAGAATGGGATCTTGCCATCAATTACTTCGAAGAAAGCATGCGTATCCGAAATGAGCTGGCCATGCCATATCGATTGGCTGACGGTTATTATGAGTTCGGTTTGCTTTACAAGGAAAAAGGTGATTTAAACAAAGCATCTGTATATTTCAAAAAAGCGGACGAGATCTTCGAGAATTTAGGGGCAAAAGAGCTATTAAAAAAGGTAAAATCAGAGCTGAAAAGTATAAATGGATGAAATCTGTTAGGGAGAGATAATTTCATGGTATTCCAGTGTAAACATAGAGGGCAAAATCATGCAAAGCTATGGAAAACTAGGCAGTATATCAGAATCCAGATTCGTGGGAAGGGAGAAAGAGTTTGCGGATATTGCTCGACACTTGGAGGAGAGTATCCAAGGTCGCGGTAGGTTGGTCTTTGTTGTTGGCGAGGCAGGGATAGGAAAAAGCAGACTTATATCCGAGCTTGCGAAATATGGAAAATCCAAGAATGTGATGACTCTTACTGGCCGCTGTCTTTATGATGAGAATACCGAACCATATCTCCCTTTTATAGATGCATTCGGGAAGTACATTTCGGGGAGAAACCGTGATGAGGGCGATAATTCATCCAAAGAATCACAGACATCTGAGGATTTTTACTCCATGGGACTTGTTGGTATAGCTGGAAGCCCTCCCTCCTCGCAGGAGCTTATGGGCCAGCCCACAGAGGCCACGGGAGAGCTCATGCCCATGGGTCTAATTCCCATCGATGATGAGGGTGGCGGAATTCATCCTTCCAAGATCAAGGAAATCAATCTGCAGCATGAGAGAACCAGGCTCTTTGAATCCATTTCCCAGCTTGTAATCGACATTTCCCAGAACACTCCTTTATTATTGATATTGGAAGATCTGCAATGGGCTGATGATGGTAGTTTGCAATTACTTCATTATCTGGCAAGAAACATCCAGAATTCAAAAGTTATTATCTGTGGAGCATTTAGGCCTGAAGAGATAGAAAATATAAAAGGCGAGGTGCACCCTCTCTCAAAAACCCTCAAAAGAATGCGACCAGAGAAGTTGTTCGATGAAATCAAACTTCAAAGATTCGATGAGGAAAGCACTGCTTATATGATAAAATCAATGTTAAGAATTTCCAACATTCCGGAAACTTTTGTAAGAAGATTGTACGAGGAAAGCGAGGGAAATCCATTTTTTATAGAGGAGGTAGTAAAATCTCTGGTCAACGAGGGATTAATCGATACCAGTGATTATTCATGGGATAAGAAGTTCGACCCATCCAAGATACACATACCCAGCACCATAAGAGATGTGATTGGACGAAGAATGGAGAAATTGGATGATAGTACCCGGGCGATTCTGGGGTACGCATCCATTATTGGCAACCAGTTCACGTTCGAAACATTACACAGGATCACTGATTTGACAGAGGAGGAGCTTGTGGATTCAATCGATGCTCTGATTGTTGCCAATATCATACATGAAGATGCAAAATCAAAAGAGGAGAGGTACAGGTTCGACCATACTCAGATAAGAGAGGTTATCTACAACGGTATGAGCAGAAGCAGAAGAAGACTTATGCATAAAAGAATAGGTTATATCATTGAAGATCTGAATAAGAATAGGCTGGACGATGTGGTTTACAACCTAGCCAGGCATTTTTACGAGGGAAAGGAAACAGAAAAGACCATAACCTATGCCATAAGAGCAGGTGAGAAAGCAACCCAGGCCTTTGCACCAGAGGATGCCTTGACTTATTATGATATGTCCCTTGAGGCATTGGAGCGGCTTGATGATAGTGAGGAAAACAAGGAAAAGCGGATATTTCTCTTAAAAAGACTGGGGGATATCAGTTTCAACCTATCAGAATGGAAGCCGGCCCTGGATTATTATAAAAGAGCGATAGATCTTTGTGAAGATATAGATAATGACGGGGATCGCGCCGAGTCTCTAAGAAAAAGAGGGTACGTTCTCAACAGGATGGGGAAATGGGAGCTTGCCACTAAAAACTTTGAAAAGAGTCTCAGTATATCGAAAAAGTTGGATGACAAGTTCGGAACTTCCGATGCTCACAGGGGTCTTGGCTACATCCACTGGAGATTGGGTGAATATGATGATGCCATAGCCCATTATAATGAATGCATCCAGTTTTCAATGGAAATCGGGGATAAGCATACAATCGCCTTAACCTTCATAGAACTTGGGAATGTCTATATCGAAACCGGAGATATCGATAAAGCCATTGAATACTACAACAAGAGCCTGGAAAAACTCGAGCCAATTGGTGATTACAGCGAGATGGCACGGGCATATAACAATCTTGGAGATTCCAATCTAAAAAGTGGAAATTATGACAAAGCAATAGAGTATTTCGAGAAATGCGAGGAGATGGGCCGCAAGATCGGAAGAAAGGATATAGTTGGATGGAGCCTGTTTAACCGCGGTGAAGCTTATGCCCAAAAAGGAGATGCGGATAAGGCATTGGAATGTGCTGAAAAATCCTTGGCTATCCTTACCACTGTGGGCGATATCCTGGGCATTCAGGCATGTTACAAGATATTTGGGATGGCTTATGGTTTGAAGAAGGAATGGGCAAAAGCAATCGAGAGCTTTGAAACATGTGTAAAGATTGGAAAGGAGACCAATGTCCCTTTTATCCTAGGCGAGGTGCATTATTATTATGGGATGATGTATAAAGAAAAAGGTGATTTCGACAGGGTAAAAGAACAGATGAATTTAGCCTTGGATATCTTCACTGATCTTGATAACGAAGAATACGTAAACAAGATAAAAATGGAGTTGGGAGAGCCTTAATATCTTTTCCTTCTTCTTGAATATGTACCAAACACCGGTAACTCGCATTTAGACGATAGGAACGAGTCTCACGTGCGGATAGCCTTTCTTCTCATCTGTTATTATGGCATATATCATGGTTTTTGGTTTTATCCCGTAGATACAAGGGCACTTGTTAATATCCACGATTTTTAAATAGGTATCTGCCATATTCCTTATTTCCTGGGTTAGCTTCAGACCCGGTTTAATAATACCCAATCCCAAATCCTGGGATATCTTGGTTTTTGCCACAGCATTCAGAAGATCTTTTATTGCTATGGTATCTCCCCTGAGGTACTCCAGAGTGTCAAAACCCGTATAGTCCAAAATAGGCTTGTTCTCCTCCCCTCTCAAGGATGCCAGGTTCTCTTTCCAGGTTTTTAGGGCTTCCTCTTTGTTTCTCGTTCCCAGTGCCATGATATATGGCTTGTTTGTATTGGCAGTGAAATAATCCGCGATTCTTACGTATTTGTCGAAGTGATCCTCAGACAAAAACGGTATCAGCTCAGCACGGGTTGTTTCTGCATGATCTCCTCCGGTAAGGACGGCCACAATACCCCTGTTTTGGCCCATGAAGTTCAATAGAACGGGAACCACAATGGAATGATATTCTTCATTTGAAACCTTGCTGCCTATCTCCAGTACATTGTAGCTTCCCTTTTTAAAGCCCCCTTCAAGGAGGGAATCAAGGTCCGAGATGCCTGTGCTGTAGTGTTGGGCGGTATCAGGTTTGATTTCCCATCCATTGGTCCTTGTATAATCCGGTGTGAAAGGCTCGAAACACATGAATCTACCGTTCATAAGGGTCAGCAGGTATCCAGGTTGTCTTATTTCAGTTGCGCGGAGCTTGATGAGGTACATCTCCCGCGTTCTCCTTCCCTCAATTTCATCCATGCTGAGGGACATGACACCATCCACGAGGTACTCAAGCTGGGGGATTTCTGATTTTTCCAAAACCAATATCAGATCCGTATTGGAGTTCTCCACCAAATCCTTTTGAAGCGTGGTGATGAGTTCCTCGGCATCGATGTTATACTTATGAGTAATTCCTTCCACGCTGTCGATCACCATGGTGGTCTTGTGCGGTAGTACATACTCAACCCGATCGTATGTGCTCTCTATCTCTGGCATTCGGGTCTTCTCAAGCAAATTCGAGAGTCTGGTTCTATCCACTTTTGTTGGAGGTCCTTTTTCATCACCAATGGATTGTAGAAAACCTCTTGCAGAGGACAGAACCGGGATTTCTTTCGGGGTCTCAACAACCTCCTCAACCTCTGTTGAATGAAGTGACTTTAGAAATATCCTGCCCGAATCCACGATCCTGGTTTTCATTTCTTTATCCTCAAGCCACGGAAACTGGGAGTACAAAGCCTCGTCGGAAACCCTGGTGCTCAAGTAAAAGCTCTTGTCAGGGTCTGCGAGTTCCTCAAGCAATTGTAGGGCGAATGTTGTCTTTCCTGTACCCGCACTTCCTTTTATCATGAGGGACCTGCCGCTGGGTCTGTTAAAGAACGATACGATCTCATCCGGAAACGACGTGGTTTTACTATTTCCCATGGGTCAGCACCTCCTTAATCTGCTCGGCAACTTTACCAATATCCGAGGCCAGGTTCACACTCTCAGTAGAGCCCATGGCAACCAGTAAGGCTTTCGGACCAACGCCTATTGCCACATAATTTGTGCCGTTTGCCTCGATTAAAACGCGTTGGGGGGCAGTTTTTCCCAGCCCAGAATATATCACTTCGGATGCCCCAAGTATAGTTGCAGAGAGAGTTGAGAAGGCATCGATATGCACCCCCTCTGGCAGCTCATAGGCTAAAGGTATGCCATTTCTTGAGATCACGGCACATAACTCAACTTTTTGTTCACTTCTTAATTTGCTCAATATCTCTTTTAACTCCTCCACAGCAGACATAAACTCACCGTTATATCCTTCAAGTGATTATTCGTTATGAACCAATAAATATTATCGACTATACAGTTAAAGCCATGCACCTTATTATACTTTTTGCATTTATTCGTTAAAACGATAATGAAAAAATAATCTTTTTACTCTGAATTTTATAAGGGAAACAGGTCCTAAAAATTAGGATAGACAATATGGAATTAGTTTTTATTTGAATGCTCAATATTTTGGGGATTTTTGATAATAACTACACAAACTTTTAAACATACAAAAAGTATATACAGCGAAATGAAAATTGGAGGACATATAACCTATGTTCCTGATAAAATTCGGTGGTAGCGTCATTACCAATAAAAGACGTAAACTAACCTTCGATAGATTTGCAGCAATGCGTCTTGTATCACAGATGCAGGAAGCGAACAAAAGGGCGATGGTTGTTCATGGTGCCGGCTCCTTCGGCCATATTGTTGCCAAGGAATTTGAGCTTAATAAAGGATTTAAAGACCCAAACCAGCTTTTTGCACTGGCAGAGGTTCAAAGGGATGTAAAACATTTAAACCTCATGATGATGAATGTCTTTTTGGAATACGGTATCAGGGCGATTTCACTGGCTCCAAGCTCATTTTGTGTACATGAAAAGGGTAAGATAAAAACCATGGATACTACCCCCTTTAAACGATATTTTGAACTAGGATATACCCCTGTAACCTTCGGAGATGTGGTGCTTGATGAGGTGATAAAGTTCTCAATATGCTCAGGGGATCAATTGATGCTAAAACTTGCTAAAACCTTTAAACCGGAAAAAGTCATATTTGCAGCAGACGTGGATGGCATATTCTCCTCTGATCCCTCATCGGACATGAAATCAGAGCTTTTACCTGTGGTGGACAAAGAGACATACTCGAAGCTTAACAGGAGCGTAAGTGATGTGCATGATGTCACAGGCAGTATATATGGTAAATTGGATATTATGTTTGAAATTGCAGAATTGGGAATCGAGACCATCATTCTTAACGGGGGTGAGGATGATAGGTTAAAAGATGCCCTGGAAGGAGACGATATCGTTTGCACCAGGGTCGTGAGTAAATAGGTAAGGAGGCTCTTCTATGATAGAGAATCGAAAGGAAGACCATGTAAACATATGTCTCAAAGAGGATGTCAAGGCACATTACAACTACTGGGATGATATTCATTTCGTGCACCATGCACTGCCAGAAATAAACTTTTCTGATATCGAGACGGATGCTGTTGTCCTTGGAAAGGAGCTTTCAGCCCCTATCATTATCTCCGCAATTACAGGGGGTTACCCTAAAGCTGAGACTATTAATAAGAACCTGGCAGAAGCAGCCAGTAAACTACAAATAGGTTTTGGAATTGGAAGCCAAAGAGCTGCTTTGGAAAACAGAAGTCTCATTGGCACTTATTCTGTTGTTAAGAACTATGATATACCCCTCGTAATAGGAAACATTGGTGCACCCCAGCTGATCTCCCAGGATGAAACTTACGCTTTAAACTCTGAAAAAATCAAGGAAGCATTCGAGATGATCGACGCGGACGTACTGGCAGTTCACATGAATTATCTACAAGAAGTAGTGCAGCCCGAAGGCAATGTTAATGCAAAGGGATGCCTTGCTGCCATGAGGCGTCTTGCCTTGAAATATCCTCTTTTGGCCAAGGAGACAGGAAGCGGAATCTCAAGGAAAACTGCCCAAGCTTTAAGGCAGGCTGGTGTGAAAGGAATAGATGTGGGAGGTCTCGGGGGAACAAGTTTTTCGGCTGTAGAGGTCTATCGTGCCAAAAACAAGAATGATAAACTGAAAGAGAGGATAGGCAAAACGTTCTGGGATTGGGGAATTCCCACTCCTGTGAGTGTGGCAGAGGCAAATGTAGGGCTTGAGGTTATTGCAACAGGGGGTATCAGAAGCGGCCTGGATGTTGCCCGCGCATTGGTTTTGGGCGCCAATTCCTCTGGTATGGCAAGAGCCTTGCTCGAGGCTGCAAACCAAAGCTCTGATAAGGTGGTTGAGCATCTCGAGAGCGTTATTCATGAATTAAAGGTAACCATGTTCCTCACTGGTTCGAAGAACATATCCGAGCTTAAAAGAGAGGAGATCGTTATCACTGGACGAACCAGGGAATGGGTTGAGCAAATAGTACAAAGGTAATGGGGATTTTTATGGATTTAAAAAGCATTCTTTCTGATAGAATCAAAGCTGTAAATAGTGCATTGGAAGACGCATTGGATGTGTGGGATGAGGGTAAACTTCGTCAGGCAATAAGGCATATACCCATGGCTGGGGGTAAGAGACTAAGACCTGTTTTGGCAATGCTCACTGCTGATGCGATTTCTGAATCCGGTGAGAGGGTCATTCCTTTTGGTGTGGCACTGGAACTCATCCACAATTTCACATTACTTCATGATGATGTCATGGATAAGGATGCCTTAAGAAGGGGAGTAGCGACAGTTCATGTGCTATTTGACGAGGCAACAGCCATAAATGCAGGTGATGTATTATTTGCAAGGGCCTTTGAAACGCTCTCCACAACAGAAGTTGAAGATGCAATATTGAGAAATCTTGTAAGAGAAGTGGCAGAAGCAGTTCGAAATATTGGCGAAGGCCAGCAGCTTGACAAGGATTTCGAGAACAGAACTGACATCAATGAAACTGATTATTTAAAGATGATTGAGTACAAGACAGCCAGGCTATTTCAGTTATCCACAAAAGGAGGTGCAATGATAGCCAAAGGTGAACAGGAGCAGGTTGCCACCATGTCAGAATACGGAAGGCTCCTTGGTATGGGTTTTCAGATATGGGATGACTACCTGGATTTGAAGGCTGATGAGAAGCTTCTTGGAAAACCTGTAGGAAGTGATATCAAAAACGGAAAGATAACCTTGATGGTGGTACATGCCCTGGCAAGGTTAGAAGGGGAGGACAAAGACGAATTTTTACTGGTTTTGGGGAATCAAGACGCCTCCCAAGAAGAAGTTATGGGTTCAATCGTGCTAATGGACAAAGTGGGTTCCACTAAATATGCAGAACAGATGGCCCTTGATTTTGCTAAAAAATCCAAGAAATTACTTTGTATTCTACCTGAATCTCAGCACAGGGATATTCTAGAAAAAATCACCGATTATATGGTGCAAAGAGACAGATGATGATCAATTCAGCTCTCCTACCCCGTTTTCAGTGAGCTTGAAATCAGAGGAAAGTCCTTCTGCCCGCCACCTATACTTTTTTATTATCGCCCTTCTTAACCCACCATTCCCGATATTCTCCAGTTTAATTATATCCTTTGCATAATGGGAAAGAGCATGGCCTCCTATGGGTTCAAAGGAATTTGTTTTGGGATCCGTATATACCTGGGTTGTGACTACAACTGGAATGCCCCTTTTTCTTGAGATCTGGAGCAGTTGATTGAGTTGTCTGCCCAAAGACTGCCTTCCATTGACCTCGCTTTCATCTCCGAAGGTGGCGCGGTAATGCACGGTTGCCGAATCAAGCACTATAAGACCGATTTCCTCTTTTGCTTCTGCAAGTCTGATTGCATCTTCCACGTTCTTTTCCTGTTCTTCCAGGGAATATGGAGTAAAGAACAGAATACCTTTTATAACCTTGTTAAAATCGTTGCCGCAAATCTGTTTCAGGCGATCAAATGACACACCTTCAGTGTCTATGAAGATCACCTTCTTCCCCGTTAACACAACATTTTTTGTGAGTACAAGACAGATATTGGTCTTTCCGCTGCCTGCCTCGCCGTACAAGCTTGTCATGGACCCTGCCTCGATACCTCCGCCGAGAAGATCATCCAGAGATTTACATTGAATAGGTAACTTTTCGCTTTCTTTCATGTATAATGCACCCGATTGAGGACACCATATCGGGTTATCATGGTTTAATACTTTTACTAAAAATTTTATCTAATACAAGTAAAAACTTATTAATTCATGACAGTATTTAGCCCTGTACATTTCGTCCATATGCGGGGGTCCCTGCACGTGAGGCAACCTTCGGTTCCCTCCGTGCCTCGATAAACCTTCGGTTTATCTGCGGAGCATGGAACCAAGCTCTCGACGTTGTTTGGTTCCCCTAAACTTTCATTCGCCAATATGCGGGGGTACCTGCACGTGAGGCAACCTTCGGTTCCCTCTGTGCCCTCGCAAACCTTAAACATCTTAAGATATGTATCGGTTTCCTACGGGAGCTTGGAAACCAAGCTCTCGATATTGTTTGGCTCCCTTCAACTTACATACGCTTATATGCGGGGGTACCTGAGCTTGGAAAAAGGGCAGGGCTTAGGACCCTGTTGCGTAGGCATACGAGGGTTCAAATCCCTCCCCCCGCACTAAACCAAAGGTTTAAATCGCCAAACTCCATTACGGGGGTGGATGAGTCACGACATTTACCAGTACGGAAAGAAGCTCGAAAGGAAAATCGCCAAGATAAATGAGGACAAAAGCATCTCTGCCCACAATCTAAAAAAGATATTTGAGTTCCAGAATCACTGCATTGCAGAAGGCATAGGAAGTGCTCGTGTTTTACGTTATCTCAATGATCTTCCCAAACTTGCTACACTTTTAGAGAAAGATTTTGACAAGGCCTCGAAGCAGGATATCGAAAACGTGCTCAGCGCAATGGAGAAGACCGATTATGCCCCCCGAACCAAACTCGATTTCAAGGTAACTGTAAAAAAATTCTACAAATGGATCAACGGCGGAGAAGAATACCCGGAAAGTGTCCGGTGGATAAAAACAGGGGAGAAGAGGAATAACAACAAGCTTCCGGAGGAGCTCCTCATTGAAGAAGAAATCAAGAAATTGATAGAGGCCGCAAGCCATCCAAGAGACAGGGCCATAATCTCGGTTCTCTGGGAAACCGGGTGCAGAATAGGCGAGCTGGTTCCCTTGCAGATAAAGCACGTAGTCTTTGAAACGGATGTAACCCGTGTACTGCTTGTTGGAAAAACCGGTCCTAGACGGGTTCCCTTAATCGATTCAACTCCCTACCTGGCGGATTGGCTCAACAATCACCCTCAAAAAGACAGCCCAGGTGCCCCCCTATGGGTTGGTATAGGTACCGTTGGGCGGGACAAAGCGCTCGAATATGCATCATTCCGAAAGATGCTCACAGAGGTTGCCAAAAGGGCCAAAATAAATAAGAAGGTCAACCCCCACAACTTCCGACACAGCCGCGCCACCTATTTGGCAAAAAATCTAACCGAAGCCCAGATGAACCAATACCTTGGGTGGGTCAGAGGCTCGGACATGCCGGCCACCTATGTACACCTTTCGGGGAGAGACATGGACGAAGCCGTCCTGAAGATGAGAGGACTGAAGCCAAAGGAAGAAAAGATCGAGAGCACCCTTGCTCCCAGAAAATGCCCCCGATGCGACCATACAAACAAGGCAACATCCAAGTTCTGCTCCCGCTGCGGCGGTGTTCTCGACATTCAGACCGCAGTCACTATGCAAGAAGAAATCAGGATGATGGATGAGAAGTTCTCGAAGCTGCTACAGGATGAAGAGACACAGAAATTTCTTGTGAAAAAAATGGTGGAGTTGGGGATAAAATAAGATATATCTTTTATTTTTTAAATTAATAATAAGGGTATTGATGAGAAAGGATATTACTTTCTATACCGCAATAAGATTCGCTTTTTCTCTTTTTTGGGTGGTTTTCTTGATGGAGGGGAGTATTTTTGAAAAATGTATAAATATAAATTAAATGTATATCCTCTTTAGAAAGGTTATTAAAACTAGGAGGAAGATAAAATGTATCAAGAAAATAATTGCTGGGTATGTGGACGTAGCTCGGAGGATATTAATTCTGTTTTAGGTGAAGAAGATCCAAAAGTGAAACAATTTAAAAATGCTATTAACGAAATCAAAAAATCGAGCGAGGAATTTATAAATAAGTCTAATAAATGGATCCATGAAATACCAGAAGTTTTTAAAGATATGGGTTACATGCTCTTTATTGAGAATCCAGACCAATTTAAATCCAAAATTCCTTTTCTGAATGAGTTAGTGGAAACTCATTATGAATATGTACAATCACTTTATGATATTTGGAATGATATTAATCAAGAATATATTCCATCTACAGAGATTAAAGAAAAAGCTCCAGATAAGTTTGAAGCTATCGTTAAAAAAATAGAAAACTTACCCCTGGGAAATATTAGTAAGAACATTGGCGGAAGGGATATATATTTTTCAGAATTAGATAATAAGAAATTACAAGAAGGTATATTATATCTTCAACAGATCAATGAGATAAAACATGAATATGAATCAGCCCAGAAGGAAGCTGAACTAAATGAATTTGTAAGTAAAAAACCTAATTGGGCAACTGTTAACAAATATGTGGTAGAAGATAAGAGAATTCCAATATGTATGGTTTGTAAATTATTGATAATTGGATTTGCACATTCGTAACATTTTGGTGGAGAAACAATAGTAACAGTCGAAGAATTTGAAAGAAGAAAGAAAGAAAATGAAGAATTGAGAAAAAATTTGCCATAATTTCTCTTTCTTAACATTTACAACGGTCAATTATCTGCAAGACTTATTCAGAGCTGATTTACATGCGTCCGTCTCAGGGCAAGCCGAAATCAATCCGAGACATATAATATCTCATTTTGTATGAGTTTTTTAGACAGAAGGAAAAGAAAAAGAAATTGCAATCGATTAGATTTTTATTATGAACGGATGTAATAACAAAATTCACAGTATGGATGTCTGTTTTCCGTGTTTACTATCTTGGAAAATAACCTTGCGTGATATCCATTAAGGACCTCTAAGAGGTTATATCGTTTGATATTACCATAGATATACGGATTCATCATGTTACATGGACATACATCACCATTATATCGAATGAAAATCTCTTCTTTAAAAGTAGGACAATATTTGCTATTCGAGCGATGCAAATAATTCCCTTCGACTACCTTTCCCTCAATCTGATCAGGTAATCTTAATTCTACTCCCAAAT